>CAJOHW010000029.1 GCA_905234565.1 uncultured Oscillibacter sp. | reverse complement strand
GGCATACGGAGAGTATCCCAGTCCAGTTCTTTCCCAGCGTCGTAAACAGTGATATCTTTTTCCAACGTCCAGCCAGCGAAGGTGTACAGGTCCGTGTCCGCAAGTTGCAGATCGTTATAATCGGACAGCGGCGCGTCATACAGCCGCTTGTCCTGTTGCAGAATCACGCTTCCGGCGGTGTCCGCGTAAATCGTCAGCGGGAACGCTTCTAAGGCATAGTACAGGTACAGGGCTCCTTTCGCGTCTGTCAGAGAAATCGTCCCGTCTGCGGGAATGGCCGCCCGCTCCGCCTCCTCCGCGTAACCGCCAAAGCTGTACGATAACGGAGACAGATACTCGTCCCCGTAGAGATCGCCTACGGTGTAGACCTCCCCCTGGAAGGTTTCCAGCGGGTCCGCCGCGCCCCAGCGTCCGTCCGGAACCTGCTTCACCGCGTAAACCGCCGTGAGCGGGATCCATTTCGCGGCAATCACAACATTCTCCGCGGGCATGGTGGCGGGAAGTTCCCGATCCCAGCCTCCAAAGACATAGCCCTCCCGCGCCGGATCCGCCGGGACCGTCACCGCCGCGCCATAGTCCGCCGTAATAGGCTCTACCACGCTGCCTCCGGCCGTGTCAAAGACAATGGTATAGGAGTTGGGGGTCCACTTTGCCGTGAGAAAGAGATTCTCCGCCGGCATGGTCCCGGGGATCTCCTGATCCCAGTCATAGAAGGTATACCCCTCTCTGGACGGCTCCGGGAAACCCGGAACGGAAGCGCCGTAGGGGACCGTAAGGGCCTCGATCTCACTGCCGCCGTCGGTGTCAAAGGTGATGGTATAGGAATTGACCGTCCACTGGGCGGTGAGGGTGACATCCTCCGCCGGAATCGTCTCCGGAATTGCCGCGCTCCAGCCCGTAAACGTATGGCCGAGCTTAACCGGATCCGCCGGGGCCGTCACCGACGCGCCGTAAGCGTCAATGATCGGCTCAATCTCACTGCCGCCGTCGGTGTCAAAGGCAATCGTATAGCGGTTGGGAATCCACTTTGCCGTCAGGGTCCGGTCCTCCGCCGGCATGGTCTCCGGGAGAGCCGGATCCCAGCCGTTGAACGTATGGCCAATCCGCTCCGGGTCCGCCGGAACCGGAACAGGGGCGCAATAGATCTCCGTAATGGGGGCTACCTCACTGCCGCCCCGGGTGTCAAAGGTCAAGGTATAGGGAATGGGGGTCCACTGGGCCGTGACGGTCACGTTTTCCGCGGGCATTGTCTCCGGAAGATCCGGGGACCAGCCGTCAAAGGTATAGCCCACTTTCACCGGATCCGCCGGGGCCGTCACCGACGCGCCGTAGGGAGCCGTGATGGGGTCCACGGCGCTGCCGCCGTCGGTTTCAAAGGTGATGGTATAGGAGTTGACCGTCCACTGGGCCTCCACCGTGACATCCCCCATGGGCATCGTCTCCGGAAGGACCGGATCCCACCCGGCAAACGTGTAGCCCGTCCACGAAGGGGCCTCCGGCACAGGCACCGCCCCGCCAAACTCCACTGTCAAAGGCTCCACGGCGCTGCCGCCGCCGGTTTCAAAGGTGATGGTGTAGGGATTGGGGGTCCACTTAGCCGTCAGGGTCAGAGTATAGTAGAAGTTCCGGTACTCCGGGTCCTCCGTCAAACTCACCGTTCCGTCGGCCTTCCGGTCGCAGTACTCCGGGTCGATCTCCCAGTCGGCGTCCCAAGCCGTGCCGCCCTGGGTGTACCAGCCGTCCAGGGTGAAGCCGTCCCGGGAGGCCTCGTTGATGCGGTCCATGACAATCAGCGCCCCGGCCTTTTCCCAGAAGTTCCGGTTCCGCACAGCCTCCATCGTAGCCGGGGTCTCCGGATCGTATTTGTCCCCGTCATACCAGGACTGCTGGTTCTGGGCGTCATAGGCCCCCAGGTCCAGGCGGATGTTTACCTGATTCTCTACCCACACGGGATAGATCTCCACCGGCTCCTCCGGCATGACAAACTCGTCCCAGTCCAGGAGTTTTTCCTCGTTGTCCTTGTACTCCGTGAGGCCCTTTTCCAAAGACCAGCCCGCGAAAGTATACCGGGTGTCGGAATCCAGTTTTACGCCCCGGTAATCGGAGAGGGAGGAACCGGAGAGCACATCGTGCTGCTGGGAGACGGTCTCCCCGGCGCTGTCGGCGTAAAAGGTCACGGGATACGCCCGGATGATCTTCTCCACCGTCAGTCTGCCGCTGACATAGGTGATGTCATAGTTCTCCGTCACGTCCACGCTGTCCCGGAGAAGCACCGCGTCGCTGGGGGTAATGGAACCCTCCGTAGTGGGCACCTCCGTGGAAGTGGAAGTCAGTACCACGGAATCCAGGATATCCCCGCCGGCTGCCCCGGAGAGGGCCGCCCGGGTGACGGAGCCGTCAATGTCCTCCCCCTCCATCACCGACTGATCCGCCGCCGTGACGGTCAGGGGCCGCCGCGCAATCGTGAAATCCGCGAAGGCCTCTCCGGCGGTATAGTTGTCAAACGCCTCGATCTGTACCCGCACGGTGTAGTCCCCGGCGCTGGACGGAAGGTCCAGGGAATAGGCGTCGTCCCCCGCGTCCTGGGGCTTGTAGGTGATGGAGGCGGGCGCGTCCCCCTCATTGCCGCTGACCTGGGGCGCGTGGGACAGCTCCCCGTAGGTCCAGCCCGTTATAGTAACGGAGGGCTGGATCTCCACCGGCGTAATGGTCCACTCCCGCTCCACAGTGCCCGTATAGTTGCCGACGCCCGTGATGACCGCCGTATAGTCCCCGGTGTTCATGGCCCCGTTGCCGGACACGGTGTAGTCCGTGCCCTCCGTGAGGGTCCTCTCCCCGTCCGCCACCGTGATGCCGTTGGTCTGGACCGTTTTGTCATAGACCGTGGACGAAAAGCCTGTCCGCACCATGTCGTCCGTCAGGGGTTTCGGGGCAATCACCGCCGACAGGGTCTGCTCCGGGGTGTCCCCGCTTTCCCCCGCAACTTTATAATAGATCACATACCGGCCCGCATCCGTGGCCTCCGGCAGGGCGGCGGAATAGGTGCCGTCCTCCCCCAGTTTGTACATCAGGGTCCCGTGGGCGGCGGTCCCGGCGGCAATCAACGTCTGGGGGCCGCCGTGGTAGGTCCGCTCCCTGGCGGCGGGGGGCGTCAGCAGTTCCGGGGACGGCAGGGTCAAAATGGCCTCCCCGCCGCTGTTGAGCTGCACCTCATAATCTGGATTCTCGGAGAAAAAGCCGGAGGTCGCGCCGTATCCCGGCAGGCCGTCGGTGAACACCACCGGGGACCCGCCCCGGGGCGTCTCCTCCGTGGTGACACCTATGGAAACCGAAAGGCTCAAGGACCCTGCCACCGTGATGTACGTGTCCTCCGACAGGTACACGTTGCCGCTCTCCCCGTCCGCCGTGTTGTCGGAGATCTCCGGGAAGCCGGAGAGGGCAAACTCGCCGCCATAGATCATGACGCCGCCGCCCACTTCCTCCGCCTCGTTCTCATAGATCCTGCCGCCGTTCACGGTGAAGGTGTTGACGGTTCCCATGTCGGCGCTGGCCACGCCGCCGCCGTTGGTGGCGGTGTTGTTGGCGATGACGCCATCGTGCATGGTAAAGTCGTTGTAGTTCGCCACGCCGCCGCCGTCGCCGTAAGCCAAGTTCTGAACGATGGATCCCCGGTCCATGACGGCGGTGCCCGACTCGTTGTTGAACACGCCGCCGCCGATCATGGCCTCATTTTCCATAATGGCCCCGCCGGAGAAGACGAACGTGCCGTTGTTGGCCACGCCGCCGCCCCAGGTCCCGTTATTGCCGGAGATTTTGCCCCCCTGCATGACAAAGGAGCCGCCCTCCGCCACAGCCACGCCGCCGCCGTAGTAGCCCTGGTTCCCGGCGATCTGGCCCCCGGTGAGGACAAACCCGCCGCCGTCCGGGACCAGGACGCCGCCGCCCTCCGCGTCGGAGGCGTAGTTGTTGCCGCCGCAGATCAGGCCCTCCATGCCGGAG
The DNA here is from genome assembly GCA_905234565.1 of uncultured Oscillibacter sp. GTDB lineage: Bacteria > Bacillota > Clostridia > Oscillospirales > Oscillospiraceae > Oscillibacter. The sequence goes on along the minus strand of CAJOHW010000029.1, from coordinate 22,349 downwards.
TCCTCCACGGTCAGGGTGCCCTCCACCCTCATGACGCAGCCGTCGTCGGCGGAGCCGGGCAGGTTCCGGTCAATCGTACATCCGTTCAAATCCAGAAGGATGTTCTTTCCCGCCGCGATGTGGAGGAACGTATCGTCGCTCTCCGCCGCGATCCGGCCGTTTTCGTCGGTGTACACCGCCGTATAGAGCCCGGAAGCCGTCTCCCCGGGCCTCACCAGCTGGAACCTTCTCACCGTGCCATTGCTCGGCGCGGAGTCAAACGCCGCCTGTAAGGTCTTCCAGGGATGGGTTTCCGCCTCCACCTGGGAGGGGTCCGTGATGATCTCCGCGTCTTTGATGGAGCCCGCGCCGATGCTGAACCAGATTGTCTCGTCGTCGCTCTGGTTCATCCAGGACAGGGACATACCGGAGTCCACGCCCTCTACCACCGTCACCACGTTGTCAAAGGTTTTGCCGTTGGAGGCCACGGTGTCCGTGGTATAGCCCCGGGTGACGCTGGTCTTTTCATTGAAGCAGAAGGCGTTGGCGTCCCGGAAGCGGCCCAGGCAGAAGCGGAAATCCGTGGAGGCGTCCACGTTTTCCAGGTTCACGGCAATGGAGGCCGTGTCGTCTGTGGCAAGGCTCAGGGATTCCACCGCCACCAGGGAGATTTGAAGCGGGGAGCGGTCCTTGCGGAGGATGGTCTGTAAGGCGGCATAGTCGCTGTACTGCCCCAGCAGGGCCTTGGAACCCAGCTGGGTGTCCGTCCAGACGCACAGGGAGTGGAAGCCCTCCTCCATGTTGGGGCCGATGTACACCCGGTAGGGATGCTCGTCCCGGAACAGAAACAGGCACTCGTCCAGGTGATAGTCCCGCTCCGTGAACATATTGTAGAAAATCTTATTGGGGGCGGTATCCTGGGTGGAATACATCCGCCAGCCGCCTACGCCGTAGGAGGTTTGGAGCATATAGGTTTTTCCCGTTCCCGGCTGTACGTACTCGCCGAAAACGTGGAACTTGCCCTCCGCCGCCAGGTCGCAGGAGTAGGCCATGTGGCCGTTGCTGAGAAACCAGCGGCTGGCCATCTGGGCGTTGGTCCAGACCCGCCCGTGGACATCGCCGCTGTCGCTGGCGTTGGACAGCACCGCCTCCAAGGGCTTGCTGTACGCCTCCGCGCCGTCCATGGTGACCTGGCAGCGGTACCAGGTGCCGCTGACCGGGGCCGTCACCAGGTACCGGGCCTCCACGGCCCCGGCAATGTCCGTCCAGCCGCTCTCCCCGTCGGAGCTGGACTGCCACTGGTAGGCGGCGTCCCCCTCACTTTCCAGCCGGATATTCAGGGTGAAGCCCGTGGAGGTCATGGCGCTGCCCCAGGGGCAGGCGTTGTTGGCAAAGACCACGCCGGGGAGCAGTTCCGCGCCGCCGTTTCCGTCCTCTTCCAGGGCCCGGGCCGCGGGCACCCGGCCCGGAAACAGGCTCAGGGCCATGCACACCGCCAAGAACAGCGACAGCATCCGTTTGTGTTGGAACCTCATACTTTTTCCTCCTCAAGGCCTCCCATTTTATGGGAAGTTCTGATTTTTTGCGCAATTCCACCAACAATTTGGGAAATATTCACCATGTTTGAGTATACCATACAGGCGTTCTTTGTCAAGGCGTTTTTCGGCTTCACAGGCCGGATTTGTTCACAGTTTGTTCATGAACTGCGGGGCAAAGTGGCGTATGGTATAGAGGAACCTTTTTGGGCATCCCAGGGCGCCGGATCCGGCGTAAACGGAGGATTTTCATGAAAAACAAGAAACTTTTTCCAATTCGCCGGATATGGGCGCTCCTGCTGGCCGCATTGATGGCGGCGGGCTGTGTCTCCGGCGCGCTGGCCGCCACGGAGGACCTCTCCTACCGGGTGGAGCCGGGGAAGGCCGTGGCATTGCGGCGGGAGGACTTCCGGACCTTCTTCCAGCAACAGGCCGGAGAGGACGACACCCTCCGGTATGTGACCTTTACGGCGGAGCCTTCCTTACGGGGCGGCACGGGGACCTTCTGCTATGACTATGAGGGGGCGGAGGAGGAGACCTTCGACCGGACCGCCCTGGAACGGCTGAAATTTTACGACCGCACCAGCCGCTACGGGGACTATCCCATAGACGGCCTGTCCTTTGTGGCGGCCCAGGACGCCTCCGGCACCGTGGCGGTGGATTTCACGGCCTGCGGGGACCAGGAGCACTGCACGGGGCGGCTGTCCATCCGCATTGGAAGCGGGGAATACGATGTATTGTATACCCTGGAAGCGGGGGACAGCGTGTCCTGGAAGGGGGCGGAGTTCCGGTCCTTTTTCCAGGAGCGGTCCCCGTCAGATACGCTTCGCTATGTGACCTTCCAGACCAACAGTTCCCTGCGCTCCGCCAACGGCGTGCTGTACTACGACTACGGCGGCCCGGGAGAGGTCCGCTTTGACCGGGACGGCCTGGAAGAATTCGACTTCTATGACACCGTTTCCAACTACGGCACCTATCCCTTGGACGGACTGGCCTTTGTGTCCGCGGAGGGCGGCGGGGGAAACACCGTCACCCTGGGCTTTACGGCCCACGGCAGAAACGACAGCCACGCCGGAATCCTGGCCATCCAGATCGATCCGGTCCGGTCCCGGGGGACCATCTCCTATGAAACCGTGTCCGGCAAGAACGTGTTCTTCAACCGGGAGGACTTCGCCAAACTGTATAAGGCGGAGACCGGCGGCACCTTGCAGCGCGTCACCTTCCCGGACCCCCCCGCTGTCACCGGCGGCACCTTTTCCAGCGGCAGCCGGACTTTCCCCGGCGCGTCCCTGGGGGACTTCTCCTTCTTCTACGCCTCCGATGAGTACGGCGACTATCCCTTAGACAGCCTGTCCTTTACGGCGGACGGGGATTTTGAGGGGGAGATCCGTCTGGACTTCCGGGCCTGGGGGGACCAGGCCGCCGTCCCGGGCACCGTGAGCCTTCGGGTGGCGGAGCCCATTCCGGATACGCCCATTGTGGAGCCGGACAATCCCGACACCCCCACCCCTCCGGACAATCCGGATCCGCCGGATAACCCCGATATCCCCACGCCCCCGGACAACCCGGAGATCCCCGGCAATCCCCCGGACGAGCCGGAGAATCCGGCCTATGTGGGGGACATCCGGTACAGCGCCACCTACGGCGACGCCATCCGCCTCAACGCGGAGGATTTCAGCCTCTATTTCCGGCACCGGTATCCCGGCGGGGCCCTGTCCGGGGTCCGGCTGCGGGAAGTGCCCGCTTCCAACGCGGCGGGCAGCGGCCTCTATTATAACTACTACGGCTCCAGTCCGTACGGCTCCACAACCCGGTTGCTGCTGACCGCCTCCAACCGGGCCAATCAGGACTTCTATTACAGTCCCGCCTCTACCGCCCAGTTCCACCTGGCGGAACTGACGTACATTCCCGCCGGAGGCCTGAACACCTGCGTCATGATCCCCTTCACCGCCTACGGCACGGACAGCGCCCAGGCCAGCCGCAGTGTGGACGGCACCGTCCTCATCAGCGCCACCCGGGTGAAGATTGCGGACGTGTACGGAGCCACGCCAAAGGGCATGGCGGTGCCCTTCCCGGTATCGGCCTTGGCGGACGCGGTGTCTAAGGCCATCGGCGTCACCCCGGCGGGGTTCCAGCTCTTGGCGCTGCCGGAGGCCGCTGTGGGCGTCGTCCGCTATGGCACGTCCCTGGCGTCTCTTGCCCAGATCTACACCTATCCCCAGGGCACCCAGACCGCCTCCGCCCTGCGCTTCGTGCCCGATGCCGACTATACCGGCCCGGTGGAGATTCCCTATGTTGCCTTAGACGCGGCGGGGAACGCCATGGGCATGGGCGGTTTCAATTTGGGCATCGTCAACGGGGTCCGGCATTTCAGCGACGTGACTTCCTCCGTGTGGTGCTATAAGTACGTGACAGAACTGGCGGACGCTGGGGTCATCGGCGGCTATGCCGACGGCACCTACCGTCCCGGCATGGCGGTAAGCTACGGGGCGGCGCTGAAACTGGTGATGCTGGCGGCGGGCTATGAGGAACAGGCTCCCGTCAACGCCAACATCTTCAGCGGCTATCTGGAAAAGGCCCGGCGGGACGGGTTCATCACCCGGCCCAATGTGGACCTGACCGCCCCCATTACCCGCCTGCAGGTGGCCCAGATGGCGGCGGGGGCCATGCGCCTGAGCACCGCCCACCTGTCCAGCGTCCAGCCCTTCTCGGACACCAACAGCCCCTCCGTCCAGGCCCTGAACGCCGCCGGAATCCTGAACGGCTACTTTGAAAACGGCGTGTCCGCCTTCCGGCCGGAGGGCACCGTCACCCGGGGCCAGGTGGCCGCCATCGTGTGGCGGATGCGGAACTACAAGGGATAACCCTTTGGATGCAAACAGTTCTTCCCCGCCCCGGCAGGGGCGGGGAGTTTCTATGAGATAAAATAAACAAATCAAGTAAAATCATAGGAGGCAGTTTCATGAACCACATCCAGACACTCCGGGAACATTTGGAGGAATACGACATCGACGCCCTGCTTTTGACGGAGGAGGCCAACCGCTTCTACGCCACGGGCTTCCATTCCTCCGGCACCGACGGCGCCGCCCTGATTACGCCCAAAGGCGCCTGGTATCTCACCGATGGGCGCTATACGGAGGCGGCGGAAAAGCGCGTGGGCGGTTATTTGACGGTAGCGCAAATCCGGGCGGGACGGGGCTATTCCGTGGTCCTCAATGAGCTGATCCAGTCCGAACACCTCCGCCGGGTAGGGTTTGACGACCAATACATGACCGTATCGGACTATGAGAAATACAAAAAGTCCCTGCAATGCGAACTGGTTCCGGCGGGGAAACTGCCCAAAACCCTGCGGCAGGTGAAGGATCCGGAGGAACTGGAAGCCCTGGAAGCGGCCCAGCGGATCGGGGAGAAGGCCCTGGTGGAGATTTTGAACGACGTGCGGCCCGGGGCGGCGGAACGGGACATCGCCGCGAAACTCCAATACCTGATGCTGCGCTTCGGGGCCTCGGACAAGTCCTTTGACCCCATTGTGGTGTCCGGCCCCAACGGAAGCCTCCCCCACGGGGTACCCTCGGAGAAGGAGATCCGATCTGGGGAGTTCGTCACCATGGATTTTGGCTGCGTCTGCCACGGCTACTGCTCCGATATGACCCGCACCGTGGCGGTGGGCTATGCCACCGACGAGATGCGCACGGTCTATGACACGGTGCTTCAGGCCCAGGCGGCGGGAATCGCCGCGGTCCGTCCCGGCGTTACTGGCAAAGACGTGGACGCCGCCGCCCGGGCAGTGATCCAGGCGGCGGGCTTTGGGGACTACTTCTCCCACAGCTTCGGCCACGGGGTAGGCGTGGAGATCCATGAACAGCCCAACGCCTCCTCGTTGAACGACAAGCCCCTGCCCGCCGGGGCGGTGATCTCCGCCGAACCGGGGATCTACATCCCGGGAAAACTGGGGGTCCGGATAGAGGACGTGGTGGTGGTGACAGAGGACGGAGCCCGGAATCTGATGAAGGCCCCGAAAGAGCTGATCGTGCTCTAAGAAAATCCACATGAAAAGAGCCGGGGACGTTTGTCCCCGGCTTGTTTGTTATACGGCCCCCTTACGGAGCTTGATCAGCGCCTCCAAAATCGCGCCGATGTCCCCGTCGATGCAGAGGGACTGGTCCCGGATCTCCTCCGGACACACCGCCTCCCCTAAGTTCACGCAGGCATAGACGGCCTTGGGGTTCCGGGCGGTCATCTGCCAGAAGGGGTACTTGATGATCCCCGGCGTGTTGCCCCCGACGCCCAATTCCCAAAAGAGAAGATGCTCTGTCTCATGGGCCTCCAAAAAGTCCGCGTACCGCCGCGCCGCCCGGTGCCACCCGGCGTCCTCCACGAAGCTGTCATCCGTACGCAGGTTGGGCACCATGGGCCTGCCGCAGTTGGGACACCGGGGCAGCAGTTCCACGGGAACCTTCCTGCCCTCCTGGCGGTCCAGCATGGCTTTCACGGCGTCCTCATTGTCATAGGTCTCCTGGCGGCAGGGCTTGGAGCACTGGAACAGGCCGTAATCCCCCTGGGTGTAGAACAGGCGGTCCTTGGAGAAGCCCGCTTTCTGGAACTGGTGGTCCACGTTGGTGGTCAGGACAAAGTAGTCCTTCTCCCGGACCAGTTCCAGCAGGTTCTGATAGACCGGTTTCGGAGCGTCCACATAGCGGTTATAGTAGAGATTGCGGCTCCACCAGCCCCAGTACTCCTGCTGGTCCGGGAAGGGATAGAAGCCTCCGGAGTACATATCCTGAATGCCGTATTCCTCCGCGAAATCCCGGAAATACCGCTGGAACCGCTCCCCGGAATAGGTCAGTCCCGCGGCGGTGGACAGTCCGGATCCGGCCCCCACCACCACGGCCTCCGCCGTGTCCAGCTCACGCCGGAGTTTTTGAATGGCGATCAAGGATCCGCCGGTAGATCCCCTGGTCTTTTTCCTGAAAAACATTGAAAATCACCTTCATTCCGCTCTGTGTCCGGTCCTTCCAGTCCCGGACGGTCTCCACGGCAATCTCCGCCGCCGGTTCGTTGGGAAAGGAAAAGACCCCTGTGGAGATACAGCAAAACGCGATGCTGTCGATTCTGTACTCCCGGGCAAGGTCCAGGCAGGAGCGGTAACAGGAGGCCAGAAGCTCTCTGTGCCGATTCGTCAAACGTCCCTGCACAATGGGGCCCACCGTATGGATCACATACTGGCAGGGGAGATTAAAGGCCGGAGTGATCTTGGCCTGTCCCGGAGGCTCCTCATGGCCCTGGCGTTCCATGATCTCATTGCAGGCGCTTCGCAGCTGAATGCCCGCGTAGGTGTGGATACAGTTGTCGATGCAGTTGTGGCAGGGCTGGTAGCAGCCCGTCATGCCGCTGTTGGCGGCGTTCACAATGGCCCCGCACGCGAAACACGTAATGTCCCCCCGCCAAAGGTACAGATCTCCCTCTATGGGAGAGAGATCGGAGAGCTTCACCACCCCCCGGCGGCGGTTCTCCTCCCGCAAGTACGCATCCTGGATCCGCCGGAACTCCTGCCGCATGGGGGCCGCGGGCCGCACGTTCATCAGCCCCCGCAAAAGCCGCTTCTGCTCCCCGCTGTCCTCCGGGATCTCCAAGGGCCCATAGCGAGGGTCTTCCTCCAACAGGGCGCGGATGAGATACGTTCTTCGTTCCCGCTGTTCCATGGGCACCGCCGTCCTTTCCGTCGGTTTATCCTCTGTTTTTATAGTGTAACATATCCCCTATCCTTTTGGCAAGCTCCCTGGCGGGTTTCCGGAGTTTGTACAGGAAGGCCCAAAAAACCTAAAAAAATGTGGAATTTTCCTTGACAGGGAAGCAGTTTTTTGTTATGTTATACATCATACAATAGAGAATTGGAAAGGGGAAAGACATGGACGAAACGCCCAATTATTTGAAAAGCATGAAGCGGGATTCCGTGGTCCAGTCGGTGATCGACCGGCTGACGGACGCCATCCGGAACCGGGAGCTGAAACCCGGGGACCGGATCCCCTCGGAGCCGGAACTGGCGTCGTCCCTGGGGATTGCCCGCAGCAGCCTCCGGGAGGCCATTAAAATCCTGACCTACCTGGGAGTGCTGGAGAGCCGGCGCTCGGAGGGAACCTTCGTGTGCGCCGGGTTCAAAGAGAGCATGATCGATCCCATGGTCTACGGGATTTTGTTAAACCAGGACTCCTTTGAAAACCTGATGGAACTGCGGGAGATGACGGAGGCGGGTATGATGCGCCTGGCCATCCTGAAAGGCACCGGCGGGGAGATCTCGGTTTTGGAGGGGTACGTGGAGGAAATGGCGGCGTCCTTGGAACTGGGGGAACAGGCAGTGGAGGAGTTCTTCCGGGTGGACAACCAGTTCCACGACGCCATTGCCCACATGGGCCGGAACCCCCTGGCGGAGAAAATCAACCGGGTGGTGCGGACCTTGACCTACGCCATGCGCCATGAGACGGTGTCCGCCATGATCCTCTCCGGCCGGGGGGAGGAACTGGTGGCGGCCCACCGGGAGCTGTGCGAAACCCTGCGGAGCAAGGACCTGAGCCGGTTGGACAGCGTGGTCCGGGAGAGCTACTTCGGAGAGGTGCTGGAACACGCCGAACCCGCGTCCTCCTGAGAAGCCCCGGGAATTTTTAAGATTGGATCCGATGGAGAAAAAAGGAGTGTTTTTCCATGATTAAAATCGCGCCCTCCGTGCTCTCGGCGGACTTCGCCCATTTGGAGCAGTCCTTAGAGGCAGTGGCCTCCGCCGACTACCTCCATGTAGATATCATGGACGGCATCTTTGTGCCCAATTACTCCATCGGCTTTCCGGTGGTGGAGGCCATCCGCCGCTCTACGTCCCTTCCCCTGGATGTCCATTTGATGGTGGTGCAGCCGGGACGGTATGTGGAGCGCTTCTGCGACGCCGGGGCGGATATCGTCTCCATCCACGTGGAGGCGGACACGGAGGCCAATCTCCATGCCGCCCTCGGGCGGATCCACGCCAAGGGCAAAAAGGCCGGGGTGGTGGTGAAGCCCAACACCCGGGCGGAGGCGGTGATCCCCTTCCTCAAAGAGGTGGAGCTGATTCTGGTGATGACCGTGGAGCCGGGCTTCGGCGGCCAGTCCTTTATGGCGGATATGCTGCCAAAAGTCACGGAGATCCGCAAGCTCATTGACCGGGAGAAGCCGGATTGTGAGCTGGAAGTGGACGGCGGCGTGGCCCTGGACACGTACAAGCTGTGCGTGTTCTCCGGAGCCAACGTGCTGGTGTCCGGCAGCGGCATTTTCAAGGCGGAGAACATCCCCGCCCGGATCGCGGAACTGCGGGAGTAAGCCCATGATTTTAATCGCGGCTGTGGACGATGCCGGGGGCATGATGTTCAACCGGCGGCGGCAGAGCCAGGACCGGATTCTGCGGGAGAAGATCCTGTCCCTGACCGGAGGGGGCGTGCTGTGGATGAACGCCTACACCGCCGGACAGTTTCCGGAAGGGGCCCCGGTCCAGGTGGACGAGGCCTGTCTGGACCGGGCCGGGGCCGGGGAATACTGCCTCATTGAAAACCTCTCCGCAAAGTCCCACGGCGGGGAAATCGAAAAGCTGATTCTCTTTCACTGGAACCGCCGCTATCCCGGGGATTTCTTCTTTGACATCGACGTGACGGCCCCCGGCTGGGCATTATTGGAGACGGAGGAGTTCCCCGGGTCCTCCCACGAGAAAATCACCATGGAGGTGTACGCCCATGCGTAAGGGATGGAAACGGATTGGCATTCTGGTCCTGCTGTGCCTGTTTTTGTGCGGCTGTGAGGAGGGGGACCTGCCCTTAGAGTTCCGCAGCGGAGGGCCAGAGACACCTGTCAGCGAGAGCGCCAGCCGTCCCGCCAGCGGGGCCGTGGAACTGAGCGTCCCCTCTGACGAGATCCCCCCGTACAGCGGGGAGCCCTACGTGGTGCTGCAGGACAACGTGCCGGAGTTTGCGGAGGCGGACTTGACCACCCAGTCCTTTGAGACGTACAGCGACTTGGACGCCTTGGGCCGCTGCGGCGCAGCCTATGCCAACATCGGCCGGGACCTGATGCCCACGGAGGCCCGGGGGGCCATCGGCCAGGTGAAGCCCACTGGCTGGCAGACCTCCAAATATGACATTGTGGACGGAAAGTACCTCTACAACCGCTGTCATTTGATCGGCTACCAGCTCACCGCCGAAAACGCCAACCGGAAAAACCTGATTACAGGTACCCGGTATCTGAACGTGGTGGGAATGCTGCCCTTTGAGAACCTGGTGGCGGACTACATCAAGGAGACGGACAACCATGTGCTGTACCGGGTGACGCCGGTCTTTGAGGGGGATAACCTGTTGGCCAGCGGCGTCCGCATGGAGGGGATGTCCGTGGAGGACCGGGGCGAAGGCGTGCTGTTCCACGTCTACTGCTACAACGTCCAGCCGGGCATCGGCATTGACTACGCCACGGGGGAGAACTGGCTGGAAGAAACCATGACCTCCGCGGAGACCGTGAACTATGTCCTCAACACCAACAGCCGGAAGTTCCACCTGCCCACCTGCGCCTCCGTATCGGATATCAAGGCGGAATCCCGGCAGGACTACACCGGAAGTCGGGACCTGCTGCTATCCCAGGGGTATGAGCCCTGCAAGCGCTGCAATCCGTGAGAGACGCCTTTTTAATAGACGTGAAAAAACGATGCCAGAACCGGCATCGTTTTTTCGCGTTTCGGCGAAACTCTTTAGGATTCCATGTGCCGCCCCAGAAAGGCGGCCACCGTCTGGGCCAGCTTGTACTCCGCCTCTCCCGCAAGGGTGCCGGAGTCGTCGGAGAGAAAGACCACCAGCCCCATCAAATCCCCCTCCGAGAGGATCGGCGCGGCTACGTCGGCGGCGGCCTCCGCGTCCTCCGCCACCGGCAGGGGCGGGTCCCCGCTGGTGCGCTGGTAAATCCGTCGGTTCTCCATAATGTGTTCCAACTCCGGGGAGATGTGTTTTCCCCGCAGATCCCGGCGTCCCCCCGCCACCGCAATGACCGTATCCCGGTCCGCAATGGCGCAGGCCCGGCTGGTGGAGCGGTTCATGGTCTCGCAGAACTGAAAGGCAAAATCCTCCACGCCTTCCAGCATGGAATACTTCTTGAAAATCACCTCTCCGTCCCGGCTGGTGTAAATTTCTAACGGGTCGCCCTCCCGGATCCGCATGGTGCGGCGGATCTCCTTGGGGATCACCACCCGGCCCAGATCGTCAATCCGCCGGACAATTCCTGTCGCTTTCATCAGGTGTTTCCTCCTGTGGGTGTTGTCATCACGCCGGAACCCTTGTCTCTCTTTCCGACAAAGGTTAGTATGCGCACGAAACAGGAAGGGGATACAAATTTTGCACTGGTGAAATCTGGACGCCTCTTTCTTCTCATAACGCCGCAAAGCGCCCGTCAGCCAAAACTGACGGGCGCTTTGTTCTTGCAATCCCTTATAGGTAAGGTACTTCGTTGTTTCGCGAGAAGCCGCCATGAACGCCTGCCAAGGACGGGTTTCAATCCCTTAAAGGTAAGGTGTTTCCTTGTCCCTTCCCTGTATAACAACATGATTTTAACCCATCCGTCCGTAAATATCAAGGCAAATTGACAATAAAACGCGCAAAAAGCGATTATTTGCATAAATTTCCGGAGGGGCGAAGCCCCTCCGGAAACGGCGCTGGCAGCGGCGCTTTCACCTGCCGTTCTTTAGTTCATAGCTTCTGACGGATCCCGCCGCTATTTCAATGGCAGCAGCGGGCCTCCTCATAGCACTCCGCACGGCGCACGGAGTTGGGCGGGAAGAACTCGTTTTCAGGGAAGTCGATGGTCCGGAAGATGCTGCACGGGTCCTCATCGGCGTCCACGCCGCCGCTGCCGGAGCAGTCCTTCTTGGGCATACAATAGTCGTATACGGGGATCAGGAGCTGGGTATCCCGTTCCAGGCGCACGATGGAGAACTGGCCCAGGGTGATATAGATCCGCCGTCCGTCCTCGCCGTTGGAGAGGCCGCCGGTGAAGCAGCCGTTGATGAAGTCGGGGATCTCGCACAGCTCGCACTCCCGCTCCCGGCGGTCGCAGCGGTCCACGATCCGGGCGTCCAGCACGATGGGGTCCACCGCCTCTACCACCGCCATGGGCAGGTTGGTGCGCTGAAGCATCTGCAGATCCGGCTCTCCGGAGCGCATCTTGGAGGAGAAGATCTTGGCGTTCCCCTCGCTGCCAAAGAGGATGGTGCGCTTGTCAAACACGCACAGTCCCTCCACCGTGGTGGGAATCGGGCCGCTGAGATAGGCCTGGAGGGTGACGTGGTAGAAGAAGCGCATATCCACCGTATAGAAGCCCCGGTTGAAGCTCACCGGCTCCACGTCCACATAGACGTGCAGGAGCTTGGCGGACGTACCCTTCACGGACATGGCACGGCTGATAACATCGGCGTACTGCATCTGGGGATAGAAGCGCAGGTCCTCGATACAGTCTTTATCGGAAGATATAGCGCATTTAATACTTATACACTCTTATCTGTCTTTGGGGCGGAATGATTTTGCAGTATCGGTAATTTTCTTACGAAAACTGCCATTCCCCGCTTTTTTGGGGTATAATCATCCCAAAGGAGTGTGGCATATGGTCAAATTTTTACTCTCTGCCCGTCTTGCGGAAAAACGGTGGACAAAGGAAGACCTTGCCCGTAAGACAGGAATAGACCTTGCAACCATCAAATCCCTGACTGAGGAAAACCCAAGGCAAATCGAACTGCGGCATTTGGACGCTATCTGCGAAGCTCTGGGCTGTGGTGTGGGCGATTTGATGAGGTCATTCCCTGATGGAGACACCAGCGGCGAATCTTAGAACGATTGTTCAAAGCACGAGAAGTCTTTCGGTGTTGCTCTGTCCCCTAAACGTTCAGCCGCTTGGGGAACCTTTCTCATTACCAGACTGCGTAATTTTCTTACGGAAGTGCGGAATAATCTTCCAAAATCGACAAATTCCTTACAATACGTTGTATCATATCCGAAAGGAGCGGTCAACGTATGATTAGGATTTTGCTGTCCGCGCGGCTTGGCGAGCGGCGCTGGACCCAGGCCGACCTCGCCAGGAAGACTGGCATCCGCGCTGCCACCATCTGCTACTATTTCAATGAGTTGGTAGACAAGGTGGATTTGAAACATCTGGATTTGATGTGCGCCGCCTTGGAGTGCCAGCCCGGAGACCTTATTGCCTTCGACCCCAGTGCTCCGCAGGAGGACAAGCGGAAGAATCGCGAGAAGAATGGCGAGTAAGTCGTACCGCACCACATGGAGAGGCCCAGAGCGGAATGCCCTGGGCCTTCTTCCTATTCGCCTCTTGTTACGCCTGTGTCACCGTCTCGTTCCATCTTCTCGGCAATAGCAATTCGAATATAATGGTTGACACTCATTCCGTGAGCGCTGGCTACCTCTTGAATCACTTCCTTCTGTCCTTTTGGGACTTCCAGCCCGATTCGGTCGTAGACCTTTTGCTTATAGCGGTTGATGCTGGCCGCGCTGTTGCGTCCTCCCATCATGCATCCCTCCAATCCTCCTATACCATACCAGATTTGCATAAGTATGTATATATGCAAATTGAACAAATCTGTCACAAAAATCTTGTCTAATATGCCGTCTTGCATATGTGCGAACATATGCTATAATGAACACATAAACCGCAAGACAGCACCACGAGACAACATCATATAGGAGGAGCAGACGATGTACGACATGATGAAAAAGCAGAATTTCGGTATCGAGATTGAACTGACCGGCATCACCCGCGAGAAGGCCGCGAAAGTAATCGCCACCTATTTCGGAACCACCTCCCGCTATGCTGGAACCTATTACCAGACTTGGACGGCCACCGACCGCAAGAATCGCACTTGGAAAGCCATGAGCGATGGGAGCATCCGTACTGAGCGGCGGGTTAACGGAACCACGACATCCGCCAATCACAACTACTCCTGCGAAGTGGTCTCCCCTATCCTTCAGTATGAGGACATTGAGGATCTGCAAAACATCATCCGCGCCCTCCGTGAGGCCGGAGCCATCGCCAACAACTCCTGCGGCATCCACGTCCATGTGGACGGCGCGAACCACACGCCGGAGAGCCTGACCCGCCTGATGAATTTCGCGGTAGGCCGTCAGGACCTTTTCTATGAGGCGCTGGAAATCGGCGAACGGGCAAACCGCTGGTGCAAGAAGATGGACAAGTCCCTGCTGAACGCGATGAAGGCCGACAGCCAGCATACCAAGGCCAGCATGGAGCGGATTTGGTATAGCCCTGTCAACGGCGGATACACCGGCGGCATTGACCATCAGCACTACAATTCCAGCCGCTACCACGGCATTAACCTCCACGCTTTCTTCACCAAGGGGACGGTAGAGTTCCGGCTGTTCAACGGCACCACCCACGCCGGGAAAATCAAAGCCTACATCCAGTTCTGCCTCGCCATGAGCGCCTGGTCCATCGACTGCCACGACACGCGCCTGTACTTCAAGAGTTGTGCCGACTACACGAACGAGCAGAAAGCGACCCTGATGACGAACGTCCTCACCAAGCGTCTGGGACTGACCGGCGACGAGTTCAAAACCTGCCGCCAGCATCTGACCGCCCCCTTTCGCCCCAGCGTCGGCACCGAGGAACTGACCGACGCCGCGTAAATACGATAATGGCTGACCTACCGGCCATACGGGGAGAATGGAGATTATTGTGAAACAGAAACTCTACATTGCCTATGGATCGAACCTGAACATCGACCAGATGCTCCACCGCTGCCCGGATGCCGTAAAGATTGGCGTGTCCACCATTGCGGATTATAAGCTGGTATTCCGCGGCAACAGCCGTTCCGGTGTACTGAATATCGAACCCGCCGCCGGGGAAAGCGTTCCTGTGGGCATTTGGGGCATCAGTCAGTCCGATGAGGCCAATCTGGACATCTACGAGGGCTTCCCTCATCTGTACGTCAAGCAGATGTTCAAGCTCGCGCTCAACGGCAACTCTGTCGTGGCTATGGCTTACATCATGACGCCTGGTCATCGGATTGCTGTGCCGTCCGATTATTACCTCCGTGTCGTGGCAGACGGATACGAGGACTTCGGTTTTGCCACTGACCCTCTGATGAACGCTGTTGGTGAGGCGCGGGACGGATTCGGAGAAAGCGTCAATGCCGCTGCTGCCGCAAAGAGAGCCGTGGACGCATTTGCGAAGCGTCAGAAGGACGGGATGCACTATTGCCCCCGCTGTGGGCGAAACACTGTGAAGAATCACCTTGCGTCGAATGCGCTCAGCCGCCATGCTGACTTGTATGTCTGTGACGCCTGCGGGACGGACGAGGCTATCCGGGCGTTCACGGGCAATCCGCTCCCACTTGCTGAGTGGGCGATTGCCAAGCGGAAATAGGATGCTGCCCGCCCCGGAGGTAACGAGGGCAGAAAGGATTTCGAGATGCTGGTATTCACCAATGCGGATTTTGAAGCGCAGAGGAATCGTTTTGATGCCCCGCTTACAATTCAAATTGTGTCTAAAGGTTCTGTCCTGGACACCGAGATGGACGAGCATTTTCTGGTGGAAGCAACCACCATCCGCGTGAATCACGTATTTCTGAACGAATGGCTGGACACGAATCCGATGCTGTGCTATCCTCCGGAGCGTTTTGGTCTCACCGAAGAGGAATATGACCGTAAGCTGAAAAAAAGAGAAGCAAGGCGCAAGGCCCTGGAAGATCAGGTCATTGAAGACCTCATGATTGACAGGACGCAGGGGAGCTTTGCCATGGAAAGGATTGTGGCCGAACTCTTTACCATTGTTACCATGCGGAAAGAACCGGAAATCCCGTGAGAGAAGACCAAGTTTCTATCGCATGGAAAAGGCCCGTCTGATGATGGCCTGTTGGGAACAGGCCGAAACCGTCCGCACAGCCAGTGCGGGGAGCGGTCACGGGACACCCGTCGGCATCGGGGGAGACAACCGCCGCCCCGTTTTGAATATACGCACCTTGACAATCACATATCTGCCTGTCCCATCGGGCATACGGGGAGAGAGGACCGCCGAATGAAAGAAATCCGTATTACCTACCAGATGGAAGACGAGGATGGCGTTGTCTCCGAAGCCAGCATCGTCCTTCCTATGAGCTTCGGAATTGCGCTTGACATCCTTGCTAAGGGCAAAGATTCCCCTCGCTATCTTCTGGACGTGTGGGATATTTTGACCCACCTCTCCGAAATTCAGGGCTGCACATTCAAAGAAGTGTGCGGCTTTGAGGACGTGACGCCGCCTACTGATGCCGAGGCTATTATCAAATGCCGGATTTGCGGAGATACCTTCACTCCGGATGACATTGAGGGTATGAGGGAGATTGGCGATCCGTTCCACTATGAGAACGGGGCTCTTATCTGCCCGGACTGTTATGACCGATTCAGTCACCTCACTCTGGAGGATCAGCTTCATACTCTGACAGAGGACTGGTAAAGAGGTCTCTGAAAAGCCTGTCCCGGTCAAGGATTTGGGCCTCTGCGACGTTTTCTGATGGTCGGCGTGTAAACGCACTTTCGACTACAAATCGTCAGAGAAAGCAACAGACGGGCAAAAAAGAAAAGCCCCTCAGAAAGATGCTGTGTCGCACCTTTCTGAGGGGCTTATTTCTGTGTATTTGTCGAGCGGACTCAGCCGTTGGCAATAACATTCACCATCGCCTGAACCTCAGCGGCATTGTACCCAGCAGCCGTCAGGCGGGAAGTCCGCTCCGGGCCATTCCCCCACAGTCCGTTCAGAACTTCACGGGCCACCGTCTCCACAGATTTCCTGTTGGGGTCCAGAACGTCTGCAGTGTTTACCCAGCCGTTCACGCCGCTCCCCTCCAGGTGATAGGGGTGCGCTCTCCCGTCCCGGATGAGGGTAATCTTGGCGGTGCAGGGCGTGGCCGCCACTCCGGGGGCGTCTTCGTAGCTGTTGAGGTACTGGCGGTTCCCGATGAAGTTGACCTCGCTGCCCTCGGTCAGCATTCCTGTGGGAGCGATACTGGTCTGCGTGGCCGGGGTGAGGGCTTTCGCAATTTTGGCGTAGTCCGGGATGCCGTAGCCACGGATGTACCTGTCGTTGACGGCCTTGGTCCGGCGCTTCACGGAATCGTTGTAATTCCCTTCGATGATGGTCATCGTGTTTCCGTTGACCGCCTCGACCACGCCGACATGGTCCGCCGCTCCGGTGTTGTCTCCCTTGCCGCTGTCCTGCCAGTCATAGAAGATAATGTCTCCCGGCTGGGGCCTGTAGGCATCGTTCTCCTGCCAGCGGCCCATCTTCTGGAAGAGGGCAATCATCCGGTTGCAGGAGCATTCCCTGGGGATGATGTCGGTGAAGCCGCACTCAATGGCGGCGGCGGTGACGGTGGCGGCGCACCAGGCGTCCTTGTAGCCCATGCGGTAGCCGATGGGCAGGGGGGTGACGCTGTTGTAGGTGTCGATGATGTGCCTGAAGCTCCCATCGTTCTCCTTGTGGCCGACCCACTTGCGGAGGGTGTCCACATACTTCTGCCGTGCCTGTGCCTCGGTCATGGTGCTGTTCCTCCTTGGTTTTTCAGGCCGCCTTTTTCGCGGTCTGGTTCGTGTCCTCCGTCTCCGGGAGACCGGTGTAGAGGGAGGTCAGGATGGATAAAACTCCGCTGATGAGGGCTTTCCAGTCCACATCGCTGATGAGGGCTTTCGCTCCCATGAGCGAGGCCGCCGTCTGGGCCATGGTGCGGACCGCTCTGATGGTGGCTGCCTTGGCAAAGTTGCGGATGAACTGCCGGGGCGTCAGCTCCTGAGTGGCGGTCTGCTTCTCCTGCGGGGCGGTGAGTTTCTCCTGGTTTGGGGTTTCCATGGGTGTGTGCCTCCTTCCTAAAATCCAAGCCTGGAAAAAACGAATCCGAGGACGATTCCCAAGGCGATTTTCAAAATCTCCGCTACGGTGGTTCGCCACTTCTCTCCGTCCCTGTTCTCTATCTTTTCCAAGCGTTCCCCTTGCTTCTTCTGTTCCTCGGTCATGGTTTCGAGGCTCTGGGCCATCTTTGCCACGGAGACGGTCAATTCACGGATTTGGCGAACTTCTTCCTCTATGGCGTCCAGACGCTTGTTCTGCCTGTGGTCCTCATCCTCCATGCGCTTTTTGAATTCCTCATGTTCAGCGCGGTTAATTGGGGCATCCACGCACACCACCTCCACTCCCCCGTAAATCGGGCAAAAGAAAAGCAGCCGCCCGTAGACGGTTGCTGTTTCATCGTATAATTTTGTCAGTTATGGCTGTGACGAACGAGAACAAAGTCCTCCAAGACCTGTTTTCGCAGTTCGTCACAGTCGCAGTGTTTCATCAGGCCCAGATATGAGACAATGACCTGATTGCAGTAATCCAGAGGAAGCTCACCTGTGGAGTAGTGTTCCCGGACGTAGGCCAGATGGCGCTTCATCTGCAAAGAAGTGGATTTCCTCAGTTCCACTTTCTGCGGACTCACCATGCGTCCTATGAATTCCACGCGGTGGCCGACAGGGAGAACGGCAGTCTTTTCGTTTAGCTGCAAGCCCAGACGTTCCTGAAGGAAATTATCAATCTGTCCGATTGCTTCCCAGGTTTGCGTCTTTGACGGACAGATAATCATCATGTCATCCATGTATCGAATGTAGTACGGGACGTGCAACTCTCTCTTGATAAAATGATCCGCAGGTGTCAGGACAACATTGGCGGTCATTTGAGAAATCAGGGAGCCGACCTGCATCCCAATACCGGACACGCGCTCAGCAGTGGTAACGTCTGTACAATGGAGCGGGAGGCCGAATGGTCTGCCGTCACAGCGGATGGCGGTTTCCAGAAACCACATCATGTCCGGGTCATCCAGCGGTCTCCCCAGCTCCCGGAGTTGGACCTCAATGGGGACACGAAAAAAGAACTTTGCAATGTCCAGCTTTCCGATGTACCACTGCCAAGGTTTGCGGCTGACATACCGCATCCAGTTTTGGAGTTTTCTTACGGCGCGGATGGTGCCGCGCCCCGGTATGCTGCCGTAACTGTGCTCATAGAACGAGCGGGAGTAGATAGGCCACAGGACATTGTAGGCTGCACAGTTGACTACCCGGTCTGCAAACGGGAGAGAGTGAATCAAGCGCAATTTTGGGAAATATTCATAAAACGGATGGAGCTTTCCCGGTTTATACAGTTTCCATTGCAGACGGTTTACATCGTTTATCAGGTTTTCTTCGAGATTGGCGGAATAGTCCAGCACAGCGTCTGTGTACCGCTTGTTGCGGCGCGCCAGACGGTAGCCGTCATACAGGTTGTCGAATGTGGCAAATCGCTCGAAAACATGAGAGTGCTTTTCCATTCCGCCATACCCCCGAAGGCCGCACTTTACGGACGCCGTACCGCCTGAGCAGTCGGAACGTCGGCATATGCGACTGATGATTTTTCAGCCAACCCAACCTGGGAAAAGGCTGACTGAGGAAATCGGCCCCTTTACATACCCCTGCACTGACCGCGTACCCTTGGGTGCGCGGCATCTGGCTTGGAGGTAAAGCCGCGCGGAAGCCGATGTTCGTGTTGGAGTTGCCGCGGGCGTTGTTGCCGTTGAAGGACGCCAGCCCATAGGAAGAGTTGTTCCAGTTGCCACCGGAGTAGAAAGAGCGCAACAGCCGTTTCCCTATGTCAAGTGGATTTCTTTTGATTATTGACGGCCTTAATCCATCCACACAACATCTTTCCGATTTCCACCAGCTTTGCTGACCAGACCTCATATTTCTTCATGGGCAAGAATTTGAGGTTGAAGGAGAGGCGGATATAGGCCCGGAGCTTCATCAGCTCCACGTCCATGTCCTGCAAGGTGGTCTTCTTGTAATACTTTTTCTGAGCTTCGATGCATCGTTCCAGTAGCCGATCCATGCTATGCTTGATGTCTGTCACCAGGGCGAACTTCTCCGATTTGGGGAACTGAGCCAGAGCGGGGTATGCGTACTCCATCATGTCGAAGATTTTCTGAAGGATTTTCAAATCATCGGCCACGCCGCTCACATCTCCCTCCTCTCGGAAGTCCGTGCCATTATAACACATACCCGGAATCGCTGTGTTAAAAACGGAAGAAAATTACGCAATAGCGTAAGGCAAAAAATAAAATTTGCGCGACCGCGCTTACGCGCGGTTTTGTTGCCCCCGCTTTCGCGGGGGCAGACAGTACACAGTCAGGCAGTAGGCAGTTTTACAAAAGCCGCGCGGAAGCCGAGGTTCGTGCCGGAGGGGCCGCGGGCGTCGTTGCCGTGGAAGGACGCCAGCCCATAGGAAGAGTCGCCCCAGTGGCCACCGGAGCAGAAAGAGCGCTCCGCCTGCGTGTTATCCCAGTAACACAGGTGGGAGGCAAACAGTTCGTCTGTCGTGCCGTACATCAGCATACCCAGATTCTGGAGGAGCAGTTTCGCAGCGTCGCTGACAGCAGAAGCGCAGGACATATTCGCAAACGTGCAGGAACTGTAAGTGGACGAACCACTCCCGGTTTCCCCGGTGACAGACGTATTGTAGACGAGTTTCCCAGACTGGCAATCCATCTTGATGGTGCCGGAAGTCGTTCCGCTGCCATTGGGCGTAATCAGTTCGCCGTCGGAGGCCCGGATTGCCCGCCACTCCGTGGAATTCACGCCCTGGGATTTCGCGGAGTCCGCGCCGTTATTGTTCACCAGAAGCTGAAGCTCACCGACGACACTGCGGACGCCACCAGACCACTCCCACACGTCACCGCAGAGGTCGGCTATCCCGGAGGGGGTCTGGTCATGATACCATGTCAGCGGCCCTGTGCCGGTGGCGGTCCGGCAAATGGTATTGCCATCCTTGTAGGTAGGAATCGCTTTGTAGACGCTCTCGGTGTTGTGTTTTCCATAGTTATTGTTTCCCTTCGGCATGACACCGTTGCTCTGGCACCAGCGGAGAATGAGGCCCCACTCCATACGGGTCATCAGATGCCAACCGTCTCCCTTGGCCTCGCACGCTTCACGCGCCGCATCGAAAGTAATAGCGGCACGCGGATCGACGCCGCCCACAGAGTACGCCCTGCCGTTCTGGACAATATTCAGGTATTTGGAGATGTAGATTGCGTCCACCTCCGCACCGTTCACAATGAACGCCGGGTGAATTGCGGTGGATGCTCCCATCCCAAGCTGCGCATAGGTCATCTTGGGAATCTTCACCATGATAGAGGGGAGTCCCTTGTCATCATACAGAACCTCGTTTCCGGGGCAAAGGCCAGAAACGCTCAGTGCGGTCAGGTCAAAATTGGGTGTCATAGTTTTCCTCCTCAGTCAATCGCCCAGAGAGCGAGTTCCACCTTGTTCATATCCAGCGGTTTAGCCGCCGTTTCCCCGGATTCCGACTGCATCCCGCCGTTCCCGTCACCGGAACCGGCCTCGTCGTCCGTATCGGATTCCACCGTTTCGTACTCTTTCGCCGGGAGGTCAATCTCAGCGACATACTTCCTTCCAGCGGACGCGCCGATGACCAGTTCTCCGTCCCGGTCATAGCAGATGTCGATGTGTACCGGGTCGTCCTGCTGGCGCTTGGTGAGGTTGATGGTGAGGTCATCATCAAAGCAGATTTTCCGACCATTCACCCGGTAGGGGATTTTTTCTCCCTGGTTCCTCTCCACAACAATCATGTGTAGGGCCCTCCAATCACCGTGTATTTGATTTTGACGCTGCTGGCGCTGCCGGTATAGGACAGCTTGAATCCATTGTCCAGCTTGTCATAGACGACGATTTCGCCCACATTTCCCACGAAAGATTCCACTTCCGTGAGGACAACATAGTCACTGTTGGGCCGTCTCTGAGTCAGAGCAATGGTTTTCGACGGGCGGGAGAAAAGCGTGTACGGGAACACTGCGGTGCTGGTAAACTCCACTTCCCCGGCCTCAAAACACGCCGCCCATTTTTCGAGATCCGCCGCCAGCCACCCGACCTGTCTGGCGTGATTTA
Source organism: uncultured Oscillibacter sp. (assembly GCA_905234565.1). Classification (GTDB taxonomy): domain Bacteria; phylum Bacillota; class Clostridia; order Oscillospirales; family Oscillospiraceae; genus Oscillibacter. The sequence goes on along the minus strand of CAJOHW010000029.1, from coordinate 823 downwards.
GCAGCAGCGAATAGGCAATAGAGAGGTCCAGGAAAGACCGCTCAGACGCTTCCTCATGCTGTGTCATGCGCTGATCCGTCGCATCGTGACGCGCCGCTGCGGTTTCCTCGTCGGCTTCCGTTCGCCAGAGCAGTTGACGGCAGAAGTTCAGCAGAAGCGCAGCCGTCATCTGAGCATCCCAGATGCCGTACTCCATGTTGTTGAAGTGGTCCTGATCCTGCGGGGTTCCCTGCGTCATGACCGTGCCGGCCTTTTTGATTCTAAATGTGCCGTTCCCAAGGTCCGTGATGGTGAACACGTCAGAGGGGTCGGTGACATGATCCAGCCAGCCTGTCAGTTCCATCATACGCTAACTCACCTCTTCCTTGATGTTGAAGTCGAACCAGAAATGAATACCCGTTTGCCCTGTGGCAACAGTAATACTGCAATCCTGATGCGCCCAAAGTTCGTTGTCCGTGTTGTAGAGTTCCACCCGGTTGACCGTGAAATTCTGCCCCCCGGAGTTGATATGGACGATGACGCGAACCGTTCCGTCCCGTTCCTGCTTCACTTCGGAAATGTAGACCTTGTGCCATGTGCTGCCCACGCGGTAGCGGGCATACGATACCCGCCGCTTGATATAGCCTCTCATGTCATTAAACCCAGCGGCGTCAAGCATTGATTACCCCTCCTTCCAATCAAAACAGACTGTCCATTCCGCTCCCGCAAATTCGTCCGCTGTATGACGTACCCTCTCCTCCAGCCCCTGCACCAACGGTTTCGGTTGAAATCTGCCCTTGAATTGCCGTCTCCGGGAAAATCCCGGATTCTATTTCACCGGCGG
>CAJOHW010000028.1 GCA_905234565.1 uncultured Oscillibacter sp. | reverse complement strand
ATTTCCGAGCGTGTGTTCAACCGCAGTTTCATGATCGATCCCGGCGACCCGCTGTACCGGGACAGCATTGTGGTCCGCTTTGAGGACGGCAAGCTCAATCCCAAAGCCACCTTTACCGCCCTGTGCGCGTTTCTGGATCTGCCCTACACCCCCAGCATGGAGTATTGTTCCGAACAGGGAAAGCGGGACCCCCACGCCGAGCGGGGGGAACAGAATTACGCCGCCGGATTCAGCCTGTACTCCGTCTATAACCGCTATGACGACTATGTCAACGACAGTGAGCGGTACTTCATTGAGTACTTCCTCCGGGACGCCTACCAGTTCTATGGCTATGATTTCCAGACCTACGACGGCGCGCCGGTGGACGAGGCGAAACTGGAAGCGCTTTTAGAGGATTTCACCACCATGGATTCCTATATCCGCTCCACCTGGCGGAGGGTTTACGGGGATATGGAGGTCAGCGTCAACGGCAAACGGGTCAGCCAGGAGACGGAGGATTCGGTCCACGAGGATCTCTTGGAGGCCCGTATGCGGGGGTATCACAAAAACCGTCTGGAAAACGGGAAGGTGTTGCTGCAGGGCCTGCGGTTTGTGAACAAGGACGGTGTCCCCCTGATAATGACGCCCGTTTTGCAGCTGGACCCGGCTCTGCTGGAAAAGCCTCTGTATCATTGAGGGGGAGAGCCCATGGATTTGGAAATCCTGGATGAGATGGAGCGGCTGCTGTACGCCATGCTGGATTTGGCGAAGCGCTCCGCCATGGAGGAGTGCGGCGAGGAGGAGCGGCGGGCCTTACAGCGGCAGCTGGCCTTTCTGCGGACAGAACTGGACCGTCTGGCGGACCGCCTGAACGCCCTGGATGCTGCCTTGGACGCAGAGGAACTTCCTCCCCGCTATGAGGACGCGGTGCCGCCGGAGGAAGGGACACTGGAATCCGTGGAACCCGGCGAGGCCTCTCCGGGACACTATGCCTCCCCGCCCCCGGAGGACACCGCCTATACCAGCGGCGGATAAACCTTTTATGAAACGGAAGCCCCCGGCCCCGTCCTCATGGGACGGGGCCGGGGGCTTCTGTTCTTGTTTAATCTCCCGCGTTGTTGCGGAGGATTTTGCCGATGTTCCACAGATACGCCGCCTTTCGGGCGGCCTCCGGACGCTCCTCCGGTGTCCGGAAGTCAATGGCCGCGGTCTGGGAGCCGCAGTCCACGCACATGACGTACCAGCCCCCGCCCTGTTCCTCTTCCAGCAGTCCCGCCCCGCCGCAGTACGGGCAGTCCTGTAAGGACAGTGTCTCATGAAGTTCCATGCCGTTCCCCCTGTTTTGATACCACCATGCCTTTAATCCGCCAAGGCAATGACTTCCACTTCCACCAGGGCCCCCCGGGGCAGTTCCCTCACCGCCACACAGCTGCGTGCTGGCTTTCCCGTGAAGTAGTCCCCGTACACGGCGTTGAACCCGGCGAAATCCGACATCTCTTTCAGATAGCAGTTCACCTTGACGGCCTTGTCAAAGCCGGAGCCGCCAGCACTCAGCACCGCCCCTAAGTTCTCAAAGACCCGCCGGGCCTGTACGGCGATATCCCCTGTCACCAATTCGCCGGTGGCGGGATCCAGGGGGATCTGGCCGGAGGTATAGAGCAGTCCTCCGGCGCGGATGGCCTGAGAGTAGGGGCCGATGGCCGCCGGGGCCTGGGGAGTGTGGATGATGTCCATAACAGCGCCTCCTGTTCGCGTTTCGATAGAAAATCGGTTTTATTGCAGTTCCTGGGTGCGGTCGGAGATGATTTTGAATCCCGCCCGGGTCAGTTCGTCCCGGATGGCCTGGATCTGGGCGAAATCCCGGGTCTCCATGCCCACCCGGAGATAGCAGCTGGAAATGGCCATATTGGCGTCGGACCGCTCGTGGTGCAGGGACACCACGTTGCCGCCGCAGTTGGAGATGATCTGGCTGACGCCCACCAGCTGTCCGGGCTTATCCTCCAGGGCGATTTGGAACAGGCAGTTCCGTCCCCCCATGACCAGGCCCCGGGTGATGACCCGGGAGAGGATGTTCACGTCGATGTTGCCGCCGGACACCACGCACACGGCCTTTTTCCCCTCAATGGGCAGTTTCCCCGGGAACATGGCGGCGGCCACGCCCACAGCCCCGGCACCCTCGGCGATGAGCTTCTGCTGTTCGATAAGGGCCAGGATAGCGGCGGCGATCTCGTCCTCCGACACCGTCACCACGTCGTCCACGTACTGCTCCGCCATGGCAAAGGTCAGGTCCCCGGGGGTTTTCACGGCGATGCCGTCGGCGAAGGTGGCCACGCTTTCCAGGGTCGTCACCGCCTTGGCCCGGAGGCTCTGGCGCATACTGGGGGCGTTCTCCGCCTGGACGCCGTAGACCTTCACCCGGGGGTTCAGGTTCTTCACCGCAAAGGCCACTCCCGCCAGCAGTCCGCCGCCGCCCACGGGCACCACAATGGCGTCCACGTCCGGCAGCTGGTCCAGGATTTCCAGGCCGATGGTGCCCTGTCCGGCAATGACGAAGGGATCGTTGAAGGGATGGATGAAGGTGGCCCCGGTTTCCTCTTGGAGGCGGCAGGCGTAGGCGTAGGCGTCGTCATAGGTGCCGGGCACCAGGCGGACCTCCGCCCCTAAGCGCTTGGTGGCCTCCACCTTGCTGATGGGTGCCCCGTCGGGCATACAGACAATGCTGTGGATGCCCATACGGGTGGCGGCTAAGGCCACGCCCTGGGCGTGGTTCCCGGCGGAACAGGCCACAATGCCCGCGTCCCTCTGGTCCTGGGTCAGGGAGGCGATTTTGTTGTAGGCCCCCCGGAGTTTGAAACTGCCCGTCACCTGTAAATTCTCTGTTTTCAGATAGATCTCCGCGTCATGCCGCAGGTTCTGGGCGTAAAGGAGATCGGTTTTCCGGGCCACGCCCTTGAGGGTGTACGCGGCCTGATAGATTTTATCCAGCGTCAGCAACGCCGCAGCCTCCTTTCCGAAATGCTTTCTATCAAGATCCTTAGAATCTGTCACAGTGTAGCAGAAAGCGGTGCAAATGGCAAGAGTGAAATATATTTTACTGCTGTCACGGAGTCCCACAAGCGAATTTACAAACGCCGAAAAAAGGTGTATAGTAGGGGAAACGGCTGCGATGCGGATTACGAAGGGACGGTGAGGCGCGGATATGACGGACAGCGCACATTTTACGGACCTGCGCTCCCTGCTGGGGGCGTTGGCGGCGTCCATGGACTTGATCGACGCCAATTTGGAGCGCCACCATGAGCGGACCGCGTACCTGGCCTATCTGATTGCGGAGGAGATGGGCTTGGAGGCGGAACTGGCGTATCAGTGCGTCTATGCGTCCCTGCTCCACGATGTGGGGGCGATTTTGTCGGACGAGCTGCCGGACGTGCGGGAGATAGAGCGGGAGGCCCGGCAAATCGCGTCCCTGGGGGCGGGGATGCTCCGGGACCTGCCGGGGATGGAGCAGATCGCCGGCGTGATAGAGTACAGCCAGTGCAGCTGGCAGAGCGCCACTCGCTGCCGCCGGGACGCGGACGAGAGCTGTCAGAGGCTCATGACCTGTTCCGGGATCATCTACCTTGCGGACCGGGTGGCGGTGATGCTGGACCCGAAGGCCCCGGTTTTGACCCAGGCCCGGAACCTGCGCAGGATTGTGGCCTCCTGCCGGGGCACGGTGTTCTGTCCCGAGGCGGCGGACGCCTTCCTCCGGCTGAGTGAGCGGGAGTTCGTGTGGCTGGACGCCCTGCTGAATCCCCGGTTCCTGCTGATCTTCACCGGGGAGATCACGTCCCTCTCTTTGGAGCGGGCAGTGGCATTGACCAAGATCATGTCCCGGATCATCGACTTTCGCAGTCCCTTTACCGCCATGCACTCGGCGGGGGTGGCGGCCTCCGCCTCCGCTTTGGCGGAACTGGCGGGGATGTCCCGGGAGGAACGGCTGATGATGGAGATCGCCGGGGATTTGCACGATGTGGGGAAGCTGAAAGTTCCCCGGCGGATTTTGGAGAAGCCCGGTCCCTTAGACCAGGACGAGATGGACATTATGCGGGAGCATCCCTACTATACCCGCTTGATTCTCATGTCGGTGAAGGGCTTTGAGCAGATCGCCAACTGGGCCGGGTTCCACCATGAGAAGCTGGACGGCTCCGGCTATCCCTTCCACTTTGGGGGGGAGGATCTGGACACCGGGGCCCGGATTCTGGCCATTTCGGACATCTTCTCCGCCATTACGGAGGACCGTCCCTACCGGGCGGGCATGACGAAGGAGGAGAGCATCCGGATCCTGCGGTCCCACGGGGAGAACGGCGGGCTGGATCCGGCCCTGGTGGGGCTGCTGTGTGACCACTACGAGGAGATCGACCGCCGGCGGGCGCTGGCGTCCAAGGCGGCCAGTGAGCGCTACACCGCCTTTGGCGGCGTCCGGGCGGAGACGGCGGAGACGGCGGAATGGAGAGAAGGAAAGCGTTGCGTTTTCCGGACGCGGGGCGTATAATCAGACCGAAAGGCACACATGGATAGAATGATAGAACAGGAGGGTATTTATGAATTCCTTTACCTTTTATGCTCCCACTCTGTTCGCCTTTGGAGAGGGCGAGGAACAGCGGACCGGAGAGCTGGTCCGGCGGTTTGGCGGCACGAAAGTGCTGCTGGTGTACGGCGGGGCCTCCGCCAAGCGTTGCGGGGCCTACGACCCGGTGACGGCGTCCCTGAAAGAGGCGGGGATCCCCTGGGTGGAGCTGTCCGGGGTCCAGCCCAACCCCCGCAGCGGCAAGGTGTACGAGGGCATCGAGCTTTGCCGGAAGGAGGGGGCGGACTTCCTGCTGGCCATCGGCGGCGGCAGCGCCATCGACACTGCCAAGGCCATCGGCTTTGGCGTCCCCTACGACGGGGACTTCTGGGACCTGGTGGCGGGGAAACTGCCCATTGAGAAGTCCCTGCCCGTGGGCACGGTACTGACCATCGCCGCCGCCGGCAGCGAGGGCAGCGACAGCTGCGTGATCACGAAAGAGGAGGGGAATTTGAAGTGGGGCATCCCCCGGGTGGACGTGGTGCGGCCCAAATTCTCCATCCTGAACCCGGCCTTTACCTGTTCCCTGCCCCCCTTCCAGACCGCCTGCGGGGCCTGTGATATGATGATCCATGTGTTGGAGCGCTACTTTACCCCCACTGCCGACGTGGGGCTGACGGACCGGCTGTGTGAGGCGGTGCTGAAAACGGTGCTGGACGCGGCGCCCCGGGCCATAGCGGATCCGGCGGACCTGTCCGCCCGGGGAGAGCTTATGTGGGCGGGAACCCTGGCCCATAATAACTCCTGCGGCGTGGGCCGGGTCCAGGACTGGGCCAGCCACCAGATTGAACATGAGCTGTCCGCCTTCTACGACTGCGCCCACGGGGCGGGCCTGGCGGTGGTGGTGCCCGCCTGGATGACCTTTGCGCTGAACAATACGGATCCCATTCGGTTTGCCCGGTTCGCGGTGAACGTCATGGGCTGTGAGATGGACTATGAGCGCCCGGACCGGACGGCCTGGGAGGGCATCCGGCGGCTGCGGGAGTTTTTCCGGTCCCTGGGGCTTCCGGTGACCTTGTCGGAACTGGGGGCCAAGGCGTCGGACATTCCGGCCATTGTGGAACACCGGAAGGAGAAGGGGTTCCCCTTCGGCGGCTATGTGGAGATTGGGCCCCGGGAGATGGAGGAGATCCTCCGGCTGTGCGGGGAATAAGGGGGGCACTCTTATGAAAGACGGATTCATTGCCATTGCCAGCGGCGTGCCGAAACTGCGCTTAGGGGACTGCCGCGCCAACGCGGAGCACACCTTTGCCCTCATGCGGGCGGCGGACAAGGCCGGGGCCCGGATCCTGGTCCTGCCGGAGCTGGGCCTGACGGGGGCCACCTGCGGGGATCTCTTCTGGCAGGATCTGCTGTGCCGGGGGGCGGAGGAGGCTCTGGCCACGGTGCTGGAGGCCACCCGGCATTTGGAGCTTTTGGCGGCGGTGGGACTGCCCCTGGCCTTCCGGGGGCGGCTGTATGACTGCGCCGCCGTGATTCAGGGGGGCAAGATCTTAGGACTGGTTCCGGCGGAGCGTCCCGTGTGGCGGCAGTTTACTCCCGCCCCGGCGGGGCGGGAGGACGTGTCCCTGCTGGGCCAGACCGTGCCCATGGGACCGGAGGTCCTCTTTGCCTGTGAGACGGTGCCCAGCCTTACAGCGGGCTTTGCCGTAGGGCCCATGGGAGCGGGAGACGCCTTGGAAGGGGCCGCTTTTGTGGGACGCCTGTCCGCCGAGGCGGAGGCTGTGGGACGGCCCGCCGTGCGGCGGCAGCTGTGCGCCGCCCGGTCCGCCGGGATCCCCTGTGCCTACGCCTACGCCGGGGCGGGAGAGGGGGAGTCCGTGGCGGACGGCGTGTACGGGGCACACCAGATGATCTTTGAGGACGGGCGGCTCCTGGCGGAGCGGCGTTTGGACGGCGGACTGCTGCTCAGCGAGATGGACGGAGAGCGCCTGAGCGTGGCCCGCCGCCGGAGAGGGTACGGCATCGGGGACGGCGTCCCCTTCTCCCTGCCCGTGCGCCGGACGAAACTGACCCGGTACGTGTCCCCCTCTCCCTTCGTGCCGGAGGATACCGGGGAACTGGCGGAGCGGTGCCGGGAGATTCTGGACATCACGTCCCTGGCCCTGAAGCGGCGGCTGGAACACACGGGTTCCAAGGCGGCGGTGATTGGGCTCTCCGGCGGCCTGGACTCCACCTTGGCGGCCCTGACCGCCGTGCGGGCCATGGACCTTCTGGGCCGTCCCCGGACGGACATCATCGGCGTCACCATGCCGGGGTTCGGCACCACCGGGGGCACCCGGGACAACGCGGCGCGGCTGGCGGAGTGCTTAGGGGTGACGCTGCGGACCGTGGACATCACCGGGGCGGTGCTGGGCCACTTCCGGGACATCGGTCACGATCCCGGGGACCACAACGTGGCCTATGAGAACGCCCAGGCCCGGGAGCGGACCCAGATCCTCATGGACATCGCCAACGACGCGGGGGGGCTGGTGATTGGCACCGGGGATCTGAGCGAGCTGGCTCTGGGGTGGTGTACCTACAACGGGGACCACATGAGTATGTACGCCGTAAACGCCTCCATTCCGAAAACCCTTATGCGGCATTTGGTATTGTGCGCGTCGGAGGGGGACGGGGCGCTGTGGGCGGTGCTGCGGGATATCCTGGACACCCCCATCTCCCCGGAACTGCTGCCCGCCGTCCAGGGGAACATCCAGCAGAGGACGGAGGACCTGGTGGGGCCCTACGAACTCCACGACTTTTTCCTGTACTATCTGGTCCGGTGGGGGTTCTCCCCGGGGAAGATTCTGCGTCTGGGGGAGAAGGCCTTCCGGGACCGGTACAGCCGGGAGGCCCTGCTCAAATGGATGGGGGTCTTTTGCCGGCGGTTCTTCTCCCAGCAGTTCAAGCGGGACTGCGTGCCGGACGGCCCCCGGGTGGGCAGCGTGTCCCTGTCCCCCCGGGGGGACTGGGCCATGCCCTCGGACGCCTCCGCCGCTCTTTGGCTGGCGGAATTGGAGGCGCTGGAAGGGGTGTAAAGAGGAGCCGCCATGTCTGACACCAATCAAGAGAACGGGAAAGCCGGCCAGTACTGGAACATCGGCAGCGTCAAGCGGCGGGGCTGGACCAAGAGCCTCATCCGGGATCTGCTCCCCCCTCCGGTCTGGATCCGGGTGGGGGGACGGCTCCTGCCTGCCTGGAAAAGAGAGGATGTCCTGCTGAAAGAGCAGGACCCGGCCTTCCAAGCGCCGGTCCGGAACGGGACGCCCTTCCGGATAGAGGTTCCGGTCCAGACCTGCCAGCGGCTGAAAACCGCCTGGGAGGCCGCGGCGAAAGAGGAGACCCCTGCCTGGGCTTTGGCCGGGAAATACCACGAGGCCATTTTCGAGGCCCTGGAAACCCGCCGGGGCATCCGAAAACTGCGGGAGTCCCAGGCGGCGGCCTGTCTGGGAGAGTTCCTGGCCTTGGAGCGGCACTGCGACGCCCGGACCCTGCCGGGGGTCCTGAAACGGTTCGTGCGCTGCGGGCTGTGGATGGAGGAACACCCCCGGGAGCGGCAGACCGCCCAGGCCCTGGACCGCTACGCCGCCGTGCTGTACGCCGCCGCGTCCTTTGAGGCGGCGGCCTTTGCCGACGCCCAGCCCCAGGCGGATTTGAAAGCGGTCCTGGGGACGGAGGGGTTCCCCCTGCCCATGCTCTTAAACGACGGCCTTGCCAGCGTCTGGTCCGTGTGGTACGTGCCCACCGCCATCCGGACCAGCCTCACTCTGCTGGTGGCCCTGAATCCCAAGGACGAGTACCCGGAGGCCCGGGCCATGCGCCGCCACTTCATCCTCCACCTGGGGGGCACCAACACCGGAAAGACCTATGCCGGGTTCCAGCGGCTGATCCTGGCCCGGACGGGGATCTATCTGGCCCCTCTGCGTCTCCTGGCCTTAGAGGCCCAGGAGACGTTGCTGGACGCCGGAGTGGCGTGCAGCCTCACCACGGGAGAGGAGGAGGACTGCCGGGAGGAGGACACCCATGTGGCGGCCACGGCGGAAAAGCTGGACCTGAAAGCCTGTTATGATGTGGCGGTGGTGGACGAGTGCCAGATGATCGCGGACCGTCAGAGAGGCTACGCCTGGACCCGGGCGATTTTGGGGGTACTGGCTCCGGAGATCCATCTGTGCGCCGCCCCGGAGGCGAAAAACCTATTGATCCGGCTCATCGAGAGCTGCGGGGACACCTGGGAGGTGGAACTGCACCGGCGGCAGACGCCCCTGGTGTGCATGAGCCACCCGGTGGACTTTGAACACGTCCAGCCCGGGGACGCCCTGATCACGTTCTCTAAAGTAGGGGTTCTCAGCGTGGCGGAGGACCTGCGCCAGTCCGGCAAGGAGCCCGCCATCATCTACGGCGCCCTGCCCTACTCCACCCGCCGCCGCCAGATGGAGGGCTTTCTCTCCGGACAAATGCGCTATGTGGTGGCCACCGACGCCATCGGCATGGGGCTGAACCTGCCCATCCGGCGGATCATCTTCATGGACACCTTGAAATTTGACGGGGTGGAGCGGCGGAAGCTGAAACCCTCGGAGATCCAGCAGATCGCGGGCCGGGCGGGACGCTATGGGATGTATGACCGGGGCTATGTAGGAGCCACGGAGAATTTAGGGGCGGTCCGGGAGGGCTTGGAGACTACGGTTCCCCCTTTACAGTCCGCCGTGGCGGGATTTTCGGACCTGGTGCTGCGGGTGGACTTTGACCTTTTGGAAGTCCTGACGGAGTGGAGCAAGATGCCGGCGGAGGAGCCTTACGAGAAGCTGGACATCTCCCGGTATCTGTCGGTCATCGGGCAGATGCGGGAAAAGGGGTTTCTCCTGTCCCGGGAACAGGAACTGCGGGCGGCCAATATCCCCTTTGACGAGACGGATCCGGAACTGCGGCTGTTGTTTTACCGCTTCCTGTCCCGGTTCCGGGACGGGGAGCCTGTGGAGCAGCCTGGCGCGCCGGAAAACGCCAATCTGCCGGAGCTGGAACTGTACTGCCGGAAGCTGGACCTGTATTTCTCCTTCTGCAAGGCCTTCGGGTATCCCGTGGACGAGGACCGGCTGTACGACAGCCGGGAGCAGGCGGCGGAGGAGATCAACGAGATTCTGCTGTACCGTCTGCGGAATAACATCCGCTTCTGCGCCAAGTGCGGCAAGGCCCTGCCCCTGCACCACCGGGGCCAGCTGTGCGACGCCTGTTACCGGGAGAAGCGCAAACCCGCCCCCGTGTGGATGGCGAACAAAAAGAAGTAACCACACCCGGCCCCGTTAGGGGCCGGGTGTGGTCGATCAAAATGCCGCCTCCGTTGCCGTCGCAGAGGCCTGGGATACGAACGACTTTTAGAGCGCGTTGGCGGTCCGCCCAGGACCGGGTGTGGCAGATCTTGCGCACAGGACCGGGTGTGGCAGATCTTGCGCAATCTTTCGTTGCCGTCGCAGAGGCCTGGGATACGAACGACTTTTAGAGCGCGTTGGCGGTCCGCCCAGGACTATCGCCTCAAATATGCCGGGGGACGGTATTGCAGGGCTTCGGAGAGGTGGGAGGGCCGGATGCCCTCGCTGCCCTCCAAATCCGCGATGGTCCGGGCCAGACGGCGGATCCGGTCATAGCTCCGGGCGGTGAGGCCCAGACGGTCATAGGCCCCCCGCATGATCTTTTGACAGGTTTCATCTAAGGCACAGGCCTGGTCCAGCAGGTCCGGACCCATTTTCGCGTTGCACCCGCCCCGGCGGTTCTGGATTTCCCGGGCGGCGTCTACCCGCTTCTTTACGTCGGCGGAAGCCTCCGTCTCCGCCGGAACGGCCAGTTCCTCATAGTCCAGGGCGTCCACTTCCACAAACAGGTCAATCCGGTCCAGCAGGGGGCCGGACAGCTTGGAGAGATAGCTTTTCACGTCCCGCTCCGTACACTTGCACCGCCCGGAGGGGTGCCCGTACCACCCGCACCGGCAGGGGTTCATGGCGCACACCAGCATAAACTGGCTGGGATACTCCACAGACCCCGTGGCCCGGGACAGGCGGACCTGTCCGTCCTCCATGGGCTGGCGCAGAACTTCCAGGACCTCCTTCCGGAACTCCGGCAGCTCGTCCAAGAACAGGATGCCGTGGTGGGCCAGGGAGATCTCCCCGGGCCGGGGCGGGGAACCGCCGCCCGCCATGCCCGCCGCGGAGATGGTGTGGTGGGGGGACCGGAAGGGCCGCTGTCCGATGAGGGGCCGCTCCCGGCTGGTGAGGCCCAGAACGGAGTGGACCTCCGTGGCCTCCAAGGCCTCCTGACGGGTCATCTCCGGCAGAATGCCGGGAAGCCGCTGGGCCAGCATGGATTTGCCGGACCCCGGGGGGCCTGCCATCAGCAGGTTGTGTCCCCCGGCGGCGGCGATCTCCAAGGCCCGCTTCACGCTGTCCTGTCCCTTCACCTGGTTGAAGTCCGGGAGGGCGGCGCTCTCCAACGAGGGTACCCAGGGCTTCGCCGGAGGGATCCGCTCCACTCCCGTCAGGTGCCGCACCAGCTGCTCCACGTCCCGGACGGGGTAGACCTCAGGCCCCTCCGCCAATGTGGCCTCCGGGGCGTTGTCCTCCGGTACATACAGGGCCTTGATGCCGGACCGCTTCGCGCACAGGGCCATAGGCAGAATCCCAAAGGCGGGCCGCAGTTCCCCGGACAGGGACAGCTCCCCCACAAAGGCGCAGTTTTCCTCCCGCGTCCTCAGCTGTCCGCTGGCGCGGAGGATCCCCACCAGCATAGGGAGATCGTAAAGGGTTCCCACTTTCTTCACGTGGGCGGGGGCCAGATTGATGGTGATACGGCTGACGGGATAGGTGAAGCCGCAGTTTTTGATGGCGGACCGGACCCGCTCCTTGGCCTCATTGACCGCCGTATCCGGCAGGCCCACAATGGTAAAGGCGGGCAGGCCCCCGGACAGATCGCACTCCGCCGTGACCTCATAGCCCGCGATACCCTGTAAGCCTAAAGAACGAATGGAAAAGACCATAGGCGCAACCCCCTATGCGTTTAGAATGGCGTTCAAGAAGTTTCGCCGGACAGCAGGACCGCCGGGGCCAGGGGCGTGAACGTGTCCGGATCCAGGGAGAACAGCTTCCAGAGGGCGGCTTCTTGTACCTGGGGCGTTTGGATGCCGCCGCTGTCCCGGACATAGTCAATGTACAGCAGTTTTCCCTTCTCATTGTAGGCCGTCAGGAACGTCAGGGCACCGTCCGCCGCCATGAGCCGGGCCCGGGACGCCGCCTGATACGCCGTGTCCCCCCGGAGGACAGCCAGGAGCTGTCCGATGTTCACCAGGCCCCAGCCGTAAGTGGTGTCGTACCCGGACGCGCCCAGATCCCGGGCGGTGTCCCGGAGGAGGGCCTGAAATTGAGCGATGGTCAGATCCGGCTTTACGGACCGGGCCAGGACGGCGGCGGCGGCAATGAGGGGGGAGGCGTAGGAGGTGCCGCCGCCGACGGCATAGCCGCCGTAGAGGGACAGTCCCTTTAAGCCGCTGCCCGGGGCGCAGACCCACACGCTCGCGTTCCGGTAGGAGAAGGACGCCGCCTCCAGCGCGCTGGTCACGGCCCCCACGCCGATACACTCCTCATAGGCGGCGGGGTACAGCAGGGGATCCCCGTTGGTACCGTGACTGCCTGCGGTCAGGTTTCCCGCCGCCGCCGTCAAAATCACCTGTTCCTGGGCGGCGTGGGCAATGGCTCCCCGCAGGGAGGGGGAGGGCTGGGCAATCCCTAAGCTCAGATTCAGGACCTGACAGTGGAAGGTGTCCACGCCGCCGTAAATGGCCTGGATCACGTTGGCCACACTGCCGTTTTTGCCCTCAAAACATTTCAGGGGCACCAGTTCCACCTCCGGGGCCAGTCCGGCAATGCCGCAGCCGTTGATGCCGGCGGCCAGGAGGCCGCTGACAAAGGTGCCGTGGCCCAGGGTGTCGGAGGTGTCGGAGCGGCGGCGGTCCCCCTCGGAGACGCAGTAGTTTACCCCCGGCACAATCTTCACTCCGGCGAAGTCCTCATGGTCCGCGTAGATGCCGGAGTCGATGACCCCCACCCGGACGCCCTGGCCCGTGATGCCATGTTCCCAGGCGTAGTCCGCCTCCATGGCGGACCAGTGCCAGCCAAACTCCGACACGTCCAGCACTCTGGCCCCCCGGAGAGCCGGGTCCTCCACGGGATCGTCCAAGGTAACGCGGTAATTGGGTTCCGCGTATTCCAGCAGCCCCCGCTCCACCATTTGCTCCACGTCGGACAGGTCCCCCGTCTGCCACAGCCCCTGTTCCGGCGCGACTTCTCTCAAATTTGGAAAGGCGGTTTCCACGGCGTAAGGCTGGGGGCCGGGATCCAGTTTCACCAAAAAGCCGTCATACTCCGCCGCCTGAGTCCCGGTATACAAAAGCCAGACCCAGGCCAGCGCCGCCCACAGCCGGATTCCCCCTCTCATACCGCGCCCTCGTTCTTTGTCCGCAGGGCAACCGGCGCCCGGACCGGACAGCCCTCTTGCAGGAGGAACAGTTTCCAGCGCCGGGCCTCCTCCGGTACCGCCAGGGTTTCTCCCGCTGCCTGGACGGACAGGAGCTTTCCTTCCCCGTCATAGGCGGCGGCGAAAGCGGTATCGGCGTCCAACTGCTGGGACAGGGCGGCGGCCTGGGCGTCTATATCTCCCCGAAGCGCCGCCAGCACCGCCCCGGTGTGGAGAGCGCCGTATCCGTAAGTGATATCGTATCCGGGAGCGCCCCGGTCCAAGGCGGTCTGACGCAGAAGGGCGCGGAACTCCGCCGGGGTCAGGTTGGGATAGGCCTGTAAGGCCAGGGCGGCGGTGCCCGCTACGATGGGGGCGGAGCAGGAGGTGCCGAAGCAGGTGACATAGTCGTCCTTTCCGCCGGCGGAGGGGGTGGTGATGTCGCTGCCCGGGGCGCAGATCCACACGCTCTCATTCCGGGCGGAGAAGTAGGACGCCGTGCCGTCCGGATCCAGGGATCCCACGGAGACCGCCTCCGGATAGGAGGCGGGATAGATCATGGGATCCGGTTCGGTGCGCTGTTCCATGATGTTGCTGGCTGCCGCCGCCAGAATGACCCCCGCCGCGTCAGCGTATTGGATGGCCTCCCGGAGGATGCCGGAGTCCTCCGGATCGCTGAAGCTCATGTTGAGAACTTTGCAGTGGAACAGATCCACCGCGCCGTAGATGGCGGCCACGATGTCGGCGGTATCCCCGTTGCCCTTGGCGTCGAAGCATTTCATGGGCACCAGTTCAATGGACGGCGCAATCCCGGCAAAGCCGACGCCGTTGTCCTCCGCCGCCGCCAGAATGCCGGCGACCTGGGTGCCATGGCCGTTGTCGTCGGAGGTATCTGCCCGCTGGGCGGTTCCGGGTTCGGCGCAGTAATTGAGCCCTGTCAGCACCCGGGCCCGGGTGAACTCCTCATGGCGGGTGTTCAATCCGGAGTCCAGCACCCCCACCCGGACGCCCTTGCCCGTCAGGCCGTACTGGCGGCAGTAGGGGATGTCCAGGGTTTGGAAGTACCAGGGCGTCTCCTCGCCCTCTTCCTCATCGTCCTCGTCATCGTCCCAGGCCGCCAGCTGCGCGGCAGGGTCTCCCAGGGTTAGCCGGGTATTGGGCTCTACCGCCCGCAGGACCCCGGCCTCCGCCAGCCGCTCCACGTCATCCCAGGCGGCGGCCTTCCACAGCCCCCGATCCGGCACCACTTCTTCCATTTCCGGCAGGCGCTCCAGGGTGGAAGCGCCGGGGTCCAGTTTCACAAGAAAACCGTCATACTCCGCCGCCCGGGCACCGCAAAAAAGCGCCGCCGTCCCTATCAGAGCCGCCGCCACGCGGCGGATACAAGCTGTTATCGTCATCACACACCTCCTGTCATCTATTGGATCAATCGTTTCACCGCCTCCGCGTTCCGGGCCTCAATCTCCCGCAGACGGCGCACCGCCTCCGCCTGTTCCTCCGGACGCCGGGACCGGGCCGCCGCCCGGTCCATCAAGGACCGCAGCACCGGCTCTGTCAGGGTGTCCAGGTCCGTGAACAGGTCCTGTTGGAGATAGCGCAGGAAGGCGGACACTTTCGGGTCGTACACCACCCCCACCAGGGGGATCCCCTGTCCGGCGGCGAAGATCAAGGCATGGAGCCGCATGGACACCACCACCTCCATCCGGCCCAGAGCGCCGA
This sequence comes from uncultured Oscillibacter sp., assembly GCA_905234565.1. Lineage (GTDB taxonomy): Bacteria > Bacillota > Clostridia > Oscillospirales > Oscillospiraceae > Oscillibacter. The sequence continues at coordinate 71,669 of CAJOHW010000028.1, read as the reverse complement.
TGATGGTACCCGCGTTCCCCGCGTCGTCCAGGAAATAGTGGGGCACGCCCTCTAAGCCCCGGGCGGCGGAGCGGTGGGCGGCAGGGTCCTCCCGCTTCTCAATGGCGGTGAACACCGGGGTCAGGCCGTAGGCCTCATAGGCGTACCGGGCCGCCGCCGCGAACACCGGGGCCTTTTTGCCATAGCCCTTCCACTCCCGCAGGGCAAAGCACAGATACCGCCCCCGGGGCGGGATCCCCGCCCGCTGGAACACCCGGTCCACTTCCTCCGCCGGGGCCGGGGCCAGGGTCAGGGCCGGGTCCGCCGAGAGGATGACCTCCGGTTTTGTCACCCCCATGGCCTCCAATTCCCCCAGGGAGTCCGACTCCCGCAGGGTGATGGTGTCCACGCAGGTGTTGAGGATCCTCCCCGCCAGACGGGCGTCCAGGGGGCGGCTGACGGGCCCCACGCCGCAGCCGTACATCAGCACCCGGCAGTTTTGGCGCTTCGCCGCCCAGAGGGTATAGAGGTAATACCACAGGGACCGGCGGCTGGTGGCGTCCTGGATCAAGGTGCCGCCGCCGTTGATATACAGTTTCGTCCCCTCCAGCACCCGGCGGAACCCGGGGAAATCGAACATATACAGGGCCTTCACGCCGTACTGGGCGGCGGTCTCCTCCGGGTTCCGGGACAGCACCGTGATCTCCGCCTCCGGGGCGGCCCGCCGGACCTGTCCCAAAATGGCGGTGAGAATGGCCTCATCCCCGGCGTTGCCTAAGCCGTAGGCTCCGCAGATCAAAATACCCTCTTTTTTCGGTCTTTTCGGCATCTCGCCCCTCCCCTCATTCCAGATCCAGCAGTTCCCGGAGGGAACGGGAGATGGCGGCGTTGTAGGACGCCAAATCGTCATAGCGCTTTTCCCGGGGCTTCTCCGCCCGGATCAGGGCCTCCGCCACGTCGGCCCAGCCTGGGATCCCCGGGTTATAGGGCTCTAAGTTCTTGGAGATATACAGGGGCAGTCCCAGGGCCTTGGCCTCCCAGATGGCCATGCCCTGGCCCTCATAGCGGGAAGTCAGGACGAACCCGTCCAGCTTGTCCAGATAGCAGAAGGGATTGGGCTGGTTGCCCAGCAGGGTCACATAGGTCTCCAGGCCCAGGGCACGGATCTGGGATTCCAGAGCCCCCCGGTCCGGGCCGTCCCCGATGAGGTAGAAGTGGAAGTCCTGCCGGGCGGCCTTCACTTTCGCCAGTTCCCCCATAAGGAGGTCGTAGCCCTTCTGGTGGCAGATCCGCCCCACGGAGCAGAGGTTCAGCAGGGCCGGATCCGGGGCAAAGTCCACCGGCAGGTCCTTTTTCCGGAAGATCTCCGCGGTGTCGATGTGGTTGGGGATGGGGGTGATGGAAACGTCCCCCAGGCCGGACACCCGGCGGAAGCCCTCCACAATCCCCGGGGACACGGCGGCAAAGGCGTCGTACCGGGAGAGTTTGCCTTTGAAGAAGTGCCAGAGGATCCGGTATTTGGGCTCGTTTTTCAGCTTGATCTCCATGTCGTTGTGGATCCACATGATCTTCTTCCGGGCGCGGCTTTTCAGCACCCCCACGGCGCACTCGTTTTGATAGCTGTTGAAGTCCACCGCCGCGTCGTACTCCCGCCCTCCCGTCACGTCCCGGGACAGGGCAAAGAGCAGATTGAAGTACACCAGCCGGTCCCAGGCGGCGAAATGGGGCCGCAGATGGATCACCCGCAGATGCTCATGGGCGGGCATATCGAAAAAACTGCCCTCGTCGTAGAGGTACAGGTCCACCTGGCAGCGCCTGTAATCGATCTCGTTGAGGATGTTGATCAGCGCCTTCTGGATTCCCCCCACCCGCAGGTCGGACTGGAAAATGGCGATCCGTTTCATACCCGGAGTCTCCCTTGTCATCAAATTGGCCCAAAAGAAAAGGCTTGTGAAATTCCGGAAAGTATTATACAATACAAGAGACAGTTTGTCCACAGTCCAGAAGCCCCTTGGGGCTTCGGTATCGGGAGGTATTCATGAAAGACAAAGCAGCCAAAGCCGGCAGATTCAACGTGGTGGACGTGGCGGCGGTGGTCCTCATCGTCCTGGTGGCCCTGCTGGCGGTGTGGCGCATGGCGTCGCCGAAAGACAGCGAAACCCAGCGCACCGTGCATATGACCTACCGGGTGCTGGTAGAGGGGGCGGCGGCGGATATGTACGAAAACGCCAAGGCCCACCTGCCCTCAGACCTGATGGCCTCCGGCGTCATCCTGGACGGGCAGATCCTGTCCGTGGAGCGGCAGGACCACCTGGTGGTGGGACCGGACGGACAGTGGGTGTCGGATCCCCACCATGTGGATCTGATCTTCACCGTGGAGAACACCTCCGTCACCGGGGACGTGCTCATGAGCAAGGTGGGGGAACAGGAGATCCGCATCGGCCGGAAGGACTACACCCTGAAAACCGAGTATATCGAGTTCCACAACACCATCATCCTGGACGTCATTTGGGACATCCAGGAGCCGGAGGCCTGAGCCGCTCATAACGCCGTTCCCTCCGGGGCAGACTAACCTTGGGAAAACACAGACCAGGGGAGGAATCTTGCCATGGAGGAGCGGCAGTACGGGAATCTGGTGGAACTGCTGGAAGGGGACGGGGTGGTGTATGAATACTTTCACTCCCTGCCGTCCCCGGTCCGGGCGGCTTTGCGGCGGCAGGAGAGCATTACCACCTTTGCGGAGATTCAGTCCTTCGCGGCGGACGAGGGGGAACCCTTTTATTGAATGCAGGCGATTTGAAAAAGGAGGGGGGAAGGATGCCGGAGATCTCCGTCATTGTGCCGGTGTACCAGGCGGGGGGCTTTCTGGCCCCCTGCGTGGAGAGTGTACGGGGCCAGCGCTTCCGGGACTGGGAGCTGATTCTGGTGGACGACGGCTCCACGGACGGCTCCGGGGAGCGGTGCGAGCAGTATGCCGCGTCGGACCCCCGGATCCGCGCCCTCCGTCTCCCGGAGAACCGGGGGGTCAGCGCCGCCCGGAACCGGGGGCTGGAAGCCGCCCGGGGGGACTGGATCGCCTTCTTAGACGCCGACGACCGATACGTGCCGGAGACATTGGAAACCCTCCGGACTCTCCGGGTGGACGCCGGGGCGGATACAGCGGGCTGCGCCCATTGGAACGTGACGCCTGACGGGGAAGAGAGCGTGGAACCGCTGCTGTCCGCCGGGGTCTATGACCGGGAGGCCATTTTGTCCCAGGCGGTGGGTCCCCTCTTTGGGGAGCGATTGAGGGCGCCTCTGTTCAACGGCTTTTTGTGGCGATATCTGTTCTCCGGGGAGGCCGTCCGGAACCGGGGGCTGTCCTTTGCCGGGGCCTATCTGGAAGACGAGCTGTTCGTCATCGAGTACCTGTGCGGGGCACAGCGAATGGCGGTAACGGAGCGGCCCCTGTACCGCTATCTGAAAAACCCCGCCTCCGCCACCCGGCACTATATGGGAAACCTCATGGACATCCTGACGGCGTACATGGACCGCAAGGGGGAACTGGCCCTGCGGTACGAGTTGGACCGGAGCTGTCCCCAGTGGCGCAACAGTTCCAACTGGGCCAATCTGCTCATCGCCGTGGCCAACGAGTACGCCCGGGGGAATCCCGCCTCCATGAAACAGCGTCAAAAGGCGGTGGAGGCCCTGTGCCGCCGTCCGGAGATGGACCGGGCCCTCCGGGAACTGGTGCCCGTGGGCCTGGGCCGCAACAAACAAGTCGTGGCGGACCTTCTGCGAACGCGCCGCTTCCGGACCCTGGCCGCCCTGTATTTCTTAAAAAACCGGATGTGGACCTATGGCGTAAACTCCGGGGAGACCATATGAAACGGAGAATTTCATGACACTTTTACAATCCAGCGCCCTGTATAGGCTGTGGCTCTTTCTGCGGTACGCCTATGGGGACAGCAGCCTCCGGCGCGCTTTGGCGGCCCTTGGGCGGACTTGCGCGGGCTGGTTCCGGGACAGCCGCCTGGTCCGGTTCCTCTGCCGGGAGCGGAAAACCCTATGGCCCCAAAGCCGGACCTGCCGCGTACTCACCGCCTGCACCGCCTGTCCCGGGGATCTGCTGCACCGGTGGTATCTGGCCTGGCAGGCCACCTTTGACGACAGCTTCTTTGCCAATCTGGCGTTTCAACTGGGCCACGGCACCGCCATTGCCGAGAGCTGGTACATCCTGTGCCTGTGGACCATCCCCTTTCTGTACTGGGACAACGCATACAGCCTCATTGCCTTTGCCTTTTTGCTGGTGCTGTTCCACGCCGGGGCCATGCGGCATCGATCTTTCCGGCTGGACATGGCGGACATTGGGGGCTTCCCCCTGGTGTTCTTCCTGGCGGTCCTGCTGGCGGTGCCCCTGTCCTACCGTCCGGATCTCTCCGCCCGGTTTCTGTGGTACCACCTGCCCGCCGCCTTGTGCGTGCTGGTGACGGTCAGCGCCGTGCGCTGCGGGGAGGATCTGAAGCGCCTGTGCGCCGGGGCCACGGGGGTGACGGCGGCGGCGTCGATTTACGGCGTGTTCCAGCGGATCCGGGGGGTGCGGGTGAACCTGTCCTATGTGGATCTGACGTTGAACCCGGATATGCCCGGACGGGTCATGTCCTATTTCGACAACCCCAACACCTTTGGGGAGGTACTGGTGATCCTGCTGCCCCTGGTGCTGTCCCTGGCAATCTGCGCCAAAAGCCGGATGGGGAAAGTCCTGGCCGGAGGCGTGTGGGCGGTAGGCACTGCCGCCCTGGTCATGACCTACTCCCGGGCCGGATGGGTGGGCTTTGCCCTGTCGGTGGGGCTCATGGTCTTGGTCCTGCGGCCGGGCCTGATTCCGGCCCTGCTCTTGCTGTGCGCGGCGGCCATCCCCCTGCTGCCCTCCGCCGTGTGGATCCGGATCCTCACCATCTTCAACTTCTCCGACACCACCACCTCCAGCCGCTTCCCCCTGTACGACGCCGCGCTGTCCCTGCTGCGCCAGTCCCCGGTCTATGGCGGCGGCTTAGGGGTGGACGCCGTGAAAGCCTATATCCGGGCCTACCGCCTCTACAAGGGCACCGCCCCCTTTGTCCACGCCCACAATTTCTATTTGGAAGTCTGGATGGAGACGGGACTGCTGGGCATCACCAGTTTCCTGGCCTCTATGGCCTGGAGCGTGAAGCGGGGGTTCTGGGCGGTACAGAAAGCGGCGCCGTCCCCCGCCCGGACCATCACCTGCGGGGCGTCGGCGGGGCTGTGCGGCATCGCCCTGTGCGGCATGGCGGACTATCCCTGGCACTATCCCCGGGTCATGGTGATTTTCTGGTTCCTGTTTGCCATGGCCCTGGCGGGGGTGAAGGTGTGCCGTCGGGAGGCGGAACAGCCGTGACCACAGAGAAACTCTACTATCAGGACGCCTTCCTCACGGACTTCACCGCCCGGGTCCTGTCCTGCCAGCCGGACCGGGGCCGCTGGGCCGTGGCCCTGGACCGGACCGCCTTCTATCCCGAGGGCGGGGGCCAGGGGGCGGACCACGGCGTCTTAGGCGGCGTCTCCGTGCTGGATGTGCGGGAGGGACCGGAGGGGATCGTCCACCTCTGCGACGCCTCCTTAGACGTAGGCGCGGAGGTCTCCGGTCATATCGACTGGGGGCGGCGGTTTGACCATATGCAGCAGCACTCCGGGGAGCACATCCTCTCCGGGATCCTGTGCGATTTATACCACTGCGACAACGTGGGCTTTCACCTGGGGGCGGACACCGTCACCATCGACTATAACGTGCCCATTACGCCGGAACAGGCGGCGGAGGCGGAGCGCCGGGCCAATGCAGTCCTGTGGGCGGATCCGGCGGTGGAGATCCGTTTCCCTTCCCGGGCGGAACTGGAAACCCTGCGCTATCGGAGCAAGAAGGCGCTCACGGGAGAGGTGCGGATCGTCGCCGTCCCCGGGGCGGACTGCTGTGCCTGCTGCGGCACCCATGTCCGGTCCGCGGGACAGGTAGGGGTCATTAAGATCTTGTCCTGTCAGAAGTTCCGGGAGGGGGTCCGCATGGAGATCCTCTGCGGAAAGCGGGCCTATGACTACCTCTCCGCCGTGTGGGAACAGGACCGGGCGGTGGGACAGGCCCTGTCCGTGAAGCCCCTGGACACCCTCCGGGCCGTGGAGCGTCTGCGGCAGGAGACGGAGGGGGAGAAGGCCCGGATCGCCGCCTTAGAGGGGGAACTGTTCCAGTCTATCGCCCAGGCTCACGCCGGGGCGGGGGATACGCTGTTGATCCGGGAACCCATGCGGCCGGACAGCGTGCGGCGTCTGGCGGACGCCCTGGCCCGCACCTGCGGCGGCTGCGCGGCGGTGTTCGCCGGACAGGACGGGGCGGGCTATACGTACGCCCTGGTCCGGGAGACGGGCACCGTGGAGGTGAAAGCCCTGAACGCCGCCCTGCGGGGCCGGGGCGGAGGCCGGGGCGGGTTTGCCCAGGGCAGCGTCCAGGCGGACCGCCGGGAGATTGAAGCGTTTTTCCAATCTGTTTTTGGATAAGGAGGAGCCATGGGGGCCTTTGGAGCCATTGAGACGGAGGAGGCGGGCGTCCGGATCCGGGAGGCGGCCACCCGTGGGACCCTGTCCCACGCCCTGCTGCTGACGGGCAGCGCCCAGGCCCTGCCGGTGGCCCAGTACGCCGCCGCCGCCTTCCAGTGCGAGAGCAAGGGGGAACGGCCCTGCGGCGGGTGTCCCGCCTGCCGGAAGGTCCTCCGGAACATCCATCCGGACGTGATCACCGCCCGGGACGAGGAACACAAGTTCCTCTCCGCCGACACGGTCCGCGCCCTCCGGTCCGACGCCTGGATCCGGCCCAACGAGGGGCGGCGCAAGGTGTATCTCTTTCCGGACTGCGGCCTGTTGACGGAGCGGGATCAGAATATCTTACTGAAAGTGGTGGAGGAGGGTCCGCCTTACGCGGCCTTCGTATTCTGCGCGGAGAACGCTTCGGCGGTGCTGAACACTCTCCGGTCCCGGTGCGTGGAGCTGAAACTGCCGCCGGAAAACCGGGATACTGACACTTTCCCGGAGGCGGCGGAGCTGGGAGAGGCCCTGTGCTATGCGGCGGTCCGGGGGAAGGGCGCGGCGGCGGAGTGGGCGGTGCGTCTGGAAAAGAGGCGCATGGACCGGGAGGATCTGGCCCGGGTGCTGGAATGGAGCCGGGAGGCCTTTGCCGCCGCCCTGTTCCTGACCTACGGCAAACCGCCGGAGGAACCGTACAGGATCATTGCCCCGGAGCTTGCGAAAGCGTTCTCCCGGAAGCAGCTGCTCTCCGCCATGGAACATTGCGAACACTATGCCGCGGAGTGCCCCTGGAACGTGGGCCAAGGCCACATCCTGGGGGCGCTGGCGGTGGAATTGGAGGGATTGCGTTGAGTGAAGCGGTCAGCGTCCGTTTCCGCAGCGGAAACAAGACGTATTTTTTTGATCCCCAGGGCTATCAGGTCCGGACCGGGGAGGCGGTGATTGTGGAGACGGCCCAGGGGCCGGAGTTTGCCGTGTGTACCCGGGGAAATCACGAGGTGCCGGAGGCCATGGCTCCCACCAGCGGCGTTATCCGTCTGGCCACCGACGCGGACCGCCGTACGGTGGAACACCACCGCCAGCGGGAACAGGAGTCCTACGGCATCGCGGAGCGGAAAATCGCGGAACACGGCTTGGAAATGAAACTGGTCAGCGTCTTTGCCAGTTTCGACGGCAACAAACTCACCTTTTATTTCAAGGCCGACGGCCGGGTGGATTTCCGGGCGTTGGTACGGGACCTGGCCTCCGTACTCCACTGCCGCATTGAACTGCGGCAGATCGGCGTCCGGGACGAAGCCAAGATGATCGGCGGCATGGGTATCTGCGGGCGGCCCTTCTGCTGCGCCCAGTTTTTGACCAACTTCCTGCCTGTGTCCATTAAGATGGCGAAAACCCAGAACCTGAGCCTGAACCCCGCCAACATCTCCGGCACCTGCGGGCGGCTCATGTGCTGTCTGAAATATGAACAGTACGCCTATGAGGAGGCCGCCAAGCGTCTGCCCCGGCTGGATTCCTTCGTCCAGACCCCGGACGGCCCGGGGAATGTGAAGGGCGTGGACCTGCTGAGGGAGACGGTGAAAGTGGCCCTGGATACGGACACGGACCATCCCAAGACCTACCGGGTCAGCGAGATTGTGCTGCTGCGCAACGGCAAGGGCGGCCGGGAGGGGATCCCCCTGCCGGAGCGTCCGGCCCGGTACGTGGTGGAGCGGAAGGAGGAACCGTTTCTTCCGTCCTTTGAGCCCTTCCCCACCTCCGCCCCCGCCCCCAGCGCAGTCCGGAACAGCGTCCGGACAGCCCCGGAGTTCCCGGAGGCGTGGACGGAGGAGGACTACGAGGACGAGGAACAGCGGGCCTGGCGGGAGAACAACCGAAAGAGCCGCAATTTCAAGAAGGCCAAAAATACACAGTCCGCCCCCCAGAAACAGAAGCGGGAGTACTACGAGGGGGACCCCAAGCGCCGCCGTCAAAAGCCCTGGTACCGGAACAACCGGCACCGCAGCGGCGGCTGAGAAAAAAGAGAACCCCGTCCCTGGTGATGTACCGGGGACGGGGTTGCTTGTCCCGTTTGAACGGAAAAAGCGCGTCCGCGCAAGGCGGTTTGCCCTGCGCGGACGCGCTTGGTGCCGGTGATGGGACTCGAACCCATACGGTGTCGCCACCGGCGGATTTTGAGTCCGCTACGTCTACCAATTCCATCACACCGGCGCTGGCCGGAAGTTCCGGCAAGTGCTATCATACCCCACAAACGGATTCTTGTCAATGCTTTTTTCGCCTACCGCCCCAGCAGCATCAGCGCCACCCCATAGATCACGCTGGCCAGGGTCCCGTACACCAGCACTGGCCCCGCCACGGTGAACATCTTCGCCGCCATACCCGTCACCAGGCCCTCCGCCCGGAAGTCAATGGCCGGGGACACCACCGCGTTGGCAAAGCCCGTAATGGGCACCAGGGTTCCCGCTCCGCCGTACCGGGCCAGCTTGTTGTAAAGGTTCAGGCCCGTCAGCAGGGCGGACAGCAGCACCAAAGTACAGGACGTGGCGGTGCCCGCGTCCTGTTCCCCCAGTCCGGCGGCGGCCCAGCCGTTGTGAATGGCCTGCCCCAGCACGCAGATGGCTCCCCCAATGCAGAAGGCCAGGGCCGTGTCCCGGACCAGGGGGGATTTTTTCGCCTTCCCCTCCACGTAAGTCTGATATTCCTCCGGCGTCATCTCCAAGCCGTCCATGAAACCGCTCCTTTCCAATCACAGATTCTTCATAGGATAGTCTGTCCGGTTTTCCCGGCAAAATGGGGAATGCCCCTTGTATTTTTTCAAAATCGTGGTATCCTATCCATACAACCACGCAAATCAATTTGACAAAGGAGCGAACCCATATGGCATTACAGCATTTGACGGAGAGCGGCTTTGACCAGGCCGTGAAGGCGGCCCCTCTGGCTATGGTGGACTTCTGGGCGGACTGGTGCGGACCCTGCAAGATGCTCTCCCCCATCATCGAGTCCCTGGCGGCGGCTTATGAGGGCAAAGTCCTGGTGGGCAAGGTGAACGTGGACGAGGAGGAGGAACTGGCCGCCCGGTTCGGTGTGCAGAGCATCCCCACGGTGGTGTTTTTGAAAAACGGCGTGGAGACGGCCCGGAAGATTGGCGTCATGCCGGAGGCGGAGTTCCGGAAGGTGCTGGACGCCAATTTGTAAGCGGTCCTATGCCCAGGAAGAACAGCCGCAACACCCGGGGACGCATTATCTCCGCCGCCTGGAAGCTTTTCTATGAGCAGGGGTATGAGGACACCACCGTGGAGGACATCGTCTTTGAGTCGGAGACTTCCAAGGGGTCCTTTTACCACTACTTTCCCGGCAAGGACGCCCTTTTGGGCACCCTGGCCTATGTGTTCGACGAGAAATATGAGCAGCTCATGAAAACCATGGACCCGGACATGGACGCCATGGAGGCTCTGGTCTTTCTGAACCACGAGCTGTTCGCCATGATCGACAGCGGCATCTCCATGGATCTGGTGGCGCGGCTCCTCTCCACCCAGCTTCTGGCCCGGGGGGAGCGGAGCCTGCTGGACCGGAACCGTACGTATTTTAAGCTCTTGCGGCGGATCATCGCCCGGGGGCTGGAGCGGGGGCAGCTGCGTTCGGACCGCACCGCCGGGGAGATTCTCCGGGCCTACGCCATGTGGGAGCGGGCCCTGCTGTACGACTGGTGTCTCTCCGGCGGGGAGTACTCCCTGGTCGCCTATACGGACAAGGCCACCCCCCTGTTTTTGGCGGCCTACCGTTCGTCCTCGGCAGAGTCCTTGGCGGAGTCCTTGGCGGACAGCCAGCGCGCCCTATAAGTGTTTCATCTCCCAGGTTTCTGCGACGGCAACGCAGGCGGGTGCAAAATTGACCGCCAGTCCTTGGCGGAGTCCTTGGCGGACAGCCAGCGCGCCCTATAAGTGTTTTATCTCCCAGGTTTCTGCGACGGCAACGTAGGCAGGTGCAGGCTCAGGCAACCCAATGGGTGTAGGATCCGGCAACGCAAGCGAACGCAAAATTGACCTCACCCGGCCCTTATAGGCCGGGTGAGGTTTTGTGCTTTGTAGGGGGTTGAGGGACAGGGGGGCAGAATCAATACTTGTCGTTTCCGCCGTAGCTGGCAGCGGCGGTGTCCACGTGGGTGCCCCGGCTGGCCCGGGCTTCCTGACGCAGGGTGAAGCGGCCGATGAGCTCTTTGAGCATATTGGCCTGACCGGACAGCTCCTCGCTGGCGGCGGCGGACTGCTCGGCGGTGGCGGAGTTGGTCTGGACCACGCTGGAGATCTGGTCGATGCCGGTGCTGACCTGGGCCACGTCCCGGGACTGGGCGTCGGTGGCCTGGGAGATGTTGGTGACGGCGTCCATGACCTTCTGGGCCCGGATGACCACTTCCTTCAACGCCTCATCGGTCTCCACGGACAGCCGGGAGCCCTCGTTGACGGCCTTCACCGTCTCGTCGATCAAAGCGGCCGTGCTCTTGGAAGCCTCCTGGGACTTGGTGGCAAGGTTCCGGACCTCGTCCGCCACAACGGCGAAGCCCTTGCCGGCGCTGCCCGCCCGGGCGGCCTCCACGGCGGCGTTCAAGGCCAGGATGTTGGTCTGGAACGCGATATCCTCGATGGTCTTGATGACCTTGCTGATCTCGATGGACTTGTCCTCGATGGCCTTCATAGCGCCCATGAGGTCCGCCATATGAGCGGAGCAGATGGCGATCTGGTCGTGGGAGGCCTGGTTGTCCACCTTGGCGCTCTGGGCGTGGGAGGCGGTGGCTTCCACGGCGTGGGAGATCTCGCCGATGGTGGCGGCCAGTTCCTGGACGGAGGAGGCCTGTTCCGTGGCGCCCTGGGCCATAGCCTGGGCGGAGGAGGAGATCTGCTCGCCGCCGCTGTTGACCTGGTCGGCGGACACATCGATCTGGGCCATGGTCTCGGACACCGCCAGGGTCAGCTTGGTCATAGCGGTCTGGAGCCGGGCGAAGGAACCCAGGTACATCTCTTCCTTGCGGCTGCGGATGTTGAAGTTGCCGTCGCCCATGGCGGCCAGCTGCATCTCCACGTCCGTGATGATCTCCTTAATGGTGGCGGTCAGGTGGCGCATATTGTTGGCCAGATCGCCCAGGGCGTCCTTGGAGTTGTAAGTAATGTCGGACTCGAAGTCGCCCTTGGACACGGCCAGAGTGACCTCCTGCATCTGGTTCACGGGCTTCACAATGCCGTTGGCAATGGTGATGGCCAGGACGATACTGACGGCGGCGCTGATGATGATCAGGGTGATCACCACAATCGTGGCCATACGGGTGGTGGTGATGCCGGTGGCCACTTTGTCGCTGGCCCGGTCATCCGCGTAATTGCCGATGGTGTCAAAGACGCTGACCGCCTCGTCCGCCAGGGGCTCATACATATCCCGCAGATACTGATAGCCCACTTCAAGGTTGTTGGCGCTGGCATAGCTGTACAGCTGCTCCACAATCGGCGTGATCTGGGCGGTAATGGCTTTGATGCGTTCGATATCAGCCTTGTCGCCCATATAGGTCTTTTCCAGATCGGCACAAGCGGTCTGATAGGTGTCAAAAGCGCTGCGGGCGTCGGACACGTAACCGGTGGAGCGGACGGTGTCCTGGTCCAAGGTTCCCTGAAGCAGGGTGGCTTTCATCTCAGCCAGGGCCTGTTTGGCCTTCCAGGAGTTTGTGACGGACTGGTAGGATGTGTTGTGGAAGTCCGTCAGGGCGTCTCCCACGTTGGACAGCATGACAATGGACGTGACGCCGGTGATGACCAGGAAGACGACTACGATCATGAACGCCGTAATCAGTCTTGTGTTGATCTGCATGTTTTTCAACATAGTGGCAATTCTCCTTTTTTCATTGTGTTTGCCCCATGGGGCCCGCCGGATTCGGAAGCGACCGTGGAAATACCGCTGTTATCTGCGCTGTTTCCTGACTTCTTCCTATTTTATTACAAATTTTCCTCCGCGTCAACTTCTTTCTTGCATTTCCAGGAAATCCGGTTTTTTCCAGCGGAGAGAGACGGCGCCTCAGTGCAGCACGTTCCCCCGGTAAGTCCCGTCAGAGGGGGTCATGGTCTCGTAGGCCCGCTCCGCCTCCTCCTGGCAGAACTGGAACAGGGAGTCCAGGTCCCAGTCCGCGATGGACAGGCGGACCTTTGTCTGGCGCAGGGGGGACCGGGTTCGCTCATAGTAGGCGGCGTAGAGAAGATACTCCGCGTACTCGTTCATCTCCCGGTTCATAAAGATGTTCTCCACCTCGATGCCGGGTTTCAGGGCCTCCAGCAGTTCCTCCAGGGGGATGTCCGTCACCTGTTCCAGCAGGCTGAACAGGCCCACGTACAGCCCCAGATCCGGATCGGCCCGGGTCTCCCCCACGCCAATGAGCCCCTCGGTAAAGATCCCCCGGAGGTAGGCCTGCACCGCCTCCGCATCGGAGTTGGAGACGTTGAGCTGTTTGAGCAGCACCAGGCACGCCCACTTCTTCAGTCCCGACGCGCCGATGCGCAGCAGCTTGTGGTGGATGGAAGAGGCCACCTGCTCCTCCGTCAGGTTGGGCGTAGGGGAGGACCCCAGCAGCAGGTGGGTCAGCACGGGCTGGCGCAGAATCAGATCCTGGCAGGAGCGCAGGGGATCGGAGAGGGCGTTCTCCCTCTGGGCCGACGCCCGGAACAGCAGTCCGTAGGGCGAAGAGGCCAGGTTCACCTCTTTGCACAGCCGCTCCGGCTTTTCAAAGAAGTAGCCCTGCCACAGGGAGAAGTCCAGGTCTTTCACCTTGTCGAAATCCGCTTCCGTCTCCACCCGCTCCATAATGATCTCCGCCTGACTGCGGCGGCGGATTTTTCGGATCAGTTCCCGCAGTTCCAGGCGGTTGCGGGTCCGCACGTTCAGCCGGATGTAGTCAAACAGGTGGATCACGGAATTTAGGTGCAGTTGCCCCCGGACCTCCGTGTAGTCTCCCAGGGAGAGCTGGTAGCCCAGGGTTTTCATCTCATGGAGCTTATAGGACAGGGCCTCGTCTACTTTCAGGTTTCCCGGCAGTTCCACGATGATCCGCCCCGGCGGGATCATATACATGAGATTGCTCATGAGCAGTTCCTGGGTAAAATTGACGTAGGCGGGTTTTCCCCCGGTGAGCTTGTCCACGCCGAACACCTGCACGGCGTTGGCCAGCACCGTCCGGGTGGCGGCGTCGGGATTGGCAAAGGACGCGGCGTTTTCCTCCCGGCCGCTGCGGTAGAGCAGCTCGTAAGCGGCGGGGACGTAGTCCCGGTTATAGATCGCCTGACGGCCGATATAGGCGTTCATGCCGTCAGCCACCCCCTTTCCCCGGCAGGGGGCCAGACAGAACATTCCTAAAGAAGGTAAACTTTACAGGCTGGATTTTATCGGGGAGGGGGGTACAAATTACAGGAAAAGCGTGAGAAATAAAGGTAGATACTTTCATATAATAAATACCGGGGAGACGGCGCTCAATCCTCTGCATCTTCCTCCTCCGGCACTTCCTCCCCTTCTTCCGGCACCGGTTCCGGAGCCGGGGGCCGCAGGAAGGACAGGGATACCTCCTCAATCTCCCCGGTGTTCTCGTCCAAACGGAACAGCTTCCGGGGACTGCCCCGGGTCAGCAGGAAGGTACCGGCGATGTCGTTGGTTCCGGCGGAGCCGCTGCCGTAGATCTGCACCTCCATGCACATCATGCCGTCCACCATCACCACGTGGTCCGAGGGGATCAGCTCATACTCCCCCAAACTCTCCCCGGACAGGCCCAGGGCCTCCGGCGGACCGCCTCTCCCGTGGTCATATTGCCCTCCACGTAGGGGGTCTCCACCACGGGGAAGGGGGATTCCTCCTCCGGGGGCGTCTCTTCCTCCTCCGGTTCCGAAGGCGTTTCCTCCTCCGGCTGCGTCTCCTCCTGTTCCTCCACGGCGGCGGGGTCCTCCGGGGGCTGTTCCCGGGCCGCCAGCATGGGCCGGATCCGCAGCAGGAAGAACAGCGCCCCGCCCGCCACGATCAGCAGGACCGGCAGAATGATGAACAGGGGGTTCAGCCCCTTCTTTTCCTCTATGGGTTCCCCGGTTTCGGGATCGATCTGGGGTTCCTTTTTGGGCTTTTCCTTTTTTGGCTTTTTTTCCTTCTTGGGTTTCTCTTTTTTGGGCGGTTTCTCCTTCTTGGGCTTCTTTTCCTTTTTGGGCTTCTCTTTCTTGGGTTTCTTCTCCTTCTTGGGTTTCTTTTCCTTGGGCATGGCGTCCTATCCTCCCACTCTGACCGCCCTGGCGGCGAATATCACCGAATGTCACCGGATGACCACGCTGTCACCCTCCCGGATCTTCTGGCTGAACAGCCCCGGCTGGCCGTTGACGGTCATCTCCACCACCTTGTCCGGGTGGTCCAGGTTGATGCCGGAGTATTTCAGCAGATCCATGAGGTAATAGGGTTCGGCGTTGGGTTTTCCAAAGAGAATCACGGTTTCCCCGTTCAGATTCACCCGCATCTCCGGGCCGCTGGGGGCGTCGGCGGATTTCTGGGGTTCCGGCGGGGCGGGTTCGGCGTGGGCGTCGGCCCAGATGTCGTCCCCGGTGTGAATCACGTCCTCCAACGCCGCCGCCGCGCCGTTCACCGTCACGCTGCCCATGAAGTCCTCCCCCAGGAGGTCAATGAGGCGCTTGGAGGCGTCGGCGCCCGCCCGGGCGGGAGTGAATTCGATGTTGTCGCCGGCCCGGACCACGTCCGTCAAAGCGGCCAGCTCCCCGTTGATCAGCAGCACCGGCGGCACGGGCATGGCCCCCCGGAACAGTCTCCGCTCCCCGTTCAGGGTAAAGGACAGGTTGGATCCCGTCCGGCCCATCATCTCGTTGTAGCCGTAGCCGTTCATCATGAGGATGTCCCGGGCCAGGAGGGTACCGCTGCGGAAGAGCTTGGCGGGTTCCCCGTTCAGGAGGATGATATAGCTGTCGTTGATGAGGCCCAGTCCGGCGGAGATGGCGATCCCCAGAGGGGTGGCGTACTCCGGATCGTTGAGGTTGTAGTCCTCGGCGAAGGAGTTGCGCTGGAAGTGGTTCCCGGCGGTGGTGACCCGGGCGGGGTCGATTTTCAGCGCCTCCGCCACCCGCTCCCGCAGTCCCGCCAGCTTGCACCCGCCGCCCGCCAGGAACACGGCGGAGGGCAGCCGCCCGTTCAGATCCAGGATCCGCTTGGAGATCTCCTGGGCCAACGTCTCCACGGAGGGGGCCACCAGTTCCCGCAGTTCCGCCGCCGGAACCTCATGGGGCAGTCCCAGAATATCCGTATAGGAGATGGGCTTGTCGTCGTTCAGGGCCATTTTCATCTGTTCCCCGGTGTCGAAGTCCACCAGCAGGGACCGCATGAGCAGTTCCGTGATCTCGTCCCCGGCGATGGTGGCCATGGTGTAGCCCACCACGCTGCCGTCCCGGCACACGGCGATGTCCGACGTGCCCGCGCCGATGTCCACCAGCACCAGGTTCAAAAGCCGGATATCGGCGGGAATGGCGGCGTTCAGGGCGGCGATGGGCTCCAACGTCATGCTGGCCACTTCTAAGCCCAGTTTTCCCACCACGGCGTACAGGCTGTCCACCACCCCCCGGGGCAGGAAGGTAGCCACCACCTCCGCCTCCAGGACTTTGCCGCTGTGGTCCCGGATGCTGGACATGGGATAGCCGTCGATGCGGTAGCCGATGACGGTATACCCCACCATATAATACTGATCGGAGGAGCCTCCCGCCTGTTCCGCCACGGCCTGTTCCGCCTCGGACACGGCCCCGGCCTCCAAATGGCTGATGTTCTCGTCCGTAATGGGCTGGGTGGCGGGCAGTTCCAGGGTAAAGGAGGCGGATTCGGACTTTAACGCCCGTCCCGCCGCCGCCAGACACACCCGGCTCAGCCGCAGTTTCGTCCGCTTTTCCAGCCGGGCGGCCACGTCCCGGGCCACCTCCGCCACCTGGGCGATGTTCTCGATCTGCCCGTCCAGCATGGCCCGCTGCCCGTGGTTCTCCTTCTCGATGGCCAGCACGTGGAGTTTTCCCTCCTCCACCCGGCCCACCACGCCGATGACGCTCCGGGTACCGATGTCCAGGGCGAACACGCAGTCCTGGTCCTTCTCCGGCTCCGGGATTTTCTTGGGTTCCGCGGATTTCTTTGCCTCCGCCGTTTTTCTTCTGGATTCCGCCATAATTGCACCGCCTTAGCCTATAAATCCGTATTTGCCTTTTTTCACGTCGCCTACCACCCGTCCGTCCGCCAGGGTCACCACCCGGCGGCGCATGACGTTGACCACATAGCTGGAATTGGTGGCCATGAGGATGGTGGTCCCCCGCCGGTTCAGCTCCATGAGCAGGTGGAGCATATCCCAGATGGTGTCCTCGTCCATGTTCATGGTGAAGTCGTCCAGCATCAAAATGGCGGGGCTGTTCAAAATCGCCTTGGCCACCTGGATCCGGCGGCACTCCGGCGGCGTCAGGTCCCGGGGGAAGGTTTTTCCTGTCCCCGGCATCCCCACGATGCCCAGAGCCTTGTCCGCCAGGCTCTCGTCCACCACTTTCTTCCGGAACAGTCCCACCCGCTTCATGGTGGACAGGTTGTCGTACACCGTCTCCATGCGGTTGAGTTCCGATTCCTGGGCGATCCGGCCGATACAGGCCCGCTTCTTCTCGCTCTCCCGGGGGCTGAGCTTGTAGAGATCCGCGTCGTCCAGGAACACCTGGCCCTGTTCCGGCTTCAGCACCCCGGCGATGACATCCAGCAGCGTACTCTTTCCGGCGCCCCGGCTCCCCACCACGAACACGAACTCCCCCTGCTCGATGGTCAGATTCACGTTTTTGATCGCGGCGTTCTCCCGGGTCTTGCTCTTGTAGATTTTCGCCACGTTTTCCAGTCGAATGGTTGGCATCCAAGCCGCCTCCTGCCCCGTTGAAATGGGATTGTCACTTTACAAATCCCGCCGGGTTTGTTATACTGATATGCGTATCATTCCGAACTTGGCGCGTACCGCCCCGAGGTGCATCCATGAACGAGCGAAGCCTTGTGAAAAACTTCATCATGACCGTGCTCTTAGCGGCGCTGTGCGTATGTGCCGCGGAGCTGGCCGCCTGCCGGAGCCAGGATCCGGCCCTCTACGAGCGGATTGTCACGCCTGTACGTATTTTATACCACGGAGCGCGTACACAAGTCAAGGATATTTCCGGCCAATATGCCCAGTGGCTGTCGGATCAGGCGGATCTCCGGGAGGAACTGGCCCAGGCCCAGCGTCTGCGGGCGGAGGAACTGCGGATAGAGCGGGAGCGCCAGCGTCAGGAGCGGCTGCGCGTCCGGGAGGAAAAGCGCAGGGCCAGGGAGGAGGAGCGTGCCCGGAAGGCGGAGGAGCGGCGGCTGAAAAAGCTCATGAAGAGCGGCCAGCTGCCAGAGGACACCGCCCCCCAGGATACCACCCCGGCGGCGGTGACGGAACTGGTACACAGCGGCAGTTTTGAACTGCTCACCGGCGGGAACCGGAAGTACTTCGTCTACTACAACCAGAAGGACGACGCCTGGGCGGACAAGCTCTTTGGCCGGGACCCCATCGGCACCCACGGCTGCGGCCCGGTGGTGGTGGCCATGCTGGTGTCCACCTTCCGGGGGAAGGCCCTGACGCCGGAGGCCGCCGCCCAGTGGGCTTCCAACGCGGGATACGCCGCCCCTTCCAGCGGCTCCTACCTGTCCATCATCCAGGGGGCGGCGGACCACTACGGCTTCTCCTGCCAGTCCCCCGCCCAACTGGACGGCCAGACCCTGTACGACACGGTGAAGGGCGGGGCCTATGCCGTGGCCCTTATGGGACGGGGCCACTTCACCAAAAGCGGACACTTCATCATCATCCACGGCACCACGGAGGACGGCGGGGTGCTGGTGGCGGACCCCAACAGCCGGGAGAACAGCGTGGAGGTGTGGGATCCGGATCTCATCATCTCGGAGCTGTCCGCCAGCCGCTACGACGGCGCACCTCTGTGGATTATATCGCCGTGAAAGGGGTTCTCTTAGGGACGGCAGCCCTGCGTTGCCGTCGCAGAAACCTGGGAGGCGAAAGACTTATAGAGCGAGTTGGCTGTCTGCCAAAGACCTGGGAGGCGAAAGACTTGTAGAGCGAGTTGGCTGTCTGCCAAAGACCTGGGAGGCGAAAGACTTGTAGAGCGAGTTGGCTGTCTGCCAAAGACGGACAGGGGAGATTTTGCGCTTCCTGCGTTGCCGTCGCAGAAACCTGGGGGGCGAAAGACTTGTAGAGCGAGTTGGCTGTCTGCCAAAGACCTGGGAGGCGAAAGACTCATAGAGCGAGTTGGCTGTCTGCCAAAGACCTGGGAGGCGAAAGACTTATAGAGCGAGTTGGCTGTCTGCCAAAGACAGCCCGCCCTCGTTTCCGGGGGCGGGCAGCGCGGAATCGTGTTCAGTTCCGGAACATCTTATAAAAGGACTTGTCTCCGGTCAGGCTCAGGTTCAGCCGCCGGTCCAGTTCCACCACGGCGTCTAAGGTCCGGCGGTACTGGGCCACCTGCGCCGCCAGAGCCGCTTCCTCTTCCCCTGACGCCGGCGCCCCTTCCAGCAGCGCTTTCGCCCGGACGGCGTCCTCCCGGGGCAGACGCAGCAGCTGCTGCCGCACGGCGGCTTCCAGTTCTTCCAGGCGGCGCAGGGGTTCTTCCCGCATGGACAGCAGCATATTCAGCGTCACCTGGTCCCGCTGCCGGGCGGCTTGGAGCAGTTCCCGGGTCAGGTTCTCCACGTCCAGCAGCCGCAGGGTCTGGAGTTTCCTGCGCTGCCACAGGGCCTCCAGTTCCGCCCGGTCCATCACATCCCCGGCGCCCCGCCTTGGGCCGCCTGGGCCTGGGCGGAGGACACCATCTGTTCCGCCGCCCGGAAGGTATCCCGCAGGTCCGTAATCAGGGGGCGGAGCCGGTCCAGTTCCGTTTTGTTGCGGCCCAGCTTGATGCGGTTGAGGTCGTAGCTGAAAAACTCATAGAGCCGGTGGAGCTGGAAGCTGATCTCATACTTCCGGTCCAGGGTATCGTCCAGATAGCGGACGATCAGGATGCACCGGTCGATGGAGGCTTCAAACAGTTCATAGTCCCCCTGGCTCAAGGCCAGATCTCCCCGCAGCAGGCGCTTCACCAGTTCGTCCAGGACCAGGAGCAGCAGCTCTCCCTGGGTCATGGTGTTCAGGGACTGCGCTTTATAGCGCTGATATCCTCTTGTATTCATGGCCTGATTCTGTCACTCCCCATCGGTTTAATAGCCGCCCATAAGGCCGCTGAGGGCGCTGGACTGGCTGTTCATCTTGGCGGTCAGCTGTTCCAGCTGGGTGAACAGTTTGGTATAGCGGTCGATGCTGTTGCTCATCTTGTCCTGCCACTTCTCAATCTGGGTCTGGTAGTTGTTGATCTGGGACTGCATGGTGTTGTTCAGCAGGGAAGAGGAGTTGCGGGTGGAGCCGGCCTTGCGCACCAGGACGCCTAAGTTGCCATAAGCGGTGGAGCCGTAG
Organism: uncultured Oscillibacter sp.; assembly: GCA_905234565.1. Classification (GTDB taxonomy): domain Bacteria; phylum Bacillota; class Clostridia; order Oscillospirales; family Oscillospiraceae; genus Oscillibacter. The sequence continues at coordinate 51,580 of CAJOHW010000028.1, read as the reverse complement.
GTATCCAAAGTCTGCTTCATCTTGCTCATAAGGCCGTTGGAACTGACGGTGGCGCTGGAAAAGACGTTTTTCACGTTCTCCGCGTTGGCTTCCAGGGCGGATTTCAGCCGTCCCTCGTCCAAGGTCAAGGTAGTCAGGCCGTTGGAATACTGGGTGGTCAGGCCGATGGCTTCCATGGCCTTGCGGTCCGCGCCGCCGGGGCTGATGGCGCTGATAAGCCGGGAATAGAGGTTGGAGAGGTCGTTGTCTCCAAAGAGGATCCCCTGTTTGGCCTTCTCCTCATAGCGCTCAATGGCGATATCGCTCATATCCGCCTTATCCTCCTCGGTGAGGGGCTCATAGCGGGCATGGGTGGAGGAGTTCTTCTCCGCCGGCTGGGTGGAGTAGGCGTCGTGAATCTCCTTGGCCAGGGCGTTGAACTCGTCCACAAAGGAGCGGATGGCGTCGGTAATTTCGGTGGTGTCGGCGCTGGTCTGGAAGCCCACGGCCTCCTCCCCCTCCGCCGTCTGGAAGGTGCCCTTCAAGGTGACGTTCATGCCGTCCATATTCACCACGTTGGAGCCCCGCTTCATGGCCATCTCCTTGCCGTTGACAATGGCGGTGAGCTGGGCGTCCTGGCCCCGGGTATACTGGGCGGAGTCGTCCAGGCCGTAGAAGAACCCGCCGGGCCGGCCAATGCTGGGAGGAACCGTGCTGTCCGCCGCGATGGAACTGCCGGTGTTGGAGGTGAGGGACAGGCTGTCAGAGAGGGCGTTGCCGTCCTTGTCCAGCAGGCGGAACGCGCCGGTGTTGTCGCTAAAGGCCACGGTATAGTCCCCTCCGGCGTTGATGGCGTCAATGACATCCTGCACGGTGTCGGTCCGCTTGAAGGAGCCCAGTTCCTTTCCGTCCAGGGAGAGGGTGGTGGAGCCGTCGCTGTCCCACTTCCAGCCGGACAGGGCGTCTTTCAGGGTTTTCATGGTGGTGGTATTCCCGTTGGCCTGGAACAGCCGGGCGGCCAGGGGGCTGTCGAAGTTGATCTCCCCCAGTTCCCCGGTCTCCTTGGAGGTGAAGGTGAACTGGTTGGTCATGCGGGAGTAAGTGGCGGTAACCCCGGCGTCAGAGCCGTTGATGGTGTTGAGGACGCTCTCCAGGGAGTTTTTCCCGTTAAAGGCTCCCACAGAAGCGCCGTTGATTTTCAGCTCATAGAGCATATCTCCGTCGGAGTCCACCCGGTAATAGTCGTCGCCGAACTTCTTCACCAGGTTGCCGCTCTTATCGTAGAGGATGCTGATCTGGGGGTTATAGGGGTCCCGGGTGGTGTCGATTTCGGTGGGATCCACCTTCATGCCGTTTTGCTCATAGACCTGGTTTCCGTCCTCATCTACCCGGTAGTAGGCCATGCCGATTTTGCGCACCAGGTTCCCATCCGTATCATAGAGGATCCCCTTGGACTTGTCGAAGGCGTTCCGGGAGGTATCAATTTGGGACTCGTCCACCTCAATGGTGGTGTGCTGGTTAAACCAGGTGTTTCCGGCGGTTTCGTCTTTGAGCAGGGTCCCCAGGTTTTTGCTGGTGTCGAAGTAGTTGGTCAATCCGGTTTCCCCCATCCCCAGGGAGTTGGACAGGGCGTCCTCCGCCGCGACTTTCAGGGTGGACCCGCCGGTGGCCTCGAAGGCCAGGGCGCCGTCTTTCTCCGTGACATGGACCCGGTTCTTGCCAAAGGACTTGTCCAGGCTGGTCTGGAGGTTTTTCACCAACTGCTGCATGAGGGCGTTGTCCTCTGTGGCGGTGGAGGAGGTATCGTCGTCGGAGAGGATGTCCGTTTCATTGGCGCCGCCGGGGGAGGAGGTGCCGCCGGTGGACACCGTCAGGTTGGTCAGGTTCCCCAGGGATACGGACTTGGTCACGCCGTCCAGGGTCACGTCAATGGTCTTGCCGGACAGGTACTCCGCGGCGTTCTGCTTCTTGTAAAACTGGAAGGTGCCCTGATCCGTGTTGGTCCAAATCCGGATGCTGCTGGAGCCGACGCCCAGATTGCTTTTCAGATCCCCGCTGGCGCTGGTGATGGTGACCAGCTGTCCGTCGGTGGTGCCGTTGAACCGGATGTCCCCGTCCTTGGTGACGGTGAGGCCCTGGAACAGCTCGCTGCCTTTGACCAGTTCCCCGTCTTTGTTGCGCACGTCGGTCTCCGCCAGCTTTTTGGTAATGGCGTCGGCCAGGGTCCGGGCGGCGGCGCTCTTGCTGTATGTGGTGTTGGCCCGCTGATAGTCGCTGCCGCCGATGTTCAGATCGTCCGGATCCAGCTTCAGGTCCACGGTCCGGTTGCCATAGGACAAGGTCAGGGTGCCGGAGAAAGCGGGCTGGGTGAAGGTGCCCTCCCAGTCGATGGCGGTGCCTTCGGCGTTGAGGCCGGAGGCCATATTCAGGGCGCTGGCGTTGACGCTGTAACGGGAGGAGGTGGCCAGCTGGTCCACGGATTTGATCTGGATGTCGGTATTGCTTTTCCCCGTGGCGCTGACCCGGTCGGCATAAGCGCCGGTGGGGGTGACGGTCACGTTTCCGGTGAAGAACTGGTTGCTCATGAGGTTGGTGGGGGAGGTGTAGGACGTGTACTTGGAGGAGAGGTCGGACATTTTGTCCAGGATGCTGCGCATGGCTTCCTGCCGCCACTCCACCTTGGTCTGGCTCTGCTGAAGGGAGGAGATTTTGGACTTGATGCCGGAGACGCTTTTTTCGATCATGGCCTCCGTGTCCATGCCGGTGGCAAGGCCTGTGATGGCATTGGGGTTGCTGACAGAACTGGTGGTAGTCGTGGAACCGGAAATGCTGTTGATGTTCGCCATGGATGTTCACTCCTTTGTCCCGCTCCGCACAAGGCGGAGCGTCGGTCGTCACGCGGAAAGAGTTCCGTGGGATGCTTAAGGTACGGAAAATCGGGAAGGGCACGGGAAAGGGTCCCGCCCCGGGACGCCCCGCAGGTCAAAAGGGGCGGCGGGCAGGGAGATCCCGCGAAAAAAATGTTCCGGCCCTATTAATTTTCTTATCTTTTATATCGACATAATAATTAGAAAGATTAAGAGGGCAGGAAAAATTTTTACACAGACAGGAGGGCTTGCCTTGAAAAAAACCATCGCCATCACCAACCAGAAAGGCGGCGTGGGAAAGACTACCACGGCGCTGTCTCTGATTGGGGCATTGCGGCAGAAGGGCTTCCGGGTGCTGGGAGTGGACCTGGATCCCCAGGGGAGCCTGGGCTTCAGCGCCGGGGTGGATATTGAGAACAGTGTCACCATTTACGATGTCCTGAAGGGAAAGGAACCTATCCGCAACGCCATCGCCTCCACGGACATGGGGGACTTCATCCCCTCCAACATCCTTTTGTCCACGGCGGAACTGGAGTTCAACGTGCCGGGCCGGGAATACCTGCTGCGCAACGAGCTGACCAAGGCCGCCGGGAACTATGACTACATCATCATCGACACCCCGCCCGCCCTGAACGTGCTGACGGTAAACGCCTACGTGGCGGCGGAGGGGCTCATCATTCCCATGGCCCCGGAGATCCTCAGTCTCTTAGGCATTGCCCAGATCCGGGACACCATCGAGACGGTGCGCAAATACTACAATCCGGACCTGGAAGTCCTGGGGATCCTCCTCAACCGGTACAACAACCGCCTGCTGCTGAACCGGGAAGTGGAGGAGATGTCCCAGGACGTGGCCCGGAAGCTGGGGACCAAGGTGTTCCACTCCAAAATCCACGCCAGCGTCACCGTGGCGGAATCTCCCGCCCACGGCGAGAGCGTCATTACCTACGCGCCGGACTCCCGGCCCGCCCGGGATTTTAAGGCGCTGCTGCGGGAACTGATGCGTCCGGAGGGCTGACGAACGCAAAACCATAGGACTGTGAAACAATGAAATGGGGGAACCACCATGCCAAAAAACGGATCGAAAACCGGGAAGGGCGGTAAGAGCAGCAAGACCGCCCGGGTCCTGAGCCTGCTGACGGACCCCGCCTCCCTGTCGGGAGACCATGCCGCCGAGGAACCCACTGTGCAGCGCTTGGACGACAAGGCCACCCAGGAGCAAATCCGGGACGCCTTGGTGGAGGAACTGTTCGGCAGCCGGAAGCCCGCCAGAGGCGGGAAGAAGGCTGTGGCAGAGGAAGAGCCGCCGGAGAGCCAGGAGCCGTCAGTCCCTGAATTTACGCCCATTGCGCCGGAAACTCCGGCCCCCGCCGCGCCCCAGGCGGCGCCCACGGCTCCGGCCCCGGTTGTTACCCAGGCGGCGCCCACGGCTCCGGCTCCTGTTGCGCCCCAGGCCGCGCCCATGGCTTCGGCTCCGGTCGTCACCCAGGCCGCGCCCATGGCTTCGGCTCCTGTTGCGCCCCAGGCCGCGCCTGCGGCCCCGGCTCCTGCTGCGCCTCAGGCGGCCCCCGTGGTACCGGCTCCCGCTGCGCCTCAGGCGGCCCCCGTGGCTCCGGCTCCTGCCGCGCCTCAGACGGCCCCCGTGGCTCCGGCTCCCGCTGCGCCCCAGGCGGCCCCCGCGGCCCCGGCTCCCGCCGCACCGCAAGCCGCGAAAAAGCCCGAGCCCCACCCCGACGAGTTCATCTGCTACAATCTGACCCAGGCCCTGGTAGAGGCCAAGGCGGAAAAGTATATGAAGCTCATGGGGATGTGTACCTGCAACCGCTGTAAAGTGGATGTAACTGCTATTGCCCTGTCCAACCTGCCCTCCAAGTACGTGGCCACCTCCAACCGGGATGTGATGCCTTTGCTCTCCATGTACGAGGGCCGGTACAGCGCCGCCGTCACCACCCAGGTGATGAACGCCTGTGAAAAGGTGAAGCTGCGCCCCCACCACAAGCGGTAACGCCGGGGAAATTATCCAGCCAAAAAACACAGCGCACCTCTCAGGAGGTGCGCTTTCCTTCTATTTGGGTCTGGCCGTATGGTTCAGCAGGGCCAGAAGTTTTTCCGGCTGGGACTGTTCATTGGCGGCGTCCCGGTTGGCGTCCGCCGCCTGAAGCAGTTCGCTGCGCAGAATGGGAATGCGTTTGGGCGCGTCAATCGCCAGGCGTACGCTGCCCTCATTGATATCCAGCACCGCCACCTTGATCTCGTCGCCAATCACCAGGGATTCCCCCGCTTTTCGCCGCAGGATCAGCATGGCGCGTCCTCCTCCTCTTCCTCCGGCTGGGCGAACTCCGCCAGCTGGTGGCGCATATGGTAGGCGGCGTCCTCCAGAATCACCTGAATGGCGGTGCCGTCGTCCTGGACGGCCACCGGGCAGCGCAGATTCACTGTGGAGCAGGCCACCGGGTCCTTTACCACGCACATGACGTAATAACTCAGGTCCTGGCTGCGCTCCACCTTCAAAAATTCCAGTTCCTCCGGCTGCAATACCGGGGCATAGGCCGGTTCCAGGGAGAAGGGATCCATCATGATGAACCCCAGTTGGGGGGTGGACAGGCTTTGGAGACAGAAGAGGGTGCCGTTGCCGGAAAAGGGCAGCAGCAGAAAGGAGTGTTCCCCCTCAAAACCGTACAGTCCCTTGGGAAAGGTAAGGATGTCCTCCTGGGCGTATTCGATTTCGCCAAAGTATTTCGTCATGGTTTTCACAGCAGGACGCCTCCTTTTTTCTACCCGCGCTCTTTCAGAATCGCTCACGGGTATCTTTCCCCGCGCTCAGGCCTCCGTATCCACAGGCTCGTAGTTGGGATCCGCCGACGCGGGCACATAGATGGGCTCACCTAAGTACTTATAGGTGATGCTGGGCCGCCGGGACATGGTGAACTCGATGTCTCCGGGGATAAAGGTGAACTTGCCCTGCTGAATGTCCCAGGAGAATTTCATCTGGTCCATGTTATAGCGGATCTCAATGGCCCGCTCATCCGGCAGATCTTTCAGTTCTTTCGGGAACTCCGGAACCTGGGCCGGAGCGCCGCCGCTGTTCTGGGGCAGGATCTGGGCCTCCGGCGCGGCAATCTGGGCCTGGGGCGGAACGTACTGGGGTTCCTGGGGCAGGATCTGGGCCTCCGGCGCGGTAAGCTGGGTATTCTGGGGCACGGCCTGCTGGGTCTGGGGAGGACCTCCGCTCAAAAGAAAGCTGAACTGAATGGCACCCCCGTCGGCGAAGGCGGAGGTAGCCCGGTAACTGCCCTGGGCGGCGGCCGATTGGTTCAAGGCCGCGTTGGACACCGGACTGGCGGCAGGCTGGCTGACCGGCTGTTTTGTCTGGTTGGCCAGCTGGCTTGCCTGGTTGCTGGCCTGTACCGCGGCCACCGCGTTGGCCGTGGCGGCCTGGAAGGCGTCTCCCCGCAGTTCAAAGGTATCCAGCTGTACCTGAATGGGCCCGCTTTTGACTTCCACACCGCTTTTTTCGGAGCGGACGATTTCCATCTCCACCGAGCCCTTGGTGTACTCCAAGGAGGCGTTGGTGGTTTTCATCTGTATCTCGATGGGCACCGTCGTAATCTCAAGCAGGGGATACATTGTAAAGCACTTCCTTTCCTGAATTTCCACACGGCAGACCGGAGCCGTCCGTTGAGGATCTCAACTTTCCACCTTTATTTCCACATTTCCGTCCTTACATATAGTCAAAGAGGGAGTGGGAGAGCAGGTCGTTGCCCACGTGCAGCGCCGCTTCATAGACGTACTGAGCCCATGCCATCTCCTCAATGGCCAGAGCGCCGGTGTCATCTAACTTCTCCACCTGGCTGATCTGTTCCTGCAGGGTGAACTGGGTCTCTTCCAACTGCCGTTTGTTCTGCTGCAGGAAGTTGCTGCCGGCGCTGAGGGCCACGTGCTGTTCCTGGACGCGGTTAATGGCGTCGTGAATTTTCAGGGACAGGGTCTGGGCCCGGGCCTTGTTGGCCTCCTGGGCGTCGTGATTGATGCCGGGGTAGTCTCCCGTATCCGGATCGCAGTTCTGGTACAGGTTTCCCAGTTCTCTCATCAGCACCGCCAGGTTTTTGGAGTCTCCGTCCTCATCCGTGCCGTAGCCCAGGAAGGTGAGCCCGCTGAGGCAGGAGTCGTAGGCGCTGTTGGGAATGACTCCCTGGTCGTTTTCCTTCATGCCCTGGCCGATGTCCACATAGGTGTTCTCGGCGGCCATTTTTTGCAGCCGCTCATAGTCCTCCGAGCCGGTCTCCGCGCTGACATCAATGCCCCGGTAGAGGAGTTTATCTCCGTCCCAGGTAAAGGGGACGTTCAGTCCGTCGGCTCCGGCGAACACGAACTCCTCATTGAACGTCACGTTCATGGCGGAGGCAATGGACTCCGCCTTGGCTGACAGTTCATAGCCCAGGGGTTTGCGTCCGGCCCCAGCGGTGTCCGACAGGCCCGCCAGGCTCTCATAAATGCCGTCCAGACTGGGCACCCGGTCATCTCCGTTGACAATGGCGCTGCCGGCGCTGTACGCGATCTCCTGTTTGCTGATGAGGAAGTTGGTGTTGTCCAGGAAGTCTGTGGAGCGCCAGTGGTCCCGGCGCAGCCGGAAGGCCTTGGCGGCGCTGGCGGGATCCTCGGAGAAGTGGGCGAACTTCCGGTTGGTCTGGACCCGTTCCAGGGCGTCGTAGACCTTTTTGTTCTGGGTGCGCATGGCGGTGCCATAGGTGCGGAACAGCCCGTTGGTGGTAATGCGGAACGACATGGTTTCCTCCCTCCCTCTTACACGGCTGTGCCGTTGATGAGCTTATCCAGCATCTCGTCGTATACGGTCATCAGGCGGCAGGCGGCGTCGTAGGCCTTCTGGTACTGCATCATGTTCACGGCCTCGTCGTTCAAATCCACACCCTGCACGCCGTCCCGGTTGACGTAGAGCTGGTCCGCCATGATGGTGTTGTTGTTCAGCATGGTGCTGACATAGCTCTTGTCCGTGGCCAGGGACACGGCGATGTGATCGGTGAACAGTTCCTGGAAAGAGCCGGTAAAGAAGGGTTCGTCCGACGCGGCGTTGCTGTAAATCCCGGCGTTATTGGGCATAAATGCGTGTTTGTCAATCAGGAGGTTGCGGATATGGTTCAGGTTGTCGTTCAAGGTGCTGGCGGGGATGGGGTTGCCGTTGCTGTCCAGGTCCTGGGGCTGCTTGGTCCGCAGCACCCGGAAAGAGCCGTTGGCCCAGTTTTTGGAAATCGAGATATTGGCGGCGGTGATGCCGGTATCGTCGTTGTCCGTGGACTTGTTGCTCAGGAGGACGCCGCCGTTATAGTAGCTGTACTCCTTTTTCAGCACGTACTTGGACCGGTCCCCGTCGGTGACGGGGTTGCCGTCCGCGTCGATGAACTCATAGGTGGTGAGGTAACTGCCGTCGTCCTGGCGCACATCCACCTGCCGGGTTTCGTAGAGTTCCTGATCGGGGATGGTATTGGCGTCGTTCAGTGTGGAGGCAAGGGTGTTGGCCAGCACATCCAGGGCCTTCTGGTAGAACACGATGCCCCGTTTGGAGGCGGCGTTGGGGTCTCCGTCCAGATCCTCCTGGGTGGAGAAGATGCCCTCCTCCGTCAGGATCTCCCGGTCCGCCAGAAGGCCGCCGCCCAGTTCCGTATCCCCCAGCTGCACTTTGCCGTAGAACACCTCAAACTGGTGGATTTCAAAGGTGGAGCCCATATTGACAATCCGGTTGGTGTAGCGGGTGACCTCTCCGGTGACGGGATTGGTATGCTCGGTGTAATCCCGTCCGGCGGCGTTGAGTTCTTCCAGGGCGGCGTAGGCGTCCTCGCTGGAGGCGTAGAACGTGGTGGTGTACTGGTGGACGGTCAGGACTCCATCGTCGTATTGGAGGCGGTATTCCACGCCGTTGGCGGTTTCATTGAGCTGATCGCACAGGGCCTGGGCCTCCTCCTCGGTCAGGAATTCCAAGGGTTCCATCTCGTCTCCCTCGCCGATGACCACATATTCCCCGTTTTCATCTAAGGTCATGGCTCCGGCGTCCCGGTTTTTCACCGCGCCTAAGTCACCTTCCCGCAGGATTTTGCCGTGGCCGTGGATATCCCGCAGTTCCAGGAAGTTCAGGTCGAAGTTGGGGTCCTCCCCCTCATCCGTGCCCACCCGCAGTTCCAGGGTGGAGGCGTACAGCCCGTCGGCCACGATCCGCTGGGGGTCCGTGCCCGTGCGGATGGTGAGCTTATCCCAGGTGATGGTAGGCGTCAGGTTTTCCTCGGTATAGACCACGTCAATGTCCATGTACTCGGACAGTTTATCCAAAAGCAGGTTCCGCTGGTCCAGCTGTTCCAGGGAGTTGTCGCCGTAGATGGTGTTTTTCCGGATGGTGGTGGTGAGATCCCGGATCTGTTCCAGGATTTTGTTGACCTCTCCGATGTCCTCCTGGAGCTTTTCAATGCGGGTGCCTCTCAACTCCTCAAGATCGCTGGCGGTTTTGTTGAGCTGGCGGGTCAGGGTCTCCACGGAGGCCCGGAACAGGGTGTCGTCCTGGTCCTTTCCGGCGCCCTGGGCGGCCAGCTGGTCCATCTGATCCACCATGTCGTTGAACATGGCTTCCAGGACGCCCTCCTGGTCATTGCCCTTGTTTACCTCGTCCAGGAGGCTGGACAGGTGGTCCAGGCCGTCCAGTTCGGACTCCATATAGCCCACGCCGCTGTTGGCTTTGCGGTAGCGGATGTCTAAGAACTGGTCCCGGATCTGATACACGCCCGGGGCCAGCACACCGGAGCCCATATGGATGGACTGGGTGCTGTACCGGTCGGCGGCGCTCATATGGAGGGAGGTCTGGTCCAGAACCTGACGGGTATAGCCCTCCGTATTGATATTGGTGACATTGTTTCCGGACACGTTCAGGCCCTGGGTGGCGGCGTACACCCCCAGCCGGGTCATAGTGAAGATGCCGAACGTAGACAGGGTACCCATTGCGATGCGTCCCTCCTTCTCCCTTAGATACTTGTGAGCGCGGGTGCCGCGTCACCGGGGGCTTTGGGCTTATGCCCGGATATCGGCAAAAGCGCCGCTGGGGGGCAGGTCGATGCCTCCGGCGGGCGCCTGCGCCGCGGTCATTTTTTCAATCTGGTGGAGGTTCAGCTCCAGGTTGGAGCGGGCGGCGTCCGCCGCGCTGCGGTAGATGCCGTAGCACCGGCGCACCCGGTCCGCCAGATCCCGGGCCTGGGGCCGCAGTTCCGGCGGACAGTACTCCGGCAGGGCGGAGAAGGGTTTGTCTCTCATGCCCAGGGGGGAGAACAGTTTTTCCCGCTTCTGCTCCATGGACCGCAGGGAGAGGCTCAGGGCCTGTTCCCGCTTCATGCAGGCCTCCACGCCCAGGAGATCGTCCCGGGATACGGCCGTGCTTTTCTCCCTTTGCAGGTCCGCCAGGGCGTCCAGGGTGCCGCAGAGCTTTTCCAGGAAGGCGAAGCACTCCCGGTACTGCTGGGCGTCCATTTATCCGGCCTCCGGAATCAGCAGCATCCGCCGGGCAATCTCCATGGCGTCGGGCTGGTAGGTACCGTTCTGGACCTGTTCCCGCAGGGCGCTGACCTGGCCGGAGGAGGTGGCGGTGCGCACTTCCTGGGCGATTTTCCCCCGCAGTTCCATAAGCCGGGAGGAACTGGCGGCAATGGTGACGCTGTCAAACCGGCGGGAATCCGGTTCCGTGCGCTGGGGCTGCGGCGCGGCGTACAGCTGGGACTGGTACGTGCGCTGCACCTCTCCGGGCCGCGCAATCGTGCTGGTGATGTTCATCAGGGTCCGCCCCCTTTTCCACATTTTGAGGTATGCTATCCTTACAATCCGCCGCCAGGGAGGCGGGTCATAAAATATCATTCATACTATTCATCGGTCCATTGGGCCAAAAAATTAATAGTCCGCGCCCCAAAATCCGGAAAGAAATTGCGTATCTCCCCGCTCTGCCTCCGGGTTATCGGCCCCGCATGCACCCGGCCTGGACCATGACGGCTCCGTCCTCATAGGCGGCCCGGGGCATTCCGTAGACCACGCAGGTGTCCTCGTCCTGGCCGATGGTATAGGCCCTTATGGCATGGGAAGGTGATACTTTGCGAGAATCCTGTTCAACCCGTCTTCCGCTGTTTTGGCATGGATATTGAAATATGTGCCGCACTTGCGGACCCAGTTCAAGTATTCTGGAAAACTCATATGCCCATAAAGCGACAAACCTGAATCGCGGTATCTGCGCAGACATGCTTTGAGTTCCTGGAACCGGGAAGTCTTGGTTTTTTCCGGAACTTCCCCCGCAGCCGGGTATGTCTGCTGGATTCCGGCAAAGGGATCGACAATCTTCTCCATATACCGGTATTGGAAGTTGCGGCCTTCCAGCTGGAAGGGCGTAAGTTTTGTTGCGAAGTCGCAGACCCGCGTGTCCCAGAAGGGGATCTCCCAACCGGCAAACTGAAAAAATTCATACTTACGCACTTCGTTGACAATAAACTTTGGCTGGCGGTTGAGCCATTCAAAATGCTGAAACTCTCGAATGGCGGCGGCGGCGTCCATTTTTTCCGGCAGCTTTTCCGACCACCGGCGGATAGAGGCGGCGCATTTCTCCGGATGCAGTCTCAGGGAATAATGCCATTGGATATTGTATGCCGTCAGCATTTCCCGTGAAATCTCTTTTTCGCGGCTCCAAGCCGGCAGATGGCTGCCCATCTCAACATCCAGAGTGTGCCCCGGCACCACCACACGGTCTTGAAAGCGATCCTTCACAATCAGGGGGCCTAAAAAAGTGCGAGCCGTCCCCATGCTGTTTCCGTTACAGCTGTATTCCAAATACTGGGAATAGACATCGGACTGGTACAGTTTCCCCCACCGCTCGTTTGTGGTTTCCGCCAAAACCCAGGGATAGCCCAGGTTTTCGGCAATGGCTCTGGATGTAGCGGCATCCCGGTTAATCTTCCTGCCAAAGTAGAAACAGGCCACATCCGGATATCCGATCCGTTTGAACATCACTGCGGCGGTACGGGAATCGCACCCGGCGCTCAGAGGAATTAAAACGGGCCTTCCGTTGAGGCGTTTGGCAAGATCTCTGAAAACATCCTCCAAACAGGCGTCAAATTCCTCAATGAGCCGGGAAACCGGGACCTCCTCACGCCCTTCCATGCAATAGAGAAGTTCATAGTAAAATCGGCGGCTGACAGAGCCGTCTTCCCTGGAAATACGGAGAATCTCACCTGGATTGACGGCGTAAACATTCTTAAAAAGCGTACGGATTCCTGTGACATATCTTGCGTAAAGAAATTCTGTCGCAGCCTCCTGGTCCAGTTCCATCCCGCACTCTTCCGCCACAGCCACGCCGTGGCACCCTACGACAATTCCCTTATGGGTTACACTGTAAAACAGAGGAATACTCCGGATCGGGTCACAGATCAGCGTGACAGAATCCGGGCTCTCCACAACCATCGCAAAGCTGCCTCTCAAGTCCATAAGAGCGCGGGTGTCTTCCAGAGGAAAAGATATGTGATCACAATTCGCGGATCCGTAAGTTGTTATACCTTTACAGTTCCGGGGGGAGGGTGCGTTTTTCGAGATAATTTTAACGGACAATTTTTCGGGCATTATAGACACATCCTTTCAAACGATATAGAGATACTGAATTCAGCCGCAGCTTTTCTATCGTCCGCCCCGCAGCCGCCGCAGCAGTGCACCCGGCCTGGACCATGACGGCTCCGTCCTCATAGGCGGCCCGGGGCATTCCGTAGACCACGCAGGTGTCCTCGTCCTGGCCGATGGTATAGGCCCCCTTTTTCCGCATGGCCAGAAGCCCGGAGGCCCCGTCCCGGCCCATGCCGGTCATGATGATCCCCACCATCTGGCAGCGGACGTTGTCCGCCATGGACTGGAACAGCACGTCCACGCTGGGCCGGTGGCCGCTGACCCGGTCCCCGTGGGTGCAGCTCACCCGGTAGCCCCCCAGAGGGGATCGGACCACCCGGGTCTGAAGGTCCGCCGGGGCGATGAGGGCCACCCCCCGCTTCACCTCGTCTCCTTCTTTGGCCTCCCGCACTTCCATGCGGCAGAGCTTGTTCAGCCGCTCGGCGTACATCTTCGTAAAGCCCACAGGCATATGCTGCACGATGACCATGCCGGGGATGTCCGCCGGCAGCCGCTTCATGACTTCCAGCGTGGCCTCCGTGCCGCCGGTAGAGGCCCCCAGGGCGATGACGGTGCGTCCGGCGATGGTGCCCCCCAGAGCGGGGGGGCCGGCCTCCACCGCCGCCGCCGCTGCGGGACGCTGGACCTTGGCCCGGGAGGCGTCCTGGACGCTGCGGGCCAGCGTGGCAATAAAGTCCCCGGTGCTCACGTCCCGGTCGGGCTTTCGCACGAAGTCCACCGCCCCGGCGTGGAGGGCGTCGAAGGCCCCCATGTTCAGGGCGGACACCAGCACCACCGGCAGGGGGTACTCCGGCAGGAAGGATTTCAAAAAATCCAGCCCCGTCATGCCGGGCATCTGCACGTCCAGCGTCATGACATCGGGCCGGAGCTGTTTGACCTTGCTTTTCGCGTCGATTGCGTTGATGGCGTACCCTACCACTTCCAGGTTTGGAATGGCGCCCAGGCCGTCCATGATGACCTTTCTGGCCAGGATGGAGTCGTCCACCACCAGTACGCGGATTTTCTTAGCCATCTGCGCCCCTCCTTTGCTTATGTATCCCATCCCCGCCCCCTGCGGGAGCGGGGAGTGTCTCACTTCTGGAAAATCGAGGTTGCCACCCGCTTATAGGGGAGATCCGGCGGCAGGTTCTCCGACAGGCTGATGATCAGGTACCCGCCGGGGGCGGTGGCGTCGTAAAAGCGCCGGATCAGGGCGTTTTTGGTGGGCTGGTCAAAGTAGATCATCACGTTCCGGCAGAAGATCACATCGAACTTCTTCCGGAACCGGATGGGTTCCATCAGATTGAACTGCTGGAAGATCACATTCCGCCGGACTTTGGGGGCCACCTGATAGCGCCCTCCCGGGGCGGGGACGAAGTAGTCCTGTTTCCACTTGGCGGGCATGGTGTCCGGCAGCTGGTAGACCCCCCGCTGGGCCTTGTTCAGCACCTCCACGGACAGGTCCGTGGCCAGAATCCGGGTATCCCAGGCTCCCGCCTGGCCCCCGAAGTAGTCCAGCAGGTACATGGTGACGTTGTAGGGCTCCTCTCCGGAGGAACACCCCGCGCTCCACAGGGCCAGGGACTTGTCCGACTGGTGGCGGCGGGTGATCTGGGGCAGAATGGCCTTGACGAAGTAGTCGAAGGACTCCGTCTCCCGCATGAAATAGGTATAGTTGGTGGTGAGCTTGGAGAGGAGCTGGTTGATGTCCTCTCCGGTGCCCCGGGTGAGCAGATAGTCCACGTAATCCTTGAAATCCCCGAAGCCCTTGCTCTGGATCAGGCTGCTCAGACGGCTTTGCATCAGCTGGCGCTTCTGGTGGAGGTCAATGCCGTAATTGCCCTTCACGAACCGGACCATGCGGTTAAAATCCTGGTCTGAAATCAGCAGGGGTTTCATGCTGCTGCCCATGCGTCATTCTCCTCACTTTGACAGAATCTTTTTTTACTCGCGCTCTTTAAGATTTGCCGCATTTTAGGTCACTGACACGGCAACGAACGGAAAATCTTATCGTGCACAGGTATAAATCGAAAAGATGAAAAAGAGACGCGGCCCCCCCGCCCGGGGCGGGCAGACCGCGTGTTTTATTCGCGCTTTTTACTCGCTCCCGCGCTTTTTTACTCGTGGACGTGGACCAGGGCCTTGCCGTCCAGGACCATGATGGTGCCGTGGCCCCCGGGCAGGGTGCACATCCCCGACACCAGCTTGTGCTCGTTCTGGGAGGGCACCGGCAGAATGGCCGCCTTGGAGATGTCCACCATCTGATCCACGCTGTCCACCAGGATGCCGATGATGATATCCTCGATGTTCAGGATGATGGCGTTGCTCTCCCCCTCGGGGATCCGGCCCAGCAGCAGCCGGAAGTCGATGATGGGCACCACCGCGCCCCGGAGGTTGATGACCCCCGCGATGTACTCCGGCACCATGGGCACCTGGGTGATGTCCACGCTGGTGAAGATCTCGTTGACGAAATCCGTGCTCATGGCGTAGAGGATGCCGCTGGAGCGGAAGATCAGATATTTCTCCTCGTCCGTCTCATGGACGTTCAGGGCGTTATTGATCTCGTCATTCCGGGCAAACAGGCCGTTTTCTTCAGACATTCCAATACTCCTCCCAACTCAGATGTTGTCCTGGGCGGTGTAGATGTTCTCAACGGCCAGGATGATGCTGATACTGCCGTCGCCCAGGATCGTGCAGCCGGAAATCCCGGAATCCTTGATGCCGAAGTTGTTCACATAGTCCGGCAGGGGCTTGACCACTACCTGCTGCTCGCCGATGAGGGCGTCCACAAACAGGCAGAAGGAGTTGTCCCCGGACTCCACCCACAGCAGCACGCCGTTGTCGAAGTTGTCCACGCCGCTGTCGATGCGGAAGAAGTCCTTGGCCCGGACGATGGAGTAGAAGTTGTCCACGATCTTGATCATCTCGCCGTGGGTGGGGTCCTGGATGATGTGCATATCCGAAGCCTTGAAGATCTGGCGGATGTTGCTGATGGGCACGGTGAAGATGGACTTGCCCACGGAGACCTCCATGCCGTCCAGAATGGCCATGGTCAGGGGGATCTTCAGCGTGGTGGTCATGCCCTTGCCCCGGGTGCTGGTGATGGTGACGGTGCCGCCTACGCTCTCCACGTTGCTCTTGACCACGTCCATGCCCACGCCCCGGCCGGAGTACTCCGTGACCTCGGTGTTGGTGGAGAAGCCCGGCATGAGCAGGAAGTTCAGGATGTCCTTGTGGGAGTATTCCACGCCGGGAGTGGCCAGGCCCTGGCGGATGGCCTTGTTCAGCACGGCGTCGTCGTCCACGCCGGCGCCGTCGTCGCTGATTTCGATGATGACCTCGCTGCCGGTCTGCCGGGCGGCCAGGGTGATCTTGCCCACGGGGTCCTTCCCGGCGGCGATGCGCTCGGCCTGGCTGCTCTCGATGCCGTGGTCCATGGAGTTGCGCACGATGTGCATGATGGGATCGGAGATGCTGTCCACGATGGTCTTGTCCACCTCGGTGTCCTCGCCGATGAGGGTCAGGTTCGTCTCCTTATTGAGCTTCTTGCTCATATCCCGGACGATGCGCTTCATCTTTTGGAAGGTGCTGGACACGGGGACCATCCGCAGGGACATGGCCACGTCCTGGAGGTTGTCCGTCAGGGAGCGCAGCTGTCTTGCGGCCTTGGTGAAGTTATCCAGCTTCAGCCCCCGCAGGTCCGGAGAGGCGGTGACCTGGGCCTCGGTGATGACGATCTCGCTGACCACGGCCATAAGGGCGTCCAGTTTCCCCAGGGACACGGAGATCAGGCTCTCTTTCACATGGGCCTGTTTGGCGGCGGCAGCGGCGGCGGCGGACTGCTGGGTCTGGGCCGTCGTCTGGGGGGCCTGCACCGCCGGACGGGGGGCCTCCTGGACGGGAGCCTCCGCCTGGGGCGACGGTTCCTCGGGAAGGGATTCTTCCGCTTCCTCCGCCGCGCTCTCCGGCTCCGGCGCCGGCGCGGGGGCGGTAAAGGTCTGGAACTCCTTCACGGCCCCGTTGTCCCGCACGGCGGGCAGGGCCTCCTCCCGGTCCGCCGCGGAGCGGAAGCGGAGGAAGAAGCCGTTGTCAATGATGAAGTTGGCGGTTTCGGGGTTGAGCTGCACGTCCGGGGGATAGAAGTCGAACTGGCTCTCCTCGCAGAAGTCCTTCACGGCGTTGACCAGCATCATGGCCCGCAGGTTCTCCATGCCCACGCCCTCGTCGAACACCACCCGCAGGGCGTAGGGGAACTCGGCGCTGGCGTACTGGGCGGCCTCGGGGCTGGGGGCTTCCTGGGGGGCCTCCTCTTCCTGGGGCACGGACGCTCCGCCGGAAATTTTGTTGGCAAAGCTATTAATCTTATCTAAGAATGAGTCGATAGAAGTATTAAGGGGCTGATTGCCCTCCACCTTTCCGATCTCATCCCGGAAGAAGTCGATGGAGTGGAAGATCAGATCAAAGAGCTCTCCCTTGCGCTCCTCGGGGATGGCGTCCATGGTCTTTTCCCGGATGACATAGAACAGGTCCTCAATGCGGTGGGCAATGGTCATGAGGGAGTTGAACTCCATCATGGCGGAGGAGCCTTTGATCGTATGCATGATGCGGAAGATCTCATTGACATCGTCCTGGGAAAAGGTGTGGGCCTGTTCGGCGGCAAGGACCAGATCGTCCAGCTGCTCCAGCAGGGAGTGCATTTCAAACAGGTAGGCTTCCAGCATATCGTTCATACTTATGGTATCTCCTTCCAGCACTGTCTGGCGGCCCGGCCACGGAATGGCAGACCAACCGCCTCTTAAATATGCTATCGACATTTTATACCAGAAGTTAAGGGTTGTCCACTCTTTTTTTTCAATTTCCCCTCCGCCCTTCCCGAAAATCCCGTCCCTGCGGGCCTGAGAGCCCCCTCGGACGCCGCAGAAAAGGAGAGAAACCGCTATGCCGTCCTTACTGGGACCCACCAATCCGGTACCCGGCTATGAACCCCAGCCCGTCAAGGTGACGGTGCCGCCGCCGGGAGATACCAGCGTACAGAACATTGTCGATCCCAACCGGGTGGTCCGGCCGGACGGCAAGACGGAGCGCCAGGACACCGGCGACTCCACCGGCGCGGCCCGGTACGAGTCCAACTACATGACCTTTTTGCAGCGCCTGCGCTCGTCCCGGGACCTGCCGGAGACCTTTATGCGCCTGCTGCAATGGCAAAACAGCGTCACCTCCGGGATCCGGGAGGGCTTTGCCAAAGAGCTCTCGGAGTTCCTGGAATTTCTGAAGATGGACGAGGGGCAGCTGCTGGACTTTCTGCGCAACCAGCTCCAAAGCGGCTCCCGGTTTTCCGGGGCGTTGTTCCAGCTGCTGCGGGACGCCGCGGCGGGGGGCCAGTCGGACTTTCTGCGCTCGGAGATCTTACAGTTCCTCCGCCGGTACAGCGACTACACCTCCACGGACCACCTGGAAGGGAAGATCCTCCGCTTTACGGAGGAGATGCGGGACTCCCTGCCCTCCCAGTGGGCGGACCGCTGCGGGGAGATTCTGGCGAAGCTCCAAAACGGCGTGGCCGCCGGGGACCGGGAGGGAAATCTGAACCTTTTGCGGGGGGAACTGTTCCCCCTGATCTCCCGGTACGTCTCCACCACCCACGACCACGGCCGGGCCAGGGCCTTGCTCTCCATGCTGGCTTTAGATGTTGCCCGGTATGAAAACGGGTCCCCGGAGGGTTTGGTGCGCTCCTTCCGGGCCCTGACCGCCGGGGGGGTGTTCCCCCAGGAACTGGGGCGGCTGAGCGATGAGGAGATTCTGCGGCTGCTGCGGGAGGGGGAGTTCTTCAAATCCTCTCAGAACAACCAGTTCGCGGGGCACTTAGCGGACCTCACTTCCCGGGCCCTGCGGGGGGAAGGAGGGCCCGGGGCCCAGGAGGCTTTCCAGAACATCATGGCCTCCGTGCTGGTGAACGAGAGCGTGTATATGCCCCTGAGCCATGCCATGATCCCCCTGAACTGGAACGGCAACCGGATGTTTGCGGAGATGTGGGTGGATCCGGACGCGGAAGATGAGGCCAAACGGGGCGGCGGCGGGGAGCGGACGCTGCGGATCCTCATTAAAATGGACGTGGAATCCCTGGGAGCCTTCGATCTGCTCTTTAACGCCAAGGGGGAGCAGGTATCTTTGAGCGTGGCGTGTCCGGAGAGCGTGGCGCCGTTTATGGACGCGGTGGGCCGGAGCATGGGGGAGATCCTCAAACGCAACGGCCTGAATGTGGAGGAGGTCCGGGTGGCCCGGATGCGCCGCGCCGCCGCCGTGTCCGACGCCTTTCCCAAGCTGTTCAAGAACCGTTCCGGCGTCAACGTGCGGGTGTAGCCCGGGGCGTATTATACAGGAAAGGACGGTGGGCGGATGCCAAGACAGAGCAGACGGGCAGTGGCCCTGCAATACGGCCCGGACGACGCCGCGCCGGTGGTGGTGGCGTCGGGCATGGGATACCTGGCGGAGAAAATCGTGGATGTGGCCCAGGAGAACGGCGTCCCGGTCTATGAGGACGACTCCCTGGCCACCATCCTGTCCCAGCTGAACCTGGGCCAGGAGATCCCCCCGGAGCTGTACCAGGCCATTGTGGAGATCTACGTGTACTTTTTGAACTTCGACCCCCAGAAGCGGGAGACCCATACGGCGGCCCTGCCGGTGCAGCCCGCCGCTCCCGGTCCGGAGGCCGGAGAGGACCTGCCGGAGCCCGGGGAAGATCTGCGTGGAGAAGGGAGCTGAGGGGATGTTTGGTTTTGGAAAGAAGAAGCGGGCCGGGGTGGTCCATCTGCTGATGGACGCCAACTCCCACATCCTGGCCAAGGGGGAGCTGGAAAACTCCCTGGAAGACGCCAACCTCCAAATCCGGATTGTGGAGGGCCAGACGGACAGCGTGGTGAACGCGGAGGTCATCCAGGTGGTGCCCCCGGGGATCTCCACGGCGGTGATGCTGGGACGGGTGATCTTCCGCCGGGGCAACCAGGTGGTGCTGGAACCCATGCGGAAGCTGGGCTCCCAGGTCCGGCGGCACTTCCGGATGCCCGTGAACTTTGAGAGCCTGGCCTATCCCAAGGAGGGGGGACGGTGGCGGTACCGGTCCATTGACTTAAGCTGCGGGGGCATCGCCTTCTACTGCGCCGCCCCCTTTGAGCCGGGAGAGGTGCCGGAACTGGTGATCCCCATCACCTCCGAGGGACCCCTGCTTGTGGACGCGGAGATTCTCCGCGCCGATCCGGTCCAGGATCCCCCCGCCGGGGTCAGCGCCGCCATTGCGGGCATCGGGCAGGAGGCCGGAACGGTCCGGCGGTACGCCGCCCGGTTCCCGGATCTCATCCATGACCAGGAGGCCATGCTGCAGGAGGCCGTGTTCAACGTACAGATCGAATCCATCCAGAATGCCAGAAAGTGAGGTGTCTATGGGCAGATTTTTCCGGAGGGCCGGGGCCCTTCTTTGTACCTGTGTGCTGGCGGCGGCGCTGCTGGCGGCGGGGGTTCGGGCCGAACCCTATGACATTCCCTTGGAGAAGCTCAACGGCTGGGGCGTGGTCAACGGTTACGCCGATGGGCAGCTCCACCCCGAGCGCATGGTCACCCGGGCCCAGTTCGTGGCCATGATCAACCGTGCCTACGGCTATGACAAGGTCGGCGAGCACCCCTTTAAGGACGTGACCCCCGGGGCCTGGTACGCCGACGACATCGCCATCGCCTACAACGTGGGCTATTTCACCGGCACCACCGCCTCCACCGCGGCCCCCAACGATTTTCTCACCCGCCAGCAGGCCATGACCCTGCTTGCCAAGAATATGCGTCTGGACACCGTCCCCGGAGAGGTGACGGAGTTCACCGACGGCAACCGCTTCGCCCCCTACTCCAAGGGCTATGTGAAAGCCGCCGTGGAAAAGGGCCTCATCGCGGGCTATGAGGACGGCACCTTCCGCCCCGAGGCGTACATCACCCGGGGCGCTATGGCGATCCTGCTCTACCGTGCCCTGGGCACCTTGATCCAGGAGCCGGGCACCTATGAGCTGGACCAGGTGGCGGGGAACCTCACCATCGCCACCCCCGACACCACCCTGCGCAACACCACCGTGGCCGGGGACCTGTACGTCACCGGAGGGCTGGGGCTTGCGGGATTGACGTTGGAAAACGTCCGGGTTCTTGGAAACATCGTGGTGGCGGGCACCGGCGAGGCCGAGGCCGGAGATGACAGCGTGGTGCTGCGGAACGTCTCCGCGGACAAGCTGCAGGTGGACAGCATCACCGGACAGTACCTGTCCCTGCGGGCGGAGGGCACCACCTCCATCCACGACACCTCCGTGCGCACCAGCGCCTTCCTTCAGGACCGGACCCCCACGGGATCGGGGCTTTTGAACGTGGCCTTAGAGGGCGCTTCCGGGGACAGTTTCGCTCTCACCGGGAACCTGGAAACTGTTGTCAACCGGACCCCGGGCAGTACCGTGCGCATGGCGGCGGGCACCGCCCAGGTCTTGACCATGGACGAGGACGGGGCAGGCTCCAGCCTGGCCATTGACACCAACGCCACCGTCAAGCAGCTGAACTTAGACACCGCCACCGCCGTCACCGGCGCGGGAGACATTGACACCGTCAACATCACCACCACCGGCACCACCGTGGCCATGCTGCCGGACAACATCCAGATCCGGCCCGGCATCACCTCCAACGTGGCCCGGGAGAGCATGGACGCCTCCAAGGGGGCGGAGGCGTCGGAGGATCCCCGGCTCTTAGCGGGCTATCCCCGGGTAGACAACGTGGCCCCCACCAACTGCCGGGCCATCTTCTCCGGAAACAAGGCGGGCACCGTGTACTGGGCCGTCAGCGGCATTGCCGACGGGTCCATCAACGAGGAGGAGCTGATCTCCCCCTCCGCCTACGGCTCCAAGGCCCTGAAAAGCGGCTCCGTGCGCCTGACCGCCTCCAATACGGAGGCCCGGGCCAGCGTCACGGGCCTCACCGCCGGAGGCTCTTACTACCTCTCCGCCATTATGGTGGACGCCCGGGGCACCCGGTCGGCGATTAAGGTGGAGTCCTTCTCCACGCCGGACGGCACCGTCCCCAACTTCGCCAGCGGCTACCCCTCCATCAGCGCCAACACCTATGATTCCGCCTCCACCGCCAGCGACCGCTTCTGGTCCCAGGTCCTGGTCATGACCAACAAGGACTGCATCCTCTACTGGGCCTTGTACAACGGCAGCAGCGCCGCTCCCACGGCGCCGGACTTCCGGACCCAGTCCCTGTCCGGATCCCTGGCCAGAGGACAGAAGGATATGACCCGCAGCATCCCCTCCACCATCGAGATCACGGGTTTGGAGGAGCGCCACACCTACGATATTTACTTCTGGCTCACAGACGCGGACTTCGCCCAGAGCTCCGGCGTGCGGAAACTGACCTTCACCACCGTGGACGGCACGCCTCCCGTCTTTATCATTCCCATGACCGTCACCTCCATGCGGGCAACCTCTATTCAGCTCACCTGCACCGTCAACGAACCCGCCACGGTCTACTGGGCGGCGGTCCGGGCGGGCACTCCCTATCCCGTGCCCCAGCGGGGCTATGACACCGTCACGGAGACCTACGCCCAGATCGAGATCTCCACGGGCATCGGGGCCGTGCGCTTTGGCTCTTCCAGCGCCCGGGCCAATACCCCCGTCAACATCACCGTCTCCGGTCTCTCCGCCCAGACCGCCTATGACATCTGGTATCTGGCCCGGGACACCGCCGGAAACTACTCCCGCTGGCCCGACGGGGATCTCAACAACCCCAACGATCCCAACAACCCCAAAAACGAGTGCATGATCACCGCCAACACCCTGGACAACATCCCTCCCACCGCCACCCAGGAGTTCACCCGCCAGCGGGAGAACACGGAGAACAACCCCTACGCCGACACCAGCGTCCGTCTGGTGTTCAACGAGGGCATCCAGCGCTACACCACGGGCCAGCGGTTCCTGGATCTCTATGAGCAGGTGGCCTCCGCCCAGAGCGCCTCGGAGCTCTACGAAGCCCGCAAAGCCCTGGGAGAGGCCCTGTCGGCCTGTATCCGGCTCTATGAGCGGCCCAGTTCCGGACTGCCCATTCAGGTGCCGGAGCGCAGCTACAACAACGAGCGCCTTAACGAGCCCTGGGTGATTGACTTCCGCAACGCCCGGGTGTTCATGGAGGAGGCCAATCTGGTGATCCTGCTGCCCACGGTGGTGGAGACGCCCCTGACCCAGGGCACCAGCGCCCTGAAACTGGCCAGCGGCACGTTCTACTACTTTGAGCTGGAAGATATCGCCGACGTGTCCTCCTCCCGCAACCGGATGCAGCTGACCCGGCTGCCCCGGTTCCGGACTGTGGACTCGGAGGTGGCCCTGACCACCCTCAGCTTAGCGGTGTCCAGCTATCCCGTGGGGGTGTCGGACATCGACATGAGTTTCAGCGCCACGCCCATTTCTACCGCCCAGGCGGACGCCAGCCTCTCCTGGGATATGCTGATCTGGTCGGATATCTCCTGCCAGTACGAGGTCTACACCCGGGTCCGGGACGCGGATCCCACGGGAGAGTATCATGTGGACATGGAAGGGCTGGACGGCCCCGCCACGGACGCCAACGGCTGGTACCGGGTGCAGAGCCGGGACGGCTCCGGCGGTATTGGCCGGGTGGCCATTCCCTCCACCATGCGGGGCCAGCGCATCGGCCAGAGCTTACAGTTTAACCTGTACGGCAACGGCGTGGGGGAGACGCCTGCCCTCCGGGACCTGTCCGACAACCTGATTTATGAGTACGCCATCCGGTTTTTGGAGGTCAACGGCGACAACGACCGCACTGGCTGGAGCCAGGAGGTGAACTTCTATATCTCCGTGGTGTCCGGCGTGTCCGTGAACCTGTACAACCTGGCCGCCAACATCACCGAGGACCGCTTCGCCCAGGACAAGCGGGAGGAATCCGTCTTTGAGGTGGGCAATCCCTCCGATCTGGGCTTCCGCCTGACCCGCCGCTTCCTGGACACCGTGGCTCCCAGCTTCTCCTCCGGGCGGCCCATCTTTGAGCCCGGGGACGTGAGCGTGGAGATGCGGCTGCAAATCAGCCGGATCGGCACCGTGTTCTATGCCCTGGCCCCGGCGGACGGCACCATCACCACCCGGGACCTGGACGGCATCGTGGTGGACTGGAACCGCCACGACGAGATCCCCTCCAGCGGCAGCGATGTGCGTTTGGACAGCTCCGGCAACGAGATCCGGGACGAGAACGGACAGTCCATCCCCCTGGCCCCCTTTGAGGTCAGCGTCCCGCCGTATCTGGAAATCGTGAACCCGGAGTATGACAATCCGGACATCCGCACGGGCTCCACCAACATCACCTCCGGCTCCGTGTCCGTGACGGTGGCAGGGCTGATTCCGGAGACGGACTACTTCGCCTACTTTGTCATCCGGGGCACGGGCCAGACCTATTCCCGGTATGTGCAGCTCTACCGCTTTACCACCACGGAGGTCCGCCGCCCGGTCCTGACCCTGGATCTCGCCAACCCCGTGGTGAACATCGGCACCAACCGGGAGGCCTCCGTGGACTTCATGGTGGTGAACTACAACTCCTCCGCCCTGAGCAATCTCTTAAGCCGGGCCTTCTGGAACAACGACCCCTGCGGCAACATCCCGGCCCCCTCCTCCTACCGCAACTACGCCGGGATTACCAACGTCCTCCAGGCCATGTCCACCAACCTTGCCAGTACCGACGACAACGGCCAGGGCAGCGTCTTTGACAAGTACGCCACCCAAACCTACAAAGACCAGCTGGCGGAGTACATCCGGGCCTCCGCCGCCAACACCGCGGGCACCATCATCGGCGTGGGCCACGGCATTGAGGTGAACCCGGGGATACGGCACCGGGTGGACTGCAGCGAGTATCCCATGAGCGAGCGGGCCCAGTACGCCTTCCTGGCCGTGGGCCGCAGCCCCTCCGGTTCCGGCGACGCCTTCCGGGGCATCTACCCCCTGACCCTGGTGGACAACGAGGCCCCGGTGGTCACCGCCGTCCAGTCCACCCTGACCATGGACAAGACCACCGACGCCCAGGGCAACACCAAGACCTTAGACACGTGCAGCGGCCGGGTGTCCCTGACCTTCAACGAGTACCTCTTCCACAGCGACGACTCCACCGCGCCGCCTACCCTCCGGCAGGTGGACCGGGGCAGCATCCTGACCTCCGCCCGGCAGGAGGGGGCGTACAGCAACTTCATCAGCATCGGCTCCCTGGTCCAGAGCGAATCCGACGCCACCGCCGTGGGCCTCATGCTCAGCGACAGCCAGGTGGGCCGACAGACCCTGACCATCGACTTCGCCTTCGACCACGCCCAGGACGGCACCTTCATCACCTTCAACGCGGACCTGTGCGACCAGTACAGCAACGTGCGTTCCTCGCCTCTGACGGTGTCCATTGAGATCCAAAAGGTCCGCACCGTGGAGGACTGGGATCCCCTGACCGGCGAACCCATCTACACGGCGGTGTCCACGCCGGTGGTGCATATCACCCCGGCCTGGGACGGACGGCAAAACGCCACGGAGTGAGTATGAAACGGATTTTTCAATGTTCCTTTTGCCTGGTTCTGCTGGCCCTCCTCCCCCTCTCCGCCCTGGCGGCGGAGGGGGAGGCCCCCGCTGTTTTGGCGGACGCCGCGGAAACGTTCGCGGCCAGCGGGTATCTGCGCTCCGGGGAGACGGACACCACCCTCTACTACTGGACCACGGAATCCCTGGGGGCGCTGTACTTCGCGGAGTACGACGCCCAGGGCCGGATGCGCTCCGTCACCGCCCTGAACCCGGAGCCTCTGGACGCCGCTGCCAGCAACGTCCACTCCAAGAAACTCTCCTGGACTGCCGACAACGCTCCGGCGGAGGGGAAGCTCCTGGCCATTGACCCCTCCGGAGCCCCTGCTGGCCCCGCCTGGCCCCTGGCCGTGCCAGATCCGGACAACGAGCCCCCGTCCTTCTCCGTCTTTCCGGAACTCGTCGCCAATACCTTTGATTCCAACTCCTCCCAGGAGAACCGGTGCTACGCCTGGATCACCGTCACGGCGGACAAGACCTGTTCTCTGCGCTGGGCGCTGACCCGGGACGGGGCCAATGTCACCATGAACCACTTCCGCACCAACGTGATTCCCGGGGCCTTAGACAGCGGCACGGTGGCCTTGTCCGCCGGACGGGCCTATACCCTGCGGCTGTCCGATTTGCGCCAGCTGACCAGCTATCAGGTCCATATGTGGCTGACCGACCCGGATTTCGCCTCCAACTCCCAGATCCATGTGGTGCCGCTCATGACCGTGGACAGCGTCAGCCCCGTGTTCACCAAGGCCCCCCAGATCCAGACCATTCTGCCCACCTCCCTGACGTTTACCTATGCCGTCAGTGAGGAGGCGTCGGTATACTGGGCGGCGGTGGTGACGGGGACGGACTATCCCCCCCGGCCCACCGGCGGCGGCTCCATTACGGCGGAACACGCCCAGGAACAGATCCGCTCCGGCAAGCTGTCCTTCCAGTACGGCTCCGGCAGCGCCGATGCCCGGAAAGAGGCCTATTTCACTGTGCCCGGGCTGAACCCCCAGACCTCTTACGACATCTGGTACTTCGCCCAGGACCCGTCCGGAAACACCTCTGAGTTTCCCATTGAGGCGGCGCTCTCCGCCGGGGACCGGGACAGCCTTCGGGGGAAGTGCCTCATCACCGCCCAGACCCAGGATACCGTGCCCCCCACGGCGGAACTGGAATACACCATCCACGATGAGGAGAACGCCGCCGTGCCTCTGGCGGATACGGACATCCGGGTGGTGTTCAGCGAGGAGGTCCAGCGGCAGAACACGGGACAGATCCTGACGGAGTTCTACGACCGGGTGAAGGCGGCGGAGGCGGCGGTATCGGAGGCGGAGGCGGCCGGAATCCCTGGCCTTTCCGCCCTGGAAGATGCCAAAGCGGAACTGGACGACGCCCGGGAGGCCCTGGCCGCCTGCC
The DNA here is from genome assembly GCA_905234565.1 of uncultured Oscillibacter sp. Taxonomy (GTDB): domain Bacteria; phylum Bacillota; class Clostridia; order Oscillospirales; family Oscillospiraceae; genus Oscillibacter. The sequence continues at coordinate 25,038 of CAJOHW010000028.1, read as the reverse complement.
TTCGGGCCACGGTGCGGCTCTACCGGGGGGATTCGCCGGCGCCGGAGTACGGCCCGGCGTCCCTGGCGGAGGGGGACTGGACCGTGGACTACCGCTTTGCCACCATTGAGAACGAGGACGGCCGCACGGTCATTACCTTCCCCACAAGGAGTACGGACAGCGCGTTGAACCTTCGCAGCGGCACCAGTTACCGCTTCCGCCTGACGGACCTGTCGGACACGGCGCTGCCCACGGTGAACCCCATGGACGACACCTGGCTTGGCCCCTTCACCACCCGGCCCGCCCAGGCGGATCTGAAATCCCTGACCCTGCGGACCTCCCAGTATCCCCCGGACATCGACACGGTGGACGCGGCGTTCTCCGTGACCCCCACCTCCACCGCCCGGTCCGACGGGGACGCCTGCTGGGACATGGTGATCTGGGCGGACACGTCTCTGGATTTCGAGATGTTTGTCCGCAGCCGCCCCGCGGATTCCAGCGAGTATGACTACAACTGGCGGCGTCTGGGCAGCCTGAGCGCCAGCGGCGGCGTAGGGCGGATTGCCGTGGTCAGCGGGGAGGAAGGTTCCTTCCATGGCCGGAGCCTCCATTTAGACCTGAACGGCAGCCAGGCGGGAGAACTGCTGGCCCTGTCCAACCTGCGGGACGACCGGGTCTATGAGTACGCCATCCATGTCCGGTCCCTGAACGGGGATCCCCTCCGGTCCAACTGGAACAAGACCGTCCGGTTCCGGATCTCCGTCATCGCGGGGAACTATACGGACATCGGGGATCTGGCCCACAACATCGACCAGGATTCCTATAACGCCTTCCTGGAAAAGGGCCAGGATCTGACCTATCCCGATCCCTTTGAGATGTCCCGGGCCTATTCCGGCACGGTGGTGCCCGATTTCTACCCCCGCTACCCCCAGTTCCGGCCGTCGGACACCCGCATGGATATGATCCTCCGGCTGGACCGGACGGGTACGGTGTACTACGTCATCGCCCCGGCGGACGGCACTGTGCTGACCCGGGATTTGAGCGGCGCGTATTTAGATGCCCTGGACGCCGCCTCTGTGCCCCGGGGCGGGGCGGTGGAGGACCCCTTCTACCTGAGCCAGCCCACGTATTTGGACGTGGTGCATATGCCCTTTGAGGACGAGACGGTGAAAACCGGCAGCGTCAGCGCCGGACAGGGGATCCTGCCTGTTCCCGTTGAGGGACTGCGGTCCGACACGGACTACTTCGCCTATTTCGTCTTACAGGGCAGCGGGCAGAACTACTCCCAGTACGCCCAGCTCTTCTATTTCCACACGGAGGCGGAGGCCCTGCCGGTGCTGTCCTACGATTTGACCGGCTCCACCGCCAACCTCTCCCCCAGCCAGAACGTGACCTTGGATTATATGCTTGCCAGTTTGGACGGCCTTGGCGAACTGTTCACCCGGTCCTTCTGGGGGGCCTTCCCCTCCGGGAACCGGGAGGCCCCGGCGGAGTTCCCCGCTTACGCCAAAATCGAGACGGTTCTCCAGGCCATGAACACCCCCGTGGACCCGGCGGATTCCGCCCAGGGCACGGTCTTTGACGCCTACGCCGGAGACTCCGCCCGCAGCCAGATGGCGGCCTATCTGCGAAGCGCCGAGGCCAACACCGCCATTCTGGGCGTGGGCCACGGCGTTGAGGTCACGGCTGGAAGCTGGTATGCCGTGGACTGTGAGGACTTCGACGCGAAGCCCGGGGACTATGCCCTCATTGCCACGGTGTCCAGTTCCACGGGCAGGACCTTCCTGTCGGTCTATCCCCTGGTGCAGCCGGACCTGATTCCCCCCAGCGTCATCCGGGTTCAGTCCAACCTGACCGTAGACAGTACCGGCACCCTCATCAATGGCACGGTGGTCCTGACCTTTGACGAGACGCTGTGGTACCGGGATACCAGTGTGACGCCGCCGAGACTGAAGCAGGTGGACAACGGCCTGACCAGCGGCGGCCGCCGCGGCGACTATCCGGGCTTTGTGGGGGCGGAGACTGTGGTGTTCTCCCGTACGTCGGACTACCCCATTGTCATGCTGCAGTCTGACAGCCTGACGGGCGTGTCCACCCGGACCTTGACCCTGGTGTGCAACGGGGTGCGGGACCGGTCCTTCATCAGCTTCAAGACGGAGTTGTGCGACCAGTTCGGCAATATGCGGGACACGGGGCTGGATGTGAACCTGCTGATCCGTCCCGCGGAGGACGGGACAGGGACCTACACCTGTCAGGTCCAGATCAATGAGGATTGGGACGGCCGCTAAAGGATCGTCCCGCCGCGCAGGATTCCCTCTCCCCGGATCACGGGGGGAGGGGATCCCTGTATCGGAAGTAAGGAGGCATCATGAAACATCCCATCCGCGCCGTCCTGACGGCGCTGCTGGCGTCGATCCTGCTGGCCCTGCCCGTCCTGGCGGCGGAAACCGGAGACGGGACGGATCCCGATTCCCAGAGCGATCCCCCCAGCGTGGAAGTATCCATCGCCCTGAGCCAGGACAGCGCGGTCCTGGAGCCGGACGGCACCCTGGAACTGACCGCCGCCGTGACGCCGGAGGACGCGGAACTCTCCTGGACCACCGGAAACGCCTCCGTGGTCCGGATCTCCGCCGAAACCGGGAAAACCATCACCGTGTCCCCCATCGGGGCGGGAAAAACCATTGTCACCGCTCAAATTGACGAGGAACACACCGCCTCCTGTGAGGTGACGGTATCCGGCGTTGCCCTGTCCGACACCACCGTGTCCCTGACCACCGCCCAGGAGCAGGTCCTGACCATGACCCGCTACGGGAAGGCGGAGGAGGCGGACAGCTGGTCCTGGGCCCCTGTGGACCCGGCCCTGGTGGCGGTGGAGCCTCGGGAGGACGGCAGCGCCCTGCTCACCGCCCGGGATCCGGGCACGACACTGGTCACTTGCACCTGCGGGGACTATACCGCCTCCTGTCAGGTGACGGTGATTCTGGCCGCCCGGGTGTCCCTGTCCGACTCCGTGATTGCGTCTTTGCGCAAGGGCAGTTCCACCCGCCTGCGGACTGCCAGCGTGATCCCGGTGGTGGATCCCAAGTATATCACCTGGACCGTCCGGGATACCGGCGTGGTGGAACTGTCCGCCAACACCGGGGAGTCCGTGGTGGTCACGGGCATCGGCCCGGGCACCACCACCGTCCAGGCCCAGGTGGGCACCGGGGACCCCGCCGTCTGTCAGGTGACGGTGTCCGGCATCACCCTGTCGCCGACAAACTTGGAGATGGACACCAACACCGCCTCCATGCTGACCCTCAGCGTCTTTGGAGAGGCGGAGAACGTGACGGGTACCAGCTGGCAGTGGAGCAGCAGCAACACCGGGGTGGCCCTGGTGCGGCGGGCGGAGACCAGTGAGCGGGAGGCGGTGGTCCAGGCGGTGGCCAACGGCAGCGCCGTCATCACCTGTACCGGCGGAGGCTTTTCCGCCTCCTGCCAGGTGACGGTGGCCACCAATGAGGACACCACCGTATTCGCGTCTTTGAAAAACGGGGCGTTGAGCTTTGCGGATCTTCTGCCGGATCTGCGGGAGATGTGTAAGAAACTGACGGGAGAGGACCTGCGCAGCATCACGAGCCTTTCCGTCCGGACGGATCTGGGGATCCTGTATGACGGGTACGTGTCCGAGGGAGGCCACCCGCCTGTACTATGACGGCGGCAGCGGGCCCTATCAGATCGAGAACCTGACCTTCCTGCCCAAGGCCGGATCCTCCGGGAACGTGCGGGTTTCCTACACGGGGTACAGCGAGAACGAGCGGTCCTTTACCGGGTCCATCCTCATCTCCGTGGAGCAGGACGAGGCAACCCTGTCTTATTCCTCCCACAACGGCGCGGTGATCCGCTTCCGGTCCGAGGACTTCTTCCGCTACGCCATGGCCCTGACCAACCGCTCTTTGCAATACGTCACCTTCAGCCTGCCCAGCGCCCGCTGCGGCACCCTCTATTATAACTACGTCAGCGCCAGCGTGTATGAACAGCCCATCCAGTCCTCCACCCGCTATTACCGCACCCTGTCCCCCTCCATCAACGGCGTGGCCTTTGTGCCAAACCCCGAGTACGCCGGGAACTTCACCCTGTCCTTCACAGGCTATGACACGGAGGGCCGCAGTTTCCAGGGTGTGGTCCGGATGTACGTGAACAACCCGGAGGCCAAAGGCTCTGTCAGTTCCTCCTCCGGCGAGGACCGGGAGCGGCTGAACTACGAGACCTCCCCCGGGGGCCGTGTGGACTTTCTCCTGGCGGATTTTGAGGAGGAGTGCTACGACCGCACGGGGCAGCAGCTGGATTACATCTACTTTACCTCTCTTCCCTCCGCCTCCCGGGGGACGGTGTACTACAACCGGACCACGGAGGTGGACACCGGGGACGAGTTCAACCGCTCCGGCAGCAACCGGATCGCCCTTTTGAGCTTTGAGGCGGACGAGGACTATACCGGCTCCTTTTCCATCAACTTCACCGGGGTCAACACCCGGGGGCGGTCCTTCACCGCCCGGATTTACATTGACGTGGACGAGGGGGCGGGCAGCGAGATCGAGTACACCGTGGCCAGCGGGAAACGGGTGTACTTCTTCGCCTCCGACTTCTCCAACGCCAGCCGCACCGCCACAGGCCGGGAACTGGACTATGTGCGCTTCCGGGCCCGGCCCGCTGTGGGGAGCCTCTACTATGGGGAGAGCCGGAGCGTCAGCACGGGAACCTCCTATTACCGCACCGGCGGCGCGTCCCTGCTGGACAACGTGAACTATGCTGCCCCGGAGGGCTATACGGGGACCGTCTCCTTCCTTTACAGCGGCTATGACAACCGGGGCACGTCCTTTGAGGGGCGGATCACCATCGTGGTGAGTGCCACGGAGAGCACCGGCTGGTCCGACGCCGCCTCCGCCTTCCTCTCCACAGGCCCCGCCGTGACCCTGAACGCCTCAGAGATCCTTGCCCAGTCCGAGCCTATCATTGGGGACGTGGTGTCCATCCAGCTGCAAGAGCCGGATCCGGCCCAGGGGCGGCTTTTGACCCACTTCCTGTCCCCGGGGATCTACTCGTCCTTTGACCCGGAGACCCTGTACACCGCTGACACTTTACGCCAGGTGTCCTTCCTGCCCGCCCACGACTTCTCCGGCACCGCCCGGATCCGCTACACCGCCCGGAACCGTCAGAACCGGGTGTACAGCAGCTATCTGCGGATCTCCGTGACGCCGCCCACCTATTCCCGGTACTTTTCGGACCTGCGGACCTCGGATCGGACCTGGGCGGTGCCCGCCGTGGACTTCTTCCGGACCTACGGCGTCCTCAACGGCGTCACCCCCTCCACCTATGAGCCGGACGGCCCCGCCCGCCGGGGGGCCTTCGTCACGGTGCTGGCCCGGCTGTACGGGATTCCCCCTTACCCCGGCAACGGAGGCTATGAGGACGTAAACACCTCCATGTACTACGCGGAGGCCATTGCGGGGGCCCGGGCCGTGGGCATTACGGACGCCACCCGGTACTTCCTGCCGGACACCCCCATTACCCGCCAGTCCGCGGCGCTGCTGCTGTACCGGTGCATGGAGCGCTACGGCACCGTGACCCCGGGAGGCTATGTGGACCTGGCCCGGTTCTCCGACTGGTACGACGTGCCCTACTACGCCGTAGAGGCCATGGGAGCTTTAGCCCGCATGGGCGTGTTCAACGGCGACGCCCAGGGGCGTCTGAACCCCAGCGGCACTTTGACCCGGCTGCAAATGGCCGCGATTCTCTATCGGGCCGTGGCGTAAAGGTACAGCGCATTACAAAAGGGGCCTCCGGCAAAGCCGGAGGCCCCTTGTATTTCGAGTGAATTGGTTATCCCATGAGATTCCAGGCCAGCACCAGGCCGGAGAACACCAGGGATACGGTGGAGCAGAGCTTGATGAGGATGTTTAAGGAGGGCCCGGCGGCGTCCTTAAAGGGATCGCCTACGGTGTCGCCTACCACGGCGGCCTTGTGCTGACGGGAGCCCTTCCCGCCGTGGTGTCCCGCCTCGATGTACTTCTTGGCGTTGTCCCAGGCCCCTCCGGCGTTGGACATAAAGACCGCCAGGGCAAAGCCCGTCACAGACACGCCCCCCAGCAGTCCCACCACTCCCTCCGGGCCCAGCACCAGTCCGGCGGCGATGGGCACCAGCACCGCCAGCAGGGCGGGAGCCGCCATTTCCCGTAAAGCGCCTTTCGTACACAGGGCCACGCAGGCGGCATAATCCGGATCCGCCCCGCCCTCCATAATGCCCGGGATCTCCCGGAACTGCCGCCGCACCTCCAGGACAATGGACTGGGCGGCTTTCTGTACCGCGCTCATAATCAGGGCGGAGAACACGAAGGCCAGCATAGCCCCCAGAAACAGTCCCGCCAGCACCAGGGGGCTGGTGAGGGTAAAGTTTAAGGTCCGGTCCGTGTTCCCCTGGACCATGTTTACGTAGGACACCAGCAGGGCGAGGGAGGTCAGGGACGCGGAGCCAATGGCAAAGCCCTTGCCTGTGGCGGCGGTGGTATTGCCCAGGGAATCCAGAGCGTCGGTCCGCTGACGGACTTCCTCCGGCAGATCCCCCATCTCGGCGATGCCCCCGGCGTTGTCCGCCACGGGACCGTAGGCGTCCGTAGCCAGGGTGATGCCCAGGGTGGACAGCATTCCCACCCCCGCAATGCCGATGCCGTACAGCCCCCGCTGGAAGGTCTCCGTAAAGTTTCCGGCGCTGTCCGTAATGGCTGTGGTGCCGCCGGAGGCGAAATAGCTTGCCACCGCCGCCGCCGCCACTAAGAGGATTGCTCCGGCAGTGGACCGCATTCCCAGGGACAGCCCGCCGATGACGATGGTGGCGGAGCCGGTCTCCGAGGCGGAGGCCAGGTCCCGGGTGGGGCGGTAGGCGTCGGAGGTGTAGTACTCCGTGAGAAAGCCGATGGCGCAGCCCCCCGCAAGGCCACAGAGGATGGCGAAATAGACCCCCATAGAGCCGTCCAGGATCCAATAGGTCAGGGGAGCCGCCGCCAGAGCGGAGAGAATCGCGGCGGTATAGGTGCCGGCCCGGAGGCTGTTCAGCAGGGACGCCCGGGAGGCAGTCTCCCCGGTCCGCACCAGGAAGGACCCCAGCATGGAGAACGCCGCCCCGCACACCGCCAGGGCCAGAGGCAGAAGCATTCCCCGCCAGCCGTAGCCTCCGGAGGCGCCCAGGGCAAAGGCCGCTAAGATGGACCCCACATAGGACTCGTACAGGTCCGCCCCCATGCCCGCCACGTCTCCCACGTTGTCCCCCACGTTGTCAGCAATGACGGCGGGGTTCCGGGGATCGTCCTCCGGGATGCCCGCCTCCACCTTGCCCACCAGGTCCGCCCCCACATCGGCGGCTTTCGTGTAGATGCCGCCGCCTACCCGGGCGAACAGGGCCATAAAGGACGCCCCCATGCCGTTCATGACCAGGATGTTCCCCAGGACCGCCGGGTCGTCCATGTGGAAGCCGTAGCGAAGGAGGAAGAACCAGGCGGTCACATCCAGCAGTCCCAGGCCCACCACCGTGAAGCCCATGACGGATCCGGCGGAGAAGGCCACCCGCAGTCCCCGGTTCAGGCTCTCCGACGCCGCCTGGGCGGTCCGGGCGTTGGCGCTGGTGGCGATCTTCATGCCGATGAATCCCGCCAGCAGGGAGAACACGCCCCCGGTGACGAAGGCGAAGGGGGTGAACACCGGCAGCAGTCCCCCGCCGAAGGACAGGACCAGCAGAACGATAAACACAGCGGCGAACACTTTCAGCACGGCGGCATACTGCTGTCGTAAGTATGCGTCGGCTCCTTTCCGGACCGCCAGGGCGATTTTGCGCATTTTCTCCGTGCCCTCGGCGTATCCCAGGACCCCTCTGGCCTGATAGGCGGCGAACCCTCCCGCCAGGGCCGCGCCGGCGAAGCCAATCCAAAATGTGTGTTCCATGTTCAGCCCTCCTTGTTTTATTCGCGCTCTTTCAGATTTGCCACATTTCAACTCACTGGCACGGCAGCGGACGGGAAAGCTGATCGTTCACGGGCACAAGAAATCCCGTGAAAACTTTAACGGACGGTTGGAGGAGACGGGGAAAATGGGGAGTGGGGGCAGCGGTTACAGTTCCAGGCTTTCCAGTTCTGCGAACCCGGTGTCCCGGTCCAGTTGGAGGGGGCAGTTTTTGAGGATTTGCTGAAACTCCTTCCCGTGAAATGGGGCGTAGAGAATGACTGAATCGTTTTGCCAGTCCGACGGGGCGGCTTTTCCCAGTCTGCGCCGTTTTTCCGCGAAATTGGCGGAAGCGGCGCTGTTTCGGAAGCCGCAGTGCAGATAGAGGTGGAGGAAGCCGTGGATTTGCAAAACTCCGGCCACGGCGCAGGCCCGGATCAGCGCCCCGGTGAACTGCACCAGGACTTTTTCCTCCCAAACGCTCTGGGAGACGGATTTGGTCAGTTCAAAGAGATGGACGGACCAGCGCCCTGTGCCGGGATCATACACGAACACCATATGATCCGCGCACCGGCGTACCCGCTCTCTGCCTGTCACCGCGTCCTCATTCAGCAGAAGGAACCGACAGAAATCGTCCGCGTTGGGCACATAAAAACAGGGAAACGCTGTGCTCTTCACGGTAATTTTTGCCTCTCCGCCTTTTTTCTTCTCTATCAGGTCAAAGGACTGTCCCGGGCCATAGTAGATGCATTTTTTCGGATCCAGCAGATCAAAAAACGGATCCAGTTCTTTGGTAAACCGTATCATGTCACGCCTCCGGATCCGGCTCAAAGGCCCGGGATTCGTTCAGCATCTGATCCAGGGCATCGATAAATCGGGGAACCTCAAAGCCATATTCATAGGCGGAACAGGCGTGGAGGGAGGAGGAACCGTCCGGCAGGTTTGTGAGCTCATACATGGACACGTCCTCCGCCCCGATCAGGTCCGATTCCTCATAGTAAAATGTTTCCATCAGCTTTCTGCGCTGTTCTTCCGGCTGGCGGCTGAGCATGATCATGTCATTGACGTGCTGCAAAATGGTGTCGCTGTGGGTGGTGGCGAACACGGGGGTGCCCGTATTGCACAGGCGGATCAGCACCTGGGCCATCCGCTTTTGCAGGGCCGGGTGCAGGGCCATCTCCGGTTCCTCAATAAAGAGGGTGGAGAGCGCTGGCTTATATTGAAGCATCAGGAGCAGGGGTGTCAGTTCCGTCACCACGCCGGAGGACAGGAACATGGGAATCTCCGTATCTTGTCCGGAGGGCCTGTAGACGTAGGAGGCCAGCGGCCCGGGACCGGTTCGGACAATGCGGCCTTCCAACATGGTTTTCTCCATAAACCGGATGAGATCTACATATTTTTTGCCTGCGTTTTCCGGAGATATCCAGGTAAGAGCGCTTAAAAAGTCACTGCAAGGCCGGGTGAGCCGATCAGAATACAGCAAATTCCCACCTTGATACATTTGGTCCATCGCGTTTCCCGTCAAAGTGCGATAGGTCAAGAGGAAGCCGGTCCGGGAAGTGGGGAGAAAGGTCAAATCTCGTAAGCCGGAATCCCGGAAATCCTGCCTGACAAGGCTTCCCAACAGATAACGGAGGAAACGCTCCCAAAGTCCGGCCTGATAGTCATTTTCTTTCAAGCTTGGGACGTTATGATCGTCTCTGCCGCCAACGTAAAGATAAAAAGTTGGGCTTTCTCTGACAGAATCCTCGGTATATCGAAACACATACTGTGGGGTGTACGTATCGGGAAAGGAAATGGAAATATCCCCAATCGAGATTTCTTCGTTAAAGGCCAGTTTGGAAATTAGGAGCCAGTTCTTTTTTAGGACTGCGCACAAAAGTTCTTTGAAGGATGAAAGTGCGTCATGGGAGAGGGGAAGCTGCACGGCTCCCTTGGACTTTGCTGCTTCGATTCCGGCTTGGATCCATTCCATGCACTTTTCATAGGCGGGGGATTCCCGACACAAGTCAAAGCTGTTCTCAGGACGCATAAAGTCAAAAGGGCCAAAGTCTAATCCCAGCAGGGCATAGATCAACGCCATCAAATAGCTCTTACCGCTGTTGTTGTCCCCCACGAACAGCGTCAGGGGCCCCACCGTCACGTCGGCCTCCTTGATCCGTCCGAATTCCTCAATATGCAGTGTCCAGCGGTTTTCCATAGTGCCAGCGCCTCCTGTTCCGAACGATATGAACCCTCTCCCTATATCATACCACAAACCGTCTATTTTTACAAGAGAAACCTGAACTTTCCCGGGAGGCGCTGTGGATTTTGCCTGTTACGGGGGCTTGACAAGGGGCGGGCTTGTGTGTACAATACGGATAGATATAAATTGTGCGCAATTCCTTTGCAAAAACGGAGGCAGTGTGATGACGCATTTCGACTATCAGACCCGGGGCACCTGCGCCCGGCAGATCAGTCTGGACCTGGACGGGGACACGGTCCACAACGTCCGCTTTTTTGGCGGGTGCGACGGCAATCTGAAAGCCATTCCCATTCTGGTGGAGGGGCTGACGGTGGACCAGGTGGCCGAGAAGCTCTCCGGCATCCGCTGCGGGGCGAAAAACACCTCCTGCGGCGACCAGCTGGCCAAAGCGGTCCAGGCGGCCCGGGCCGCCCAGAGCGGGGAACCGTAAAAAACGGGTTCCATCAGGGGCGCTCAGCGCCCGGAAAGCACAAGGCATCCCGTCCCGCTCATTCGGGGCGGGAGAGAAACGGAAGGAGAGGACAGTCCATGAAAATCGCGGTCCGGTACTACTCCCGGGGCGGGAACACGAAAAAAGTGGCGGAGGCCATTGCCCAGGCACTGGGCGTCAAGGCGGAGACGGTGGAGCGTCCCTTAGAGGAAAAGACGGAGATGGTGTTTTTGGGCAGCGCGGTCTACGCCGCCGGGGTGGATGAGGAAGTGAAGCGCTTCCTCCGCCGCAACGCGGACAAGATCGGCACCCTGTACAGCTTCAGCACCGCCGCCCTGCTGCCCTCCACCTATCCCCAGATCCGCAAGCTGGCGGAGGAGTGCGGCATCCGGCTCTCGGAGCGGGAGTTCCACTGCCGGGGCTCCTTTGCCCTGCTGCACCGGGGACGCCCCAATGAGGGGGATCTGACCCGGGCGGCGGCCTTTGCGAAGCTGGCCGTCAAGAAAGCGGGGCAGTAACCGCGTGATCCCGCAAAGCACCCCATATGAAAGCCTCCGGCTGGAAAACCAGCTGTGCTTTCCCCTGTATGCCTGTTCCCGGGAGATCATCCGGCAGTACAAATCCCTGTTGGATCCCTTAGGGCTGACCTATACCCAGTATTTGACCATGATGGTCCTGTGGGAACACGGCTGTGTCACGGCCAAGGCCCTGGGGGGGATGCTGCACTTGGACTCCGGCACCTTGACCCCTCTGCTCAAACGTCTGGAATCCAAGGGGTATCTCACCCGGCGGCGGGATCCGGAGGATGAGCGGAGCCTGCTGGTGTCGCCCACGGAGACGGGCATGGCCCTGCGGGACCAGGCGGTGAAGATCCCGGTCCGCATTGCGGAGACCACGCCCCTGTCCATAGAGGACGGCCAGGCCCTCTACCGGATTCTCTATGAGATCCTGGCCCAGGCCCGGTGAGAAAACCGGATTCTTAAAGATAGAAAACGCCCCGGTGGAGACTGCGGTTCCGCCGGGGCGTTTCTTTTCGTTTTTCGGCCTTGTGCTTTCACGGCACGGACAGTTCGGTCTTAGAGCAGATCTCCCGGATTTTCCCCTGAATGGCTTTCAAGTCCTCAAAAGTCTCCGGACGCTTTCCCAAATCCCGCAGCAGAGCCGCAGGATGGTAAATGGCGGTCAGATACACGCCGCCCCTCTGAAACCACTGGCCATGCTCGGCGGCAATGCGGAAGTCCTCCTTGATAATGGCCTTCGCCGCGATGCGTCCCAGACAGACGATGAGTTTGGGCCGCAGCAGGGCGGTCTGACGCCGGAGCCAGGGCAGGCACACGGCCTGTTCCGTGTTCAGGGGATCCCGGTTCCCCGGGGGACGGCATTTCACCACGTTGGCAATGTAGACCTTGGTCCGGTCCAGGCCGATCATTTCCAGCATCTCGTCCAGCAGCTGCCCCGCCGCCCCCACAAAGGGGATCCCCTGAAGGTCCTCATTCCGTCCGGGGCCCTCTCCGATGAGCAGGATCTCCGCCGTCCGGGACCCGGTGCCAAAGACCACCTGGGTCCGCCGTTCCGCCAGGGCGCACCCCCGGCACTGTCCGCACTCCCGTTCCAGATCCTCCCAGGTATCCGCCACAGCCGTCCCCCTCCTCTCTCTTTTGTATGCGCTGAGATGTGTGCGCTCAGCGGCTCTCCCACAGGTTCGCAAAGCGGGACAGAGGCCCGGTGATGGAGTCCAGGCGGGAGATGGCCTCGTTGAGCTTGGCAAAGTCCACGCTGTCCAGCAGTTCCAGGGCCTCATCCAGGCGGCTGAGATCCGCCCCGTCCAGGGTTTCCAGGGCCTGGTTCAGCCGCTCCAGATCCAGTCCCTCCAAACGCCGGGAGATCTCCGCTATGGACCGGACCGCGTCCTGGGTTCCGGCGGCGGTGAGGACATCGTTGACGGTTTCCAGGGCGTGTTCCGCCCGGCGGAGGGTTCCCGCCGCGAAAATCCCCGCCGCAACGGAGGCCAAGAGCAAAATCGACGCCGCGAAACAGGCCAGACGGGCGTAAAAGAGGGTTTTGCGCTGAAGTTTCAGCAGCTCCGGTTCCCGATTTTCCATGACAAGCTCCTTCCCGTGAATCCCTTCCGGATGATGGTCCTATCATACACCTCCGGCGGGGCAAAAGCAACGCGAAACAAAGTGCAATCACAGCGTAAAAGAAAGCGCAAAGCGCAGAAAAGAAAGTTGCGGCCCGGGGCGGACTGTGATATACTATAAGAATGGGAAAGTAGGTAGAGAGAAAAAAGATCAAGCTGCCCAAAACGCGGGAGAGACGGCAGAGGAAACGCGCCGAAGGAACGGAGAGGCCTATGTGGAACGATACTTACGCGGTGCCCAATACCATGGTGATGCTGGTGATCCTGGCGTACACCTTTGCCATGCCCCGGCTGAAAAGCCGCCGGAACCGGGTGTTCCTGGAACTGCTGGTGCTGCAAACCCTGGCTCCGGTGTGCGGCCTGGCCTTCACCCGGGCGGCATTGAGCAATCCGGAAACCCCGGGCGCCGGGGTGTATCTCCTGTGCGCCCTGTCCGTGATGGTGTCCCTGTCCCGGTCCTGGTGGTTTCTCCGCTTCACCGTACAGGTCCTGCACCTGGACCCCGTCCCCCGGCAGACCCGCATGGCCTGGACGGGCTTCGGCCTTGCCCAGATTCTCATGGTGTGCCTGATGGAGGCCGTGACGGCGGGACTGCTTCCGGAGTATCTGTGGGCGGTGCCCCACGGCCTGGAGTGCCTGTGCGCCATGGAATCCCTGCGCCTGATCCGGGGCCACTCCGGCCTCCTGCACCGCAGCGAATACTTTTCGGCGGTATTCTGCCAGCATATGCTTCTGGCGGGAAACCTGGCCCGGATCTTCCACGCCACCCGGCCCCTGGGGGAGACCTTCTGCCTCATGGGGGGGATCCTCCTGTTTCTGTCCTTTGAAAACCCGCTGCTGTACCTGTCCAACCGGGGCAGCGCCTTCAACGGCAGGGCCTTCCGGGAGGCTCTGCGGGAGCGGCAGAAGGCCTATCGGATCCTGTCCTTCGCCATTCTGGACTACATCGACACCCGGGGAATCTACGGCGGGCGGCAGATGGACCGGGGCATGGCCTTGATTGGCCGGTATCTGGTGGACACGTTTCCGGAGTGCCAGGCGTTTTATCTGCGCAGCGGGCGGTTTGCCCTGCTGGGGTCCCAGTCCATGGACTGGGAGCGGATCCGCACGGACATCTATGACCGGTTCCAGTCCCCCTGGGCGGCGGACCAGGCGGAGCTGGATCTGAATATCGCCTTTGTGGAGATCGGGGAGGAATCGGACCTGGCCACGGCGGACGGCATCCTCAACCGTCTCTATATGGCCTTTGACAACACAAAAGGCCTGCTTCCGGACACCGGGGGCCTCATCGAATCCGACAGTATTTTGGAGATGGGCCGTCAGGTGGACGTAAAGCGGGCCTTGGAGCGGGCGGTGGAGCGCAACGAGGTGGAGATCTTCCTCCAACCCCTCATCGACGGCAGAACCCGGACTCTGTCCGGGGCGGAGGTGCTGTGCCGCATCCGGGACGAGGAGGGGCGGATTCTGCCCCCCAGCCTCTTTGTGCCCATCGCGGAGCGCACCGGGTACATCAACCTTATGGGGGAGCAGATTTTAGAGAAAGCCTGTCAGTTTGTCCGGGACCATGACTTGAAGGCCATGGGCCTGTCTTGGCTGAACGTGAACCTGTCCCCCATTCAGTGTATGCGCAAGGACTTGAGCCAGCGGTTTTTGACCATTCTGGACCAGTACGGCATTCCGGCGGAGGTCATCCACTTGGAGATCACGGAGCAGGCGGTGCTGGACATCTCCCTCCTGGAACAGCAGATCCGGATCCTCCGGGAGAACGGCTTCCTGTTCTCCTTAGATGACTACGGCAGCGGCTACTCCAACCTGACCCGGGTGAAACAGTATCCCTTTGTGAACATCAAGCTGGACATGGAAGTGGTGTGGAGCTATTTCCACGACCGGGACATTCTCCTGCCCACAGTGGTGCGGGCTTTCAAGGAGATGGACTATACGGTTACGGCGGAGGGCATTGAGACGGAGGAAATGGCGGATGCCCTGTGCGACCTGGGGGCGGACTACCTGCAAGGCTACTATTTCTCCAAGCCCTTGGCCATAGACGATTTCGTGAAGAAATACGCTCACGCCGGGGGATAAGAGGGAACTGTCTTAGGACTTGCGCAACAATAATCTGCGCACTCTGGCTTGTCTCCGCCGCCCTGGACTTCGTTGTCGTCGCTTGCAATCCACAAAGGATTGCGGCGCTCCGCCGCCTCGTCCAGAACGACGGATACTACGCCATAGTTGCGCCTCTTATTATTGCGCAAGTCCTTAGATCCCCTCTCCCGGCCACATGGGAAGATGACAATACACGGTTCTGCCGCCCCGGGTAATCCGGGGCGGTCTCTGCGCCTGGCAGACCGCCTGCCGCCGGGGACAACGGGGGGCAAAGCGGCATCCGGCGGGCAGGGCGTCCAAGGACGGCGGAGCGCCCTCCATAGGGGGGAACACCGTGTCCCGGTCCGACCGGGGGACGCAGGACAGGAGGCTCCGGGTACAGGGGTGCAGGGGGGCGGACAGCACCGCTTTCGCGTCTCCATACTCCGCCGGACGGCCGGCGTACATCACCAGCACCTTGTCGGCGTTTCCCGCCACGGCCCCCATGTCGTGGGAGATCAGCACAATGGATGCCCCGGTCTCCTGCCGGAAGGTCCGCAGCAGCCCCAGGATCTGGGGCCGGACCGTCACGTCCAGGGCGGACACCGGCTCGTCCGCGATCAGGAGCGACGACGTAGACAGCAGGGCCAGGGCGATCATCACCCGCTGGCACTGTCCGCTGGAGAGCTGGTGGGGAAACTGCCGCAGCCGGGTCTCCGGCATGGAGAGGCCCACCCGCCGCAGTGCCTCCGCGCAGACCCGCGTCTCCTCTCCGGGGGAGAGTTTCTGGTGCAGCCGCAGGGTCTCCCGCATCTGGGTGCCGATCCGGTACACGGGGTTCAGGGAGGCGGCGGAGTGCTGGAAGATCATGGAGATCCGCCGTCCCCGCAGGGACCGCAGCTGTTTGGGATTCAGCCGGGACAGATCCTGTCCCTCAAAGAGGATCTGTCCCCCGGTGATCCGGCCCCCCGGAGGCAGCAGCCCCACCAGGGCGGACACCGCCAGGGTCTTGCCGCAGCCCGACTCCCCCACGATGCCCAGGGTCTCCCCCCGGTCCAGGGAGAAGGACAGCTTGTCCAGGACGTTGACCCCCGGGCTGAACTGTACGCATAAATTTCGGACCTCCAACAGAGGTTTTGCCATGGCGCGCCTCCTTAGGACTTGCACAACAATAATTTCCACATTCTGGCTTGTCTCCGCCGCCCTGGACTTCGTTGTCGTCGCTTGCAACCCACAAAGGATTGCGGCGCTCCGCCGCCTTGTCCAGAACGACGGATACTGCGCCATAATTGCGGCTCTTATTGTTGCGCAAGTCCTTCTGACGGCGTTTCTTTCTCTCGCTTTATACGGCGCTGCCGCCGTCGAACTCCGAGGGCTCGATTCCCCGGCAGCCGGGGTTCCAGGAGTTCATTTTCGGATCCAGGGCGTCCCGAAGCCCCCGGCCAATGAAGTGGAGGGAGGCGCTGGTGAGGACGATCAGCGTACCGCTGGGCACCCACACCCAGGGGGCCCCCGTCAGGACGGATATATCCTGGGCGGCGGAGATGATACTGCCCCAGGAAGCCCAAGGGGAGGGGATCCCGGCCCCCAGATAGGACAGGGCGGAGCCCAGCAGCACCGCGCCCCCCGCCTGAAAGGACAGGGAGGCCAGGACCGGACTGAGGACCCCGGGGAGAATCTCCCGGGTGAGAATCTGCCACTCGCTCTCCCCGATGGTGACGGCGCTGGCAATGTAGTCCTGTTCCCGGATGGACACCACCAGGGAGTGGGCCAGTTTGGCGGTATCGGTCCAGCTCACCAGGCCGATGACCACCACCACGCTGACCGGAGAGGGCCGGACAAGGGTCAAAACGATCAGGGCCAGGAACAGATTGGGCAGGCACATAAACACGTTGGCGGCTCCCATCAGCGCCGCCTCCACGGCCCCCCGGTAGTATCCCGCCGCAAGGCCCAGAGGCAGGCCCACCGCCGCGCCGATGAGGGGGGCGGTCAGTCCCGCCAGGAGGGACAGCCGTCCCCCGCACAGGGTTCGGGCCAGCAGGTCCCGGGCCGCGCCGTCGGTGCCCAAAGGGTGCAGGGGAGAGGGCGGGGCAAAAAAGCCTGCGTGGATGTCGGAGGCCGCCGGGTCCAGCCCCAGCAGCGGCGGCAGGAATACCACCGCTAAAATCTCCAAGCTCAGGATCATAAGTCCCAGCACCGCCCGGTGAGAGGACCGGAACCGGCTCCAGATCTCCCCCCGGTTCATAAGGCGCCCTCCTGGGAGAGGCGGGGATCCAACACCCGCCGGACCACATCCGACAGCAGATCCGCCGCCAGCACCGCCCCGGCCATGGTCACGGAGGCCCCCAGAATCAAAGGCACGTCCCGGTTGCGCAGGGCGTCAATGGCCAGAGCGCCCAGGCCGGGCCAGCCGAAGATCTTCTCCGTCACGGCGGCGCTGCTTAAAATGGACGGCAGTTCCAGCAGCAGCCGGGCGCAGATGGGGGCCAGGGCCGTGCGCAGCACATGGCGCACCAACACCGCCGCCTCCGAAAGGCCCCTGGCCCGGGCGGCGCGGATGTAGTCCTCATGGAGCACGTCTAAACAGGCGTTCCGGGTCTGTTCCAGGATCCGGCCCATGGACCCCATGGCTAAAATCAGGGAGGGCAGAATCAGATGCCGCAGAACGTCTCCCAGGCCCGCGCCGTTGATGGCGTACATTCCCATGGCGGGAAACCAGCGCAGGCGGAAGGAGAAGGCATAGATACACACGATGCCCAGAAAAAAGCGGGGCACGGCGGCTCCCGCCAGGGCCAGGACGCCGGACAGGTGGTCCCACAGGGAGTGGGGCTGGCAGGCCGCCAGGACCCCCAGGGGCAGGGCCGTCAGCACCGCCAGGGACACCCCTGTGCCCATGAGCAGCAGGGAGGGGCCGATGCGCTGGGCGAGAATCGACAGCACCGGGGCGGAGTAGCGGGTGCTGAACCCCAGATCCCCCTGCGCCGCCCCCCGGAGCCACAGGAAATACCGTTCCGGAAAGGGAACTTTTCCTCCGAAGGCGAGGCACAGCACGCCCATGAGGCACAGCAGGGACAATACCGCCGGAAGCGCCCGGCGGACGAGACGACGGGCCATAGGCCCTCCTTTCTAAGAACCTGGAATGCGTTACCACCGGCTCTCGTTGTTGACTACCCACTCCCACACGTTGTCGTTGCACATGGGGGAGGCGGAGTAGCGGATGCCGGACACCCGGGGGGATTCCAGCCAGAACTCCCCGGAGAAGTACAGGGGGATAAAATAGGTCTGTTCCGCCAGATACTTCTGGTAGTCCAGCACCAGGGCGGTTTTGGCCTCCGGGTCCACGGTGGTCTGGATTTTCCCCACCCAGGCGTCCCGGACGGGATCCGGGGGAGCCTCGTCGTCGGCGGGGAACTCCGTCTCAAACCACAGGGGATTCACCGTGGCGGAGTGGCCGGAGACGCCCAGGTCATACTGGCCGCTGCCCAGTCCCGAGAACATGGCCGACACGTCCACCACCGTGGGATTCACCCGGATGCCCGCCTCCGCCCACTGCTGGATCAGAAGTTCCACCACATTCTCCCGCTTGGGGGCGTAGGCAATCGTAAAGCTGTGACCGTCGTATCCGGCCTCCGTCAGGAGAGCTTTCGCCTGTTCCACGTCCCGGGGGAAGGCCAGGGACGGGTCCTCATAGTCGGATCCCGGCAGCTGGCAGCCATAGGTGACCTGTCCCACCTCCCGGGCGGCGGCGGCCACCACGGCCTCCTTGTCAATGGCCAGGTGCATGGCCTTTCGGATCCGGGGATCCGGCACGTTGTGGGCGTTGATCAGCACTTCCAGGAAGAAGTCCCGGACCTGGGCCTTCCGGACCACCAGCCCCCCCAGTTCCGCCAGGGGCACCCGGTCGGCGGAGGCCCCGGAGCCCAGTTCGTTCAGGTCCACCTCTCCGGAGATCAGGTTGGCGATGAGGCTGGAGGATTCTAACACCCGCAGACGCAGCTTATCCCAGTTGCCGTTCCAGAGGTGGTAGTAGGGGTTGGGCTTCAGGACCATCTCCGAGCCTAAGATCTGGGACACGTACACGCAGGGACCGGATCCAACGGGGTTCTGCCAGTAGTCCGCGTTCAGGATCTCCGGCGGCGGCACGTCCCCCAGGAGGTGCTTCGGCAGCACAAAAAACTGGCGGTTGTAGTACACCAGGAAGTTCACGGGATCCGTGATCTCCTTGAAGGAGAGTTTCAAGGTGGCGCTGTCTATGGCCTCGGCCCCCAGAAGGTTCGGATCCGGGGCGGCACCGGTGTCATCGGTGCCCAGGAGCAGGGGGGTAAAGACCCGGGTGGTCAGGACGCTCTCCGGAGAGGCCAAAAGCCGGATGGTGAACACCCAGTCCTCCGCCGTCACCGGTTCCCCGTCGGACCAGGTGGCCCCGGGGTCCAGATGAAAGATCAGGGTCCGGCCCTCGTCGGCGCTCTCCCAGCTCAAAGCGGCCCGGGGCAGGATCTCCATGCCCGCCATGTCCGTAAACACCAGCTTGTCATAGATCTTGTCAAAGAGGGCGTACTCGTACATGGTGCTGGCGGCGGAGTAGTAGGGGTTGAAGCTGCCCCAGGCGGTGGTGAAGGAGATATTGATGACGTTTTCCTCCTGGGACTCCGACGGGGCGGCGGGAGAGGAGGCGCAGGCGGTGAGGATCAGGGCGGCGGCAAGGAACGGCATCCAGTTCCATAGAAATCCCGGTCGTTTCATAGCGGTATCCTCCCAAATGAATCAGTATGTGTACAGGGACGCGGAAAATGGAGTGCAGTTATGATTTGTTCACAGGTCCCGGCGGTAGCGGGGACAGGCGCTGGAATGGGTGGCCCCGTCCTCCCGGCGCAGGGGGGTCAGGGGATAGCGGCCCTTGGCACAGCCCACCGTGGCGTACAGGCACCGGGTCCGGAAGGCGCACCCGCCGGGGGCCCGGGCGGGACTGGCCGCCTCTCCCCGCAGCAGCACCGGGGGTTCCCCCAGGGGATCCGGGGGAGCGGCGGCGGACAGCAGGGCCTTCGTGTAAGGGTGGGCGGGGTGCTGGAAGATATCCTGCCGGGTGCCCTGTTCCACAATGCCGCCTAAGTACATCACCGCCAGACGCTGGCACAGAAACCGAACCGCCCCCAGGTCATGGGAGATAAACAGGTAGGATACGCCCTTTTCCTCCTGGATCCGCCGCATCATTTGGAGGATCTGTCCCCGGGCGGAGCCGTCCAGGGCGCTGACGGGCTCGTCGCACACCAGCAGGGCGGGTTCCGACGCCATGGCCCGGGCGATGGCCGCCCGCTGGCGCTGTCCGCCGGACATCTCGTGGGGGTATTTGGAGAGGAAGGAGACAGGCAGGCCCACCAGGTCCACTACCTCCCGGAGTTTCGCCTCCCGGCCTGTCCGGGTACCCAGGGCGTCCAAGGGGGCGCTGAGAAGGTCCCGGAGGGTCTGCCGGGGGTTCAGGGCGGCGGAGGGGTCCTGAAAGATCATCTGCACCAGCCGGCGCATGGGCCGCATCTGCCGGGAATTTAGGGCGGTGACGTCCGTGCCGCCGTACCACACGCTGCCGGAGGTGGGGGGCTGGAGCCGCAGAATCACCCGGGCCAGGGTGGTTTTTCCGCAGCCGGTTTCCCCTACCAGGCCCATGGCCTCCCCCCGGCCCACTTCTAACGTGACGCCGTCCACGGCTTTCAGCGGCGGACGGCGTTCCAGCAGACCGCCTCCGGGCAGGGGATAGTATTTCTTGATGTCCCGGAGGGCCAGCACCGGCTCCGGCATGGGACCGCCTCCTTTCAGGCGCGGGGGTGAAACGGGCCCTATTTCTTCTCCATCAGAGGAATCCCCCCGTACCCGATCCCCAAAAACAGGAAGAACAGGGGCGTGGTGCAAAAGAGGGTGTTTCCGAAAAACGCGGAGATTAAATAGCCAAAGGCGGCGGTCAGGGCGATATGCCCGTAGGGGTCCAGTTCCCCTTTCCGCCGCAGGGCACGCAGATACACGCCGAAACATCCGGCGGTGTAGGCCGCGCTGACCGGGATGCCGTAGAAAAGGGCGTATTGCAGATACTCATTGTGGGGCCGGGATGTATGGAATACCCCTGACAGCTGGTTTTGATAGATGCCCTCCATGCCGATACCGAACACAGGGTTCTCCTTTATATAACTGACCGTTGTTTTCCATATGCCCCATCTTCCGGTTCCCGCCCGGTTGGCGTTTTCCACCCGGTTGGCGTTTTCCGCCTGGTCGGCGTTTTCCGCCTGGTCGGAGGTTCCCGCGGCGGCGGCAATCGCGGACACATCGCTGACGAGAGTGGAACTGTTTTTGACCAGCAGACCGTTTGACAGTCCCGTAGCAATGAAGAACACCAGAAACACCGCCACAATCCCCAGCACTTTGAAATTCACTTTCCGTTCCAGGATAAAATGGGTGGCAAGGAGAAAGATCAGGGCGGCGATACACGCAAGCCACGCGCCGGAGGTGTCGTCGATGACCAGCGCAACGGCGTTGGCGGCCACTGCCGCGGCATAAATCCCCTGCCAGATCCGGCTCTTCTCCTCCACGAACGCCGCCGCCGCCAAGGGGATGGTCAGGGAGAGATAGTAGCCGTAGTAGTTGAAATGGGTGTAGATGGAGGAAAACCGGGGGGACCAGTCGTAGAACAGCTGGGACTCCGTCTGGGTGTGCCAGAGCACAAAGGCCGCCGCCATTAAGACGAAACTTCCCAGTACGTGGAACTGAAAAAACGCTTCTTTGACGCTCCTGTCCCGGAGCAGGGCCGCCGCAAAAAACAGGACGAAATATCCCAACTGCATCCAGATGGTCTCTTCCATGGGCGTAAACCCATGGAGGGCGCACTCCGTCCAGCCGTTGACGCAGGTGGAGATCAGCATCCATACCATGCAAAAGAGGAACAGCACGAATACCGGGTTGGAGCGCGGGATGGCCCGCCAGTCCTTCCGCCGATGCCACAGGGCCAGCGCTATCGCCAAAACTGCCGCCGTTTCCGCAATCGGAAACGCCAGTTTCTGGATCAAAAACGGATGGGTGACCACCGTGTAGTCAATGTTTCGGTGCTGCATGGCCAGGACCGCCATCAGGATAGGTACAATCAAAAACGGCTCAATACACACCATCGTAAACCATTCGGGAGAAAACTTCACCTTGCGGGAGGAAATTTTTTCCAGAAGATCCGAGATAATGGCTGGCTTTTTTTGCATTTTTTCCACTCCTTTTTGGTTTTTTTAACAAAAAGATAGTACCAAATCTATCATGAAAAGTCAAGTTTCTCCCGGCTCTCTATTACCACATATGTTTTTGAAAAGCCCCCTCGACAAGGAGCCGCCGCCGTGTTATACTGGTACCGGCAGTCTTATACTCGTGAACGATAAGATTTGCCATTCGTTGCCGTGCCAGTGACCTAAAATGCGGCAAATGTGAAAGAGCGCGAGTATAGCAAGCCGCCTCATCACGCGGAACACCCATTGGACAGGGAAAGGGGAAGATTCGACATGAGCCACAGCTACCGTCCCGCCTATCACGCGGCGGTGCCCTCCGGATGGGCCAACGATCCCAACGGCACCATTTTCTTCCGGGATAAGGCCCATCTGTTCTACCAGCACTACCCGTACAAGCCCGAGTGGGGCACCATGCACTGGGGACACTTCGCCACGGAGGATTTCGTCCGCTGGGAAAACCTGCCCGTGGCCCTGCGGCCCGAGGAGGACTATGAGGCCCTGTGCGGGTGCTGTTCCGGATCCGCCATTGAGAAGGACGGCAGGCTCTATCTCCTCTATACCTGCGCCCAGCCGGACCTCCAGCGCCAGTGCCTGGCCGTGTCCGACGACGGCGTCCGCTTTGAAAAGGACCCCGGCAACCCTATCGTCACGGCGGATATGCTCCATGAGGAAGTCTCTACCATGGACTTCCGGGACCCCCGCCTGTTCCAGAAGGACGGCCTCTACTACGCCGTGGCAGGCGTGCGGATCCTGGACCCGGAACACGCCAAAGCCCAAAAAGCCTCCGGTTCCGCCCGCCGCGACGACGACCGCTCCCCCTCTCTCGGCCCCATTCACTCCCCCTCCGCCGGGGACGTGTCCGGCGTGGACCCGGACAAGATGGGCTATGGCAACCTGATCCTCATGCGCAGTCCTGACCTGTACCACTGGGAGTATGTGGGGAAACTCCTGTACCCCCAGCCGGAGTACAGCCAGGAGTATTACCGCCTCAACGGCGTCTATGAGTGCCCGGACTACTTCGTCCTGGACGGAGAGGAAGTCCTGCTCTCCAGCCCCCAAAACCTGCCCCCTATGGGACACCGCTATCAGAACATCCACTCCGCCCTCTATATGCTGGGGAAGCTGGATTTCCAGACGGGACGCTATACCGTGAACTCCATCGGGGAGATCGACTGCGGCTTCGACTTCTACGCCTCCCAAACCCTGCCCATGCCCGACGGCAGAATCATCCTCCTGGCCTGGAAGGAGATGTGGGACCGGAACTTCCCCACCCAGAAGGAGGGCTGGGCCGGTACTTACACCCTGCCCCGGGAACTGCGCATCGTGGACGGACAGCTGATCCAGACCCCCGTCCGGGAACTGGCCCGCTACCGCCAAAACCATATCGCCCACACCTCCGTCAGCATCGACAGCGCCTCCTTCTCCTTAACCGGCATCTCCGGGGACAAGATCGAGCTGTCCCTGACCCTGGAACCGGGCACGGCGGCGCGGGCCGGGGTGAAGGTCTTTTGCGGAAAGGACCACGAGACCGCCATCTACTATGACCGGGAACTGGGGGCCGTGGTCTTTGACCGGAGCCGTTCCGGCGTCCCCATGCGGGGCCGGGAGGCGGACGTGAACCGCCGCTTCTGCGACGTGGGGCACCCGGAGCGCCTGGAACTGCGGCTGTTCTTAGACGTTTGCTCCGTGGAGGCGTTCCTGGACGGCGGAAAGCACGTCATGACCGGAAACGTGTATCCGGACCCGGAGGATATCGGCGTGGCGTTCTTCTGCGAGGGCGGCGCCGCCCGGTTCCGGAACGTGGAGAAGTACGACATTGTGGTGGAGGAATCCGCATAAAAAAACGCTCCGCCCCCCGAAAGGAGGGCGGAGTGAGGTTTTGTGGGGTATGGAAGTCCGCTACGCTTTTTGACCGGTTCCATGACAGGTCGGACACGTTCCTGTACCATGGCAGCGGCTGCACTCAAGGACTCCGTTACCGCCGCATCTCTGGCAATCGCCGGTTCCCCGGCAATAGGTGCAGTTGCGTTCTTTTATCTGACCGTATGAATAGCTTAAAATCGTCCCGGTCCCAGAACACTCCAAACACATTCCATTCATGCAATGGAGAGCGGTGCAATCATTGTGGCCTTCTCCGAAGCACGAGGGGCAGTCACCTGTGCCGCCGCAGGTGCTGCATAGATCAACTGTGGGTGTTTTAGAACCGCCGCTGGACGTGCCGCTCTGGGACGGGGAATCGGAACCGCTTCCAGAATTGGCGGGGCTGGGAGAAGATCCCGTCTGCGTCTGTCCCACGGCGCGGTAGAGATATGTGACGGCGTCGGCGCGGGAGCAGTTGTCACTTGCGCTGAATGCGGCGCCAGTACCGGCAAACATCCCCTGGGATTCGCCCCACCGGACCGCGTCAGAGTAATAGGCCCCGGTGCCGGTCTTTCCCGGTTCCCCCATGGTGCGGTACAGGAACGTCACAATATGTCCCTTTGTGCAGGACTGGCCCGGGGAAAACGTGGAAGCGCTGGTTCCCTGGGTCACGCCGTTTTCTACGGCCCAAAGCACGGAATCATAGTAGTAACTTCCCGCCGCCACATCGGAAAAGGGATTCACCCTGGAGGCCGGAGCGGGTTTTCCCATGGCGCGCCAGAGGAACGTGACCACATTGCCGCGGGTACAGCCGTCAAACGGAGCAAACAGGCTGTCCGTTTTCCCGGTAGTGACGCCTTTTTTGAACGCCCATTCCACGGCGTCATAGTAGTAGGCGCTGGGAGAAACGTCGCTGAACGTTCCGGCGGTACCGGAAGATCCGTCGCTTTCAGCAGATCCGCCAGAGGATCCGTTGTTGACAGGAGGATTGACCGGCTGGGGGATCTGCGTCCAATGGGCATAAAAGACGGCGTCATCGTCCAAATCCACTGTGGAATCGCTCCGGATTTCTATCCCGCCAGTT
>CAJOHW010000027.1:26506-48421 GCA_905234565.1 uncultured Oscillibacter sp. | reverse complement strand
ACGTGGATTTCGTGTCCATCCGGGAGCAGTTCGACACGGGTTCCCCCATGGGGCGGGCCATGATGTATATTACCTCCGTGTTCTCCCAGTTGGAGCGGGAGACGATTGCGGAGCGTATCCGGGACAATATGCACGAGCTGGCCAAGACGGGCCGCTGGCTGGGCGGGACAACCCCCACCGGCTACACGTCAGAGAGCGTGAAAACGGTGACGGTGGACGGGAAAACCCGGAAAGCCTGCAAGCTGAAACTGATACCGGAGGAAGCGGAGACGGTGAAAACCATCTACCGCCTGTTCGCGGAACACGATTCTTTAACAGCCGTGGAAGCGGAATTGTTACGCACACGGACGGCGACGAAAACCGGGAAAAATTTCACCCGCTTTTCCATTAAAAACATCCTGCAAAACCCCGTGTATTTGATTGCGGATTCCGACGCTTACCAGTATTTTACGGACAGGCAGGCGGAGTTGTTCGCGGATTTGTCCGACTTCGACGGGACGCGGGGGATTTTGGCCTACAACCGCACGGATCAGGAAAAGGGCCGCGCCGCGATACTGCTTCCCGTGAACGAGTGGATTGTCACCGTTGGACAGCACCCCGGAATCATCCCCGGCAAGGCGTGGGTAAAGGTACAGGAATCCTTAGAGCGGAACAAATCCAAGGGCTACCGGAAGCCACGGAGCAACGAGGCGTTGTTGACGGGACTGCTGTTCTGCCGCTGCGGGAGCCGGATGTATCCGAAGCTGTCCAAGCGATTCACAGCGGACGGCAAGCCCATTTACACCTACGTCTGCAAATTGAAGGAGCGGAGCCAGAAAAGCCGGTGCAGTTTGCGGAACGCCAACGGCAATACGCTGGATTTGGCAATCGTGGAGGAAATCAAGAAGCTGTCAGGGGACGACAGCCATTTTATAGAGCAGTTGGAGAAAAGCAAGAAGTTCTACACGGGCAACCGGGAAGAGTATGACGGGAAACTGGACGACCTGCGCCGGGAGGCGGCGGAAAACGACAAAAAAATCACGGGACTGACGGACAGCCTCGTGGATTTGGGGGACGGCGCGGCACGGAAAAGGGTGGCGGCGCGGATTGAGGAACTGAGCCGGACCGGGGAAGCGTTAAACGCCCGGATTGCGGAACTGGAAGGACTGACGGCACAGCACACGTTAAGCGACATCGAGTTTGACCTGATGCGGCAGCTTCTCTCCACGTTCCGGGACAGTATCGATGCCATGAGCGTGGAGCAGAAGCGGGCGGCGGTTCGGACGCTGGTGCGGAAAGTGGTGTGGGACGGGGAGTTTGCCCATGTGGTCCTGTTCGGCGCGTCAGAGGACGAGATTGAATACCCGGATCTGCGCCCGCTTCTGTCCGCCGCGGAAACGGAGGACGGCGGGGAACTGGAGGAGTTTTTAGACGTGGATTACAGCGACGAAACCCCGGAGGAAAACGGCGGCGAATGCCCGGAAGAATTGTCGAAGAAATCCGAAAACAATCCCGCCCCTAAAACCCCTTGGGGAGAGGATAGCAAATGAAATCCTCATGTACTTTCGCGGCCAGAAGAAGCTGCAAAATGAGGTTTCTCTGTCGGACTCCATCGAATCGGAGGGCGGGGAGGACGCGCTGCAGCTGCTGGACGTGGTGGGTGTGGAGGACACCATGCTGGACGATCTCCAGGAGCGGGACAACGCCCGGCGGGTCCGGGAACTGGTCCGGGAGCGTCTGCCGGACCGGGAGGCCAAGATCATCCGTCTGCGCTATGGTCTGGACGGCACTGTGCCATTGACACAGCGGGAGGTGGCGGCGGTGTTCGGCATTTCCCGCTCTTACGTCAGCAGAATTGAGAAGCGGGCCATAGAACTGCTCCGGGCGGGTTTGGAGGAACCGGTTCAGCGGCGTTCTTAAAAGATAGAGATCGAAAAACGCGCCCATGGGAACGGAAGCCCGTCTCCCAAGAGCGCGTCTTTGCGTCTGCCGCTGTTTTGCCGCCTGATTTTGCCGATCTTAGTAGCGGCGGACCACGGCAATGACTTTCCCCAGAATCTGTGCCCCGGTGCCGTCAATGGGCTGGTAGTCCTCATTTTCGGGCAGCAGCCACACTTTGTCCTGTTTCCGGCTCAGGCGCTTCACCGTGGCCTCCTCTCCCAAAAGGGCCACCACGATGTCCCCGTTCACGGCGTCCTCCTGCCGGTGGACCACCACCAGATCTCCTGGCAGGATCCCGGCGTTGCGCATGGATTCTCCCCGGACCCGCAGGGCGAAGCACTCGTCCTCCTGCCCTCCGGCGTCCAGGATCAGGTAGTCCTCAATGGACTCCTGGGCCAGGATAGGACTGCCGGCGGCCACGTTCCCCACCACAGGCACCCGATGGGCGGGAGGGGTCTTTCCATCGAAGCCGAAGGCCCCAGGCCCCGTCAGGGAGATGGCCCGTCCTTTTCCCGAGGCCTTCTCGATCATTCCGGCCTCTTCCAGGCGTTTCAGGTGGAAATGGACCGTGGAAGGGGATTTGAGCCCCACTGCCGCTCCGATCTCCCGCACCGAGGGCGGATAGCCCCGCTCCCGGACGCAGTCGATGAGATAGGAGTAGATTTTCTCCTGCATTTCGGATATTTTTTCCATATGGCACCCCCGTCCTATGACGTTCGTGTTTGCCCTATTCTATCACACCTCTCCGGAAAATGCAAACAAATGTTCAAGAATTTTGGAAAATTTTCATGAATTTCCCCCGCATTTGTTTCTGCCCGGAGGGATTGGGGGTTGAACAACGGGCTGAGGGTATGCTATAATGAAATTCTGTATGAAAAAGACGTGGACTGGAATCAATTCCCAGGCCGCCGGAAGCGGCACAGAGGTGAACGGGTTTGCGAATCAATGTTTTGGGCGTAGGCTTTGACAATGTGACAAAGTCGGAGGCGGTGGACCGGGCCATGGATCTGCTGCGCAGCGGCGGAACCCACCGGGTGGTGACGCCGAACCCTGAGATCGTGGAGGTCTGCCGCCAGCGGCCGGATGTGGCGGCGGCGGTGAACGGCGCGGATCTGGTGCTGCCGGACGGCGTGGGCATCATCAAGGGCGCCGCTATTTTGGGGACGCCTCTGAAGGAGCGGACCCCGGGCATCGAGTTTGCCGAGGGGCTCATGGAGCGTCTGGCCCGGGAGAATTTCTCCCTGTATCTGCTGGGGGCCAGGCCGGGAGTAGCGGAACTGGCGGCGGAGGCCCTGACAAAGCGCTTCCCGGGACTGCGGATCGTGGGCTTTCACGACGGATACTTCCAGGACGACGCCCAGGTGCTGGTGGACATCCGCCGCTGCCGTGCGGACGTGGTGTTTGTGTGCATGGGAGCGCCGCGGCAGGAGCTTTGGATGGCCCAGAACGCCCAGGCCACAGGAGCCCGGCTGCTGTGCGGACTGGGAGGCTGTCTGGACATCTTTGCGGGCGTGGCGAAGCGGGCCCCCGCGTTCTGGTGCAGACATGGGCTGGAGTGGTTTTACCGGCTGTGCCGGGAGCCCTGGCGGCTGAAACGGATGATGAAACTCCCGGTATTTCTGATTCACGTTCTGGGAGAGAGAGGCAGGACAAAGCGTCCGAAAAGACGGGAGGAGCCGATGGCGGGTTATCAAAACAAAGACACCACCAACTGGAACGCGGAGGAAGTCCGCCGTGCCCAGGAGCGGGTGGAGCGGATGCGCCGCAGCCGCAAGAAGAGGCGGTGGTACTATGTGCCTCTCTACTTTTTATTGGTGATTGCGGTGTCCTTTATCCTGGCGGAGTGCGGCTGGATGCTGTTTTCCGACTTCTGCGCCTTTAACCGGGGGGAAGTGGTGGAGACCACCGTGGTGGTTGACACCGGGGACAAGGTCAAAGACGTGGCTGACAAGCTGTACGACGCGGGGCTGATCAAGTACAAACTGTTCTTCCGGGCTTTTGCGGCGGTGGCCAAGGCGGAGGAGAAGATCGGAGCCGGAACCTATCGTCTCAACACGGACATGGACTACCGGGCCCTGATTGTGGGAATGCGCAGTTCCTCCGGCACCATGAAGACTGAGACCGTGAAGGTGACCATTCCGGAGGGCTTCTCCGTGCGGGACATCATCGCCCTGCTGGCCCAGAAGGGGGTGGCCACGGAGGCGGATCTCTTAGACGCCGCCCAAAACGCGGTCTTTGACTATGACTTCATCGATCAGACCTCCCACGACGCCAGCCGCCTGGAAGGCTATCTGTTCCCGGACACCTATGAGTTCTACAAGCCCGAGCGGGCGTCCAGCGCCCTGAACCGTCTGCTCATCAACTTCGAGAGCAAACTGGACGCCTGGGAAGGGGAACTGAGCTATGCCCAGACCCGGGGCTACTCCCTCAAGGACATCGTGACCATCGCCTCCCTCATAGAGAAGGAGACGGACGGCACGGATCAGGCACGGATTGCCTCCGTGATCTACCACCGTCTGGACGGCTCGGGCAGCCGGGGCGGCACCTACGGGATGCTGCAAATCGACGCCTCCTTGCTCTACGCCCTGCCGGACCACACGGGGCCGATTACATCGGCGGACTTGGAGACGGATTCCCCCTACAACCTGTACCGCCACGAGGGACTGCCCCCCACTCCCATTGCCAACCCCGGTGCCAAGTGCATTGTGGCGGCCCTGACCCCGGAGAGTACGGACTACTACTATTATGGCCTGGCAAAGGACGGGCGGCACCGCTTCTTCACCACGTACAGCGAATTCACCGCCTTCCTGGCCAGCCCGGACTATATCGGAAACTGAGGACAATCAGAGGATATGAGGAAGAAACCGGAACTGCTGTCTCCGGCGGGGGATCCGGAGCGTCTGCGCATGGCGGTGCGCTACGGCGCGGACGCGGTGTATCTGGCGGGGACAGACTATGGAATGCGGGCCTTCGCCGGGAACTTTTCGGAGGGGGAACTGCGTCAGGCGGTGACCTTTGCCCATGAGCGGGGAGTCCGGGTGTATTGCGCCGTCAACACCATGCCCCGGAACAACGAGGCCGCCCGGCTTCCGGCCTTCCTGGAACTGCTGGACGATGCGGGCGTAGACGCGGTGATTGCAGCGGACCTGGGAGTGTTCTCTCTGGCGGGGACGTACGCGCCCCGCTGCCGGCGGCACATCTCCACCCAGGCCAGCGTCACGAACTACGCCTCCGCCCGGGCCTGGTACGACTTAGGGGCCTCCCGGGTGATTTTGGCCCGGGAACTGTCCTTAGACGAGATCCGGGAGATCCGGGCAAAGGCCCCGGCGGCGTTGGAATTGGAGGTCTTTGTCCACGGGGCCATGTGCGTCAGCTACTCCGGACGCTGTCTCCTGTCCAACTACATGACGGGCCGGGACGCCTCCCGGGGGGCCTGTGCCCAGCCCTGCCGCTATCACTATGCCCTCATGGAAGAGAAGCGCCCGGGGGAATATTTCCCCATTGAGGAGGACGACAAAGGGGCCTACATCCTCAACGCCCGGGATCTGTGCATGATCGATCACCTGGACGACCTTTGCAATGCGGGGATTGCCAGCCTGAAATTGGAGGGCCGGGCGAAATCTGCCTACTACGCCGCCATTGTGACGGGAGCCTACCGCCACTGTTTGGACGATGTCTGTGACGGAAGGCCCTTGGATCCGGTTTGGCGGAACGAGGTGGAGCACATCAGCCACCGCCCCTACTCCACCGGGTTCTTCTACGGCCCCCCGGGGCAGTACTACGAACACGCCCGCTATATCCGCCGCTGGCAGGTGGCGGCGGTGGTGACGGCCTGCGATCCGGAGGGAAACGCGGAGCTGTCCCTGCGCAACAAGTTCCGGGCAGGGGACACCCTGGAACTGGTGGGTCCGGATGTGCGGCCTCTGTCCTTTACGGTGCCCATGATGGAGGACTTAGAGGGCCAGCCCCTCTCGGAGCCCCGGACGCCCCAGATGGGGTTCCGGATGCGTCTCCCGCGCCCGGTGCCGCCTTGGACTTTTCTGCGCCGGGAACAAGAGGCATAAAAAATTCAGGAAAAGAACGGAGGTGCCGGGAACCCTTAGGGTTTTCCCAGCACCTCCCGGCGTACATAGGCAAAGGCGGCGTCCTCCCCCTGATCCCGCAGCACCAGCAGGATTTCTTCCAGCAGGGCCTCCGTGGCGGGGTGCATCAGAAGCCGGCGCCCCTTTCCCCGCAAAAAGAACCGGTAGGGATCCCCGTCCTCATACGCCTCTCCCCGGTAGACCCGGCTGGCGGCCACACGGTCGCAGAACATCTCCGCCACGTACTTTTTGGGCATCTCCACCCCCACAATCCCCTCCGGGCCGTAATCCGTCCAGTACTCGAAGTGGTGGCGGTTGCGGCCCTTGTGGTGGAGCCACGCGGCACTGTACCCCTCCGCCCGGCGCTGGGCGTCGTTGGGACTGCGGGTGCCTTGGTAGTATTTTGCCCCGGACAGGAACTCCACCGGGGAGTATTTGGACAGATCGTGGGTCAGCCCCTGCCAGTACAGTCCCAGGCGGAAACAGTACCGCCGGACCAGCTGCCTGTGGTGATGGACCGTTTTCCAATGGGCCAAAATCTGCACACGCCATTCCTCCCCGGCCTCTGTGATCTCTATCATACAAATTCCCAAGTAAAATGAGTGTACCACACTTGCCGGAAAAAAGCAATCCGCATGAAACGCGGGAATCCGGCCACACTATCTGCGGAAACATGGAAAAGCAATCCGGGGTGATGGTTTGGAGGGTGCGATTTTTGACTGTCCCTGGCACTGGGAGCGCTGGCTTCCGGCGGGGACCCGGCGTTTGCGGACCACGGCGGAGCTGTCCGGACGGCACTGGGACGTGCTGGCCCTGACTGTCGGCGGCTGCCGGAAACTGAGGGGGGCGGAGATTGACTGCGGGGTGCTGATTCTGCCTGGGGACTGCGGGCCGGAAGCTTTGCGGGGGGTGCGGATGGAGCAGGCGGTGTCCTACGGCCTCTCCGCCCGGGACAGTTTGACCCTGTCCAGTCTGCGGGAGCCGGTGCTGTGTATCCAGCGGGCCCTGCGGCGGCCGGACGGCGGCGTGGTGGAGCCCCAGGAGATCCCTCTGTTCTGGCTGCCCGCCCCGGCGGACCGGCTTCTCCCGGTGCTGGGACTGCGGCTGCTGCTTCCCTGGACCGGACGATAAAAAAACGCCGTCCTGTTCCTATGTAGGAACAGGACGGCGTTTTTCATGAATATGGGCCGTTTGTCACACTGCCGCGAAGAATTTCACCAGGAACAGGGCGGAGATCACATAGGTGAGGACAGACACCTGGCTGGCCTTTCCGGTAAAGACCTTGACGACGGCATAGGTGATCATGGCGATGCCGATGCCGTGGCCGATGGAGCCGGAGATGGGCATCGCCAGCAGCATCAGGAACACGGGGACCGCCTCGTCCACGGCGGAGAAGTCCACGTTCCGCAGGCCTTGGAGCATGAGGATGCCCACATAGATCAAGGCGGCGGAGGTGGCCGGAGGCGGAATCACCGCCGCAACGGGGGCGATAAAGACGCACAGCAGGAACATCACGGCGGCGGTCAGGGCGGTGAGGCCGGTTCTGCCTCCCGCCTCTACGCCGGAGGCGGACTCCACGAAGGTGGTGACGGTGGAGGTACCGGTGCAGGCCCCGGCCACGGTGCCGATGGCGTCAGACAGCAGGGCCTCCCGCATATTGGGCATATTGCCCTCTTTGTCCGTCATGCCCGCCCGGGACGCGGTGCCGATGAGGGTGCCGATGGTGTCGAACATATCGATCATGCAGAAGGTCAGCACCAGGGTAATGGCGGTGAACCAGCCGATCTGGAAGAAGGAGGGGAAGTTGAACTTAAAGAAGGTGGTGGAGAACATATCCGCGAAGGGGGGAACAAAGGAGGCCTCCGCCAGGGACGCGAAGGGGTTCGTATGGAGAATCAGGGCTTGTCCCGCCCAATAGACCAGAGAGGCCGCCAGCATTCCCAGCAGCACCGCCGCCCGGATGCCCCGGAGGCTCAGCAGCACAATGGCGAACAGTCCCACGAACATAGTCACCACGGCCAGAACCATGGCGGTGTACTCCGCGCCCATGGAGTTTTTCAGGACGCCGGGGGTCATGGCCCCGAAGAAGTCCCGCATCACATAGAAGGGGGAAGTATAGCCGTTGCCCTCGGCATAGATGCCGGCGTTGGAGCCGAAGCCGATGTTCATGAGCATGAGACCAATGGCGGGCCCGATGCCCAGGCGTACGCACAGGGGGATGGCGGTGACAATCTGCTCCCGGATCCGCAGAACGGACAGGGGGATGAAGATGAGGCCTTCCACCAGGACGATGCACAGGGCGGCCTGGAAGGCGTTGGTGTAGTCCGTGCCCAGCATGGCGGCGATGTTCCCCACGATGACGGCGAAGAAACTGTTCAGGCCCATGCCGGGGGCCATGACAAAGGGCTTGTTGGCGAAAAAGGCCATGCACATGGTGCCCAGGGCGGAGGCCAGACAGGTGGCGAGAAACACCCCGTTCCACAGAGGCGTCCCCACGGCGAACCCGGTCAGCAGGTTCGGATTCAGGGCGATGATGTAGGCCATGGTCATAAAGGTGGTGAGCCCGGCCACCAGTTCCGTCCGGACGCTGGTGCCGTTCTCCCTCAGTCGGAATACCTGTTCCATAGACAAACTTCCTTTCGTGTCGAATGTACCCCGCGGCTCTCCAACGGGGACAACGCCGTCAGTATAACACACTTTTTTTTTCCGCACAATGGTAAAGTGCAAAAGAATCCGGGCGGGAAACCGTGAAAAATTGGGATTGGCTCTCAAATCGTAAGCTTTATCCGGCTGACCGCCGCGAATAGAATCTCTCATAATATCACCGGAACTTCCCGGACGATATTCAGGGCATCGGGTTTCACCGCGCACTCCCAGGCCCACACCTGGACGCCGTGGGCGGCGGCGTCCCGCAGGGCGGCACCGAAGGCCGGATCGTGCCCGTCGTTGGGGGACACGCTGTCCATGCCCTCCATCTGCACCACAAAGCACAGCGCCGCCCCCAGTCCCTCCGCCGCCGCACGCCGCAGCTCCCGCACGTGTTTCACTCCCCGCTCCGTAGGGGCGTCCGGGAAACTGGCTTTGCCGCCGTGTTCCAGGGTGACGCCCTTCACCTCTACATAGAGGGGGCCTCTGACGGTATCCAGCAGGAAATCCAGCCGGGAGTTTCCATAGACCGCCTCCCGCCGGATAGACCGCACCTCCTCCCGGAGGCCTCCCGCCGCCGCCCACTCATAGAACACCGCGTTGGGGGCCTGGGCGTCCATGTTTACCAAGAGGGGCCCCCGGGCGGTCTGTTTTTCCACGGCGATGAGGTCCCAGGCGGTTTTCCGGCCCGGGGTGGTGCCCCGGGACAGGTACACCCGGGCGTCCGGCACCAGCAGTTCCCGGCACCGCCCCGTATTTTTCACGTGGACCGTTTCGAGCTTTCCATTCAATTCCACCCGGGCGATAAACCGGTTGGGCCGTTCCAGGAACCTCCCCGGAACCACTTCCCCATAGCGCACAGCCGCCGCCTCCCTCTCTCTCACACGCCCTCTCACAGCAGGTTCCGTCCTTTCTCAGTGTACCACAGATCTTTGGAAAACTCAACGAGGGAACCGGGAAATTCCGCACGCTTTTTCGGAAAAACGTCCATGGAAAAAACCGGGCGGATGCCTTGCAATTTCCGACGGGATTTGCTATAATGAAAGTAATTTGCGAAATCAGGAGGGGACATATGGACTATCCACACATCTTCGTCATCCTCATGGGCTTGGGGACCGTGTTCTTTGGCCTGATCTGCCTGATCGTGCTGACCACGATTATGGGCCGTGTCCTGCAGAGCCGCGCCGCGCCGGCCATTTCGGCGGCGGGCAGGCCGCCTGTTCCCGTGCCTGCCGCCGCCGCGTCTGCCGCTCCGGAACCCGACCGCCGGGAAATGGCCGCCGCCATCGCCGCGGCTGTGGCGGAGGAACTGGGCACGGACATCACCGGCATCCGCATTTTGTCCATGAGACGTGTTTGAAAAAATCCAAGGCTGGAGGAAAAGCAATATGAAAAAGTACAGAGTCAACGTCAATGGCACGGCCTATGAGATCGAACTGGAGGAGCTCACCGGAGCGGCCCCCGCTCCCGCCGCCGCTCCTGCCCCGGCCCCTGCCGCCGGACCCGTAGGCGGCGAGAAGGTCACGGCCCCCATGCCGGGCACCATTTTGAGCGTGAACGTGAACCAGGGCGACGTGGTGAAGCGGGGCCAGATTCTGATGGTTCTGGAAGCCATGAAGATGGAAAACGAAATTCTCAGCCCCATTGACGGGCGGATTCTCTCCATCAACACCTCCAAGGGGGCGTCGGTGGAGTCCGGCGCGCTGCTGTGCGTCATCGACCGGAGGGCGTAAGATGATTGAGGCCATTATCAAATTTATCCATGACACGGGATTTTACCTGATGCTCCAGGATGGCGGCTGGAAAAACCTGATCATGCTGTGCGTGGCCTGTTTTCTGCTGTATTTGGGCATCGGACGGAAGTTTGAGCCTCTGCTGATGGTGACGATTGCCTTCGGCATGCTCATGACCAATCTTCCCGGGGCCAATATGTTCCATGAGATCTTCTTTGCCGGAGGACATATCCACTGGGATCTCATCGGCGGCGGACCCATTACGCCGGAGTTTCTGACGGAAATGTCCCAGCTGGGCGTTTCCCAGGCGGTGCTGGACACGGTGCAGGTGGGCCAGACCATCTCTCCAGGCCTCATTGACATCTTGTATCTGGGCGTGAAGCTGGGCATTTACCCCTGCCTGATTTTCATGGGCGTGGGCGCTATGACGGACTTTGGCCCCCTGATTGCCAACCCCAAGAGCCTGCTTTTGGGCGCGGCGGCCCAGCTGGGCATCTTCATCACCTACACCGGCTGCCGTCTCATGGGCTTCACCGGCCCCCAGGCCGGATCCATCGGCATCATCGGCGGCGCGGACGGCCCCACCGCCATCTTTGTCACGGCCCTCCTGGCCCCGGCCCTGCTGGGCCCCATCGCCGTAGCGGCCTACTCGTACATGGCGTTGGTGCCCGTGATCCAGCCTCCCATTATGAAGCTCCTGACCACGGACGAGGAGCGCCGGATCGTCATGAAGCCCCTGCGGCAGGTGTCCAAACTGGAAAAGATCATCTTCCCCATTATGGTCACCATCTTTGTGGCCCTGCTGGTGCCCTCCGCCGGACCCCTGATTGCCTGCCTCATGCTGGGGAACCTCTTTAAGGAGTGCGGCGTCACGGAGCGGCTGAGCAAGACGGTGCAGAACGAGCTTATCAACATTGTGACGATCTTCCTGGGCGTGTCCGTAGGCGCCACCGCCACCGGCACCACGTTCCTGTCCCTGCAGACCATTGAGATCATGGTCATGGGCATCGTGGCCTTCAGCTTTGGCACCGCCGGCGGCGTGCTTCTGGCGAAGTTCATGAACCTGTTCCTGAAGGAGAAGATCAACCCCCTGATTGGCTCCGCCGGCGTGTCCGCCGTTCCCATGGCGGCCCGGGTGTCCCAGATGGTGGGCCAGAAGTACAACCCCGGCAACTTCCTGCTGATGCACGCCATGGGCCCCAACGTGGCCGGCGTCATTGGTTCCGCCATTGCCGCGGGCGTGCTGATCTCCCTGTTCCGGTAATTAGGAGGCGGTTATGGAATTTATGGAATTTTTGTCGAAAAAGCCGCTGTGCATCACGGACACCATCCTCCGGGACGCCCACCAGTCCCAGGCCGCCACGCGGATGCGGGTGGAGGATATGCTCCCGGCCTGTGAGATTCTGGACTCCATCGGCTACTGGTCCCTGGAGTGCTGGGGCGGCGCCACGTTCGACGCCTGTATGCGGTTCCTGAACGAGGATCCCTGGGAGCGGCTGCGGAAACTCCGCAAGGCCATGCCCCACACGAAGCTGCAAATGCTCTTCCGGGGCCAGAACATCCTGGGCTACAAGCACTACGCCGACGACGTGGTAGACGCCTTCTGCCGCAAGTCCATTGAGAACGGCATTGACATCATCCGGATTTTCGACGCCCTCAACGACGTGCGGAACCTGGAACAGGCCATCAAGTCCACGAAGAAATACGGCGGCATGGTGGAGGGCACCCTGAGCTACACCATCTCCCCCATTCACAACGAGGACTACTTTGTAAAGCTGGCCAAGGAACTGGAACAGATGGGGGCGGACGTGATCTGCGTCAAGGACATGGCAAACCTGCTTCTGCCCATGGATGCCTATTCCCTCATTAAGCGCCTCAAGGAGACGGTGTCCATCCCCATTCACCTCCACACCCACAACACCACCGGCACCGGCGACATGGTGAACCTCATGGCGGCCTACGCCGGCGTGGACATTGTGGACACGGCTCTGTCCCCCCTGGCCAACGGCACGTCCCAGCCCGCCACGGAGTCCCTGGTGGCCACCCTCCGGGGCACGGTCCGGGACACGGGGCTGGATCTCAACCGCATGAGCGAGGCCGCCGCCCACTTCCGCAAAGTGGCCGCCCGGCTGAAAGAGGAGGGATCCCTGGATCCCAAGGTGCTGAACGTGGACACCAATACCCTGCTGTACCAGGTGCCCGGCGGGATGCTGTCCAACCTGATCTCCCAGCTGAAACAGGCCAAGCGGGAGGACGCCTATTACGATGTATTGGCGGAGATTCCCCGGGTCCGGAAGGACTGCGGCTATCCGCCCCTGGTGACGCCCACCAGCCAGATCGTGGGCACCCAGGCGGTGATGAACATCCTCATGGGTGAGCGTTACAAGACCTTCACCAAGGAGACGAAAGCCATGCTCCGTGGCGAGTATGGGCGGCTTCCCGGGAAGGTCAATGAGGACGTGCGGATCAAGGCGGGTATTACGCCGGAGGATCTCATCACCTGCCGTCCGGCGGACAACCTGAAACCGGAGCTGAACAAGTACCGGGAGGAGTACCGGGACATCGCCAAGAGTGACGAGGATGTGCTGTCCCTGGCCCTGTTCCCCCAGGTGGCCCCCAAGTTCCTGGCTTGGCGGGACGCCCCCAAGGAGGAACCCAAGAAGGCCCCTGCCGCCGCCCCCAACGCGGTGCGGGAACTGTACGTGGATCTTCGGTGCTAAAAGACATAAAATATCTATGAATGAAACCACCCTGCGTTGGAATTTGTTCCGACGCAGGGTGGTTCTTTGCGTTTTAGTTTGGCCCAAAGAGCCAGGACACAGTCCAGGCGGCGGCGAGGAATCCGGTCAGGTCCGCGATCAGGGCCGCCGGAATGGCGTGGCGGGTTTTTCGGATCCCCGCCGCGCCGAAATACACGGCGGCGGTGTAGAAGGTGGTCTCCGTACTGCCCATCATCACTGCCGCCACCCGTCCGATGTGGCTGTCCGGGCCGTACGTGCGGATCAGTTCTCCCGCCACCGCCAGAGCGCCGCTGCCGGAGACAGGCCGGGCCAGCATCAGAGGGGCGCACTCCGGCGGAATCCCCAGAGCGGTCCAGAGTGGCTCCCAGGCCTCCGCCAGCCACTCCACCGCCCCGGAGGCACGGAGCATGGCAATGGCGGGCAGCAGGGCCATCAGGGCCGGGACAATGCGCAGCAGAATCCCCAATCCCTCCTCCGCTCCCCGGACCAGAGCGGCGTACACATCCACACCCTGTCCCAGGCCCCAGAGGCCGATGCAGGTAAACAGTACGGGTAAAAACCAGGAAGTGAACTTCATGGGCGCGTCCCTCCCAGCCGGGAAAACAGGGTTTCCGCCAGCAGTCCTGCCCCGGCGGAGAGAAAGGACGTGATCCACACCGCCGGAAGGATGTCAAAGGGCGCGGTACACCCGGCGGCGGCCCGGAGGGACGCCACCGTGGCGGGGATCAGCTGAATGGACGCCGTGTTCAGCACCACCAGGCGGCACACCTCCCGGTCCGCCCTGCCGTCCAACCCCCGGGCCATGCGCCGGACCGCCTGGATGCCCGGAGGCGTGGCGGCGTTGCCCAATCCTAAGAGGTTGGCGGTCACGTTGGCGGAGATGGCGGCCAGGGTTTCCGGATCCTTTCCGGCTTTTGGAAACAGGCGGCGCAGAAGGGGACGAAACCCCTTTGCCAGTTTCTCCGCCAGTCCGGACTGCCGCAGTACCTCCATGACGCCGTTCCACAGGCACAACGCCCCCGCCATGGACAGCCCCAGCTCCACCGCCGATGCCGCCCCGGACAGCGCCGCCTCCGACACCGCGTCCATCCGTCCCAGGGCCGCGCCAAAGAGCAGGGAGAGGGCAGCCATTCCTGTCCAAAGAGCGGTCAAAACCATACCGCGCTCCTTTCCGGCCTGTAGGGCCTTAGTATTGCGAACTGTATTGCACTGTCAGTTTTTGGGACGGAAAGTGCCTGAGTATAAAGAAATTGTAAACAATCCCCCAAAAGAATTGACATTTTATGACAGAATATGGTATGGTATGGTCAGCGGGGCACGGGGAAAGGATACCGCGTTGGAGGGCGCGGAAGGGACCCCGAAGCCAAACGCTGTGGCGGAAAAGAAAATCTGATGCGCCTCTGCGGAGGCGTGCTGCTTGCAGCGGAAAAGGAGAAATACCGTGAAATCGACCGGAATCGTAAGGAAAGTGGATGAGCTGGGCCGGATCGTGCTGCCGATTGAAATGCGCAGGACGTTGGACATTGCGGAGAGGGATTCCTTAGAAATCTATGTGGACGGCTCGTCCGTCATTCTGAAAAAGTTTGCCGAAAGCTGCGTGTTCTGCGGCTCCGACCAGGAACTGACGCCCTTCCGTGGAAAGAGCGTATGCGCACAGTGCCTGGAAGAACTGGTGGAACTGCGCAGTTCCAGTGAGGCGCTTGCGTCGGACGAAGCGTAAAACCTGCCGCCCCGGGATTCCCGGGCTGACGAGAGATACATCTTATGCTGAAAACAACAAAGGAGCTGCCCCGTTTCCTGGGACAGCCCCTTTTTTATACGTTTCCCGTTTTACGAAAATCGAAGGAATTCTGCCAGCGCGTTTACATCCCCAGTTTTTCCATGTCCCGCAGAATCTCCCCCTGGGACTGCTCCTCCTCCCCATCGGTTTCCTCTCCCTCCGCCTTGGACAGCAGGGGGGCGAAGGAGGTCAGCATCAGTTTTCCGCAGAACATGGCAATGCCGCTGAACCCAATCAGGCACCAGAGGAATGCGTACAGGGGAAGCCGCTGGGCGTCGAAGTACGTGAGCGCCGCCGGGACGGTGTGGGCCAGGAGCACCAGCACCAGCCGCAGAGGATGTCCCACGGCAAAGTAGACGCTGTCCCGGAGCAGTTCCCGGAGGGTGCCCCGGAATGCCGCCATGGTGGGAAAGAGATAGGCCGCCGTGACGATCTCCGCCAGCAGCAGGGCCAGAATTCCATAGCGGAACAGGGCCACAGGGCCTTCAAACTGTCCGCACCAGAACAGTTCCAGCATCAGGAACACCGTCAGCAGGGAGAGCAGGAGAAAGGCGGCGGTGGCCTGGACCAGATTTTCCCGAAACCCCTTCCAGAACGCGGCGAAAGGATTCACCTCCCCGCTGCGCAGGGTTTTCAGCATGGTATAGCACAGGGCGGTCCAGGAGGCGCCTATGGTGATCACCGGAAGGCTGAAGGCCAAAAACAGCAGGTTTCCGGCGATGAGAATGCCGCAGCGGGTCATGAGACGGCCGAACACGCTGTGGTTGTCCAGGAAAGAGCGGGTCCAATTCATGGCGCAGCCTCCTCGAAGAGATAGCGGAGGAACACCTCCGTCTGTTCCGGATGGGGGGCCAGGGCGTTGATGCCCAGGGCGGCGTCCTCCCCATAGGCCCGGCCCTCTCCCACCAGCGCCGAACCGGACAGGTCAATCCCGATGGGGACTTCCGTCTTGCCGTAGGTTTCCTCCTGAGGCACGCACCAGATCAGCCGGTCCCCGTAGGTCTCCATGAGGGAGTGGACCCTGTCGTCCTCCAAATCCATCAGCCGTCCGGCGCTGCCCATGGCCCGGAGCCGGTCCTGTTCCAGGACCACCGCGTCCAGGGTGCCGCTGTCCATGGCGGCAATCAGGAACTGATAGTACTGGTTGCCGTAGTCCTCCCGGGTGGGATCGCAGTAGACCCGGGCGTCGAACACCAGATTCTTCTCGTCCAGATTATAACCGGCGTACCGGGCGTAGTCCGACCAGAAGGCGGAACCGGAGCCGATCTCCGCATAGGTATTGGCGAAGCAGGCGTAGAACCAGTTTTCCCGCTGTCCGTAGAGGAAATGGGTGATCCCATAGGCCAGGAGAGAGACGGCGCAGACGGCACCCAGAATCCACAGCCGGTAGTAGTCCCACACATACCCCGCCCGTTGGGGCCAGGACAGGGCGGACCATTTGGTCCGTTCCTCTTTCCACCAGGCCCGCAGCTGATGCCGCACTTCCCCGCTCACAGGCGTTTCAGGTAGATCTGGGCGCTGGGATAGTCCCCGAAGAGGTCCGGCAGGGTGTACCCGCCGTACATCAGCGCCGCCCCGGAGTAGACCTGCTGGGGTTTCCGCCCCTTCATATGGAGCAGGTCGTCAGGCACCAGATTTCCGAACACCTCCTGGCGGAGGGTGTACTGCCCCAATTCATCCAAGCCCTGGAACCGCAGGTGCAGGGGCCGGGGATTGGCCTGGGGGTGGGTCAGCACCACGCTGACCAGGGCCTCGGAGCCGTCCGGGGCGGCGAACTCCCAGGCGGTAAAGGCGTGGTTCTCCGCCGAAACGGCAAGGCGGTAGTAGTCCCCGTCCCGCAGCAGGGCGTCGTATTCGTGGAACCGGGCAATCTGTCTGCGGACCTGGTTCTTTTCGTCGTCGGACAGGCGTTTCAAATCCAGCTCATAGCCGAAGGTTCCCGCCATGGCAACCACGGCCCGGGTACCGATGGGAGTACTGCGCCCGGTCTGGTGGCTGGGGACAGCGGAGACGTGAGCCCCTACGGCGGGCATGGGATAGCCGAAGGAGGTGCCGTACTGGATGGACAGGCGCTCAATGGCGTCCGTGTCGTCACTGCACCAGATCTGGGGGGAGTAGGCCAGCATTCCGGCGTCGAACCGTCCGCCGCCGCCGGAACAGCCCTCAAACAGCACCGCCGGGAACTCCCGGGTCAGGCGGTCCAGCAGAGCGTAGAGGCCCAGCATATACCGGTGCAGCACTTCTCCCTGGCGGTCCGGAGGCAGAGCGGGGCTGTAAGCGTCCGCCAAGTTCCGGTTCATGTCCCACTTGATGTACTGGATGTCATACCGCCGCAGAATTTCGGAGAAGGTGGCGTAGAGCCAGTCCGTGACCTCTTTCCGGGACAGATCCAGCACCAGCTGGTTCCGGCCCATGGTGGGTTTCCGGCCCGGCACCGTCAAGGCCCAGTCCGGGTGCCGGCGGTAGAGATCCGAGTCCTCATTGACGCTCTCCGGCTCGACCCACAGGCCGAATTGCAGCCCCAGATCGTGGATCTTGGCGATAAGCCCCTCCAATCCCTCCGGGAGTTTCCGGGTGTTCACATACCAGTCCCCCAGACCCCGGTTGTCGTCGTCCCGCTGGCCGAACCAGCCGTCGTCCAGCACCAGCAGTTCCACCCCCAGGTCCTTGGCTTCCCGGGCGATTTGGAGGATGGTATCCTCCTGGAACTGGAAGTAGGTGGCCTCCCAGTTGTTCAGCAGCACAGGCCGGGGGCGGTTCATCAGGGAACTGCGGCAGAGATTTTGCCGCAGGAAACGGTGGTACAGGTGGGACAGTCCCGTGAGGCCCTGATCGGTGTAGGCCAGGAGGACTTCCGGGGCGTCGAATCCCTCTCCGGGCTCCAGCTTCCAGGAGAACTGCTGGTCGTGGATGCCGGACACCACCCGGACAGAGCCCATCTGGTCCACTTCCGCCTCCGTCTTGTGGTTGCCGGAGTACACGGGCATGACGCCATAGCACTCCCCGTGGTCCTCTGTGGCGCTGTGCTGGCACAGGAGGACGAAGGGGTTCTCCTGGTGGCTGGAGGCTCCCCGGCGGGAGGAGACAGTGCGGATGCCCGGGGACAGGGGGGACCGGTCCACCTGCCGCTCCATGGCGTGGCGGCCGTGGAAGTGGATCAGATCCCAGGTGCCGAAGGGCAGGTCCAGGCACACGGACGCCGCCTTTTCCAGCCGGAGGACGCCGCTTCCGGTGTTGGCAATCCGCACGGCCCGGGTGATCACGTCCCGCGCCTCATAGACGCCGTAGAGCAGTTCCACCTCCACCCCCGCCGCCGGATCGCCCAGGACGATGGAGAGGGTCTCCGCCTCACCGTCCCGGGCGAAGGCAGAGGGCATGGAGGGAAGGGTATATTTTCCCGACGTGATCGCATGGCGGACATAGCGCAGATCCGCCCCCCACACGCCGCTGTCCGTCACCAGGTTCAGGGAACTGAGCCGGTAGTCTCCCCCGTTGGAGCCGCTGTACTCCTGGGGGAGAAGATCCAGGGACCAGTCCCGGTCCAGGCGCAGTTCATAGGGGTTGGGGGAGAAACCGCAGTCCTTTGGGCGGTATAAGTAGTCAAAGGTCCCCTCCGCCCGGCGTCCATAGTAGAGGTGCAGCAGATAGCCCAGGGGACCGATCTGGATCTGATAGGCCGTATGGCGGGTACAGAGGGTGAAGGTCTTTTCTTCCGGCTGAAACT
This sequence comes from uncultured Oscillibacter sp., assembly GCA_905234565.1. GTDB lineage: Bacteria > Bacillota > Clostridia > Oscillospirales > Oscillospiraceae > Oscillibacter. Next base: position 29,795 of record CAJOHW010000027.1, on the reverse strand, counting down.
GTATGCTCATGGATTACTCCACTTCCTTTCCTGTCTCACGTTTTTTCTATCTCATGTTCTGTTGCGCCAGGGGCGCGAAAGCGGGCGTCGGTTTCGGGAACGGCGGTCAGGTTCTGTCGCCGTACCAGGGGAGGGGGATCTCTGGGAGATAGATCCGCTCCTCGTCCGGCTGGGTGCGGTAGTGCATGGGGCTGACGCCGAAGACGGACTTAAACACGCTGGAAAAGGTCAGGGCGTTTTCATAGCCCACCGCCCGGGCGATCTCCTTGACGGACTGGTCCGTAGACCGGAGCAGTTCGCTGCCCCGGCGCATCCGGAGGCGCAGGAGATAGGCCTGGGGGGAGACGCCCACCCGTTTGTGAAAGAGATTGGAAAAATAACTCCGATTGATCCCCACGAAATCGGAGATATCGGAGACGCTGATGTGGTCAAAATTGTGCTGGATAAAATCCAGGGCGCAGTCCACATAGGCGTTGGGGGAGTCGTTGGCGTTGCGCCTGCCGTGGCTGGACCGGACGGCGGACTCAATGGCAAGGCCGATGAACTGGCTCAGAAGCCCCTGGCGGCGCAGTTCATTGGCCAGATTCAGCTGGGGCTTTTCCAAAAGGGCCTTTGCCAGTTTGTAAAACTCATCCAGGGCCACATAGCTGTTCAGGATGTGGACATCCCGGGCAAAGCCGGCCTGTTCCATGTAATAGGAGGCCCGTTTCCCATCGAAGGTCACCCAGCAGTAGGCCCAGGGTTTTTCCTCACTGGCGGCGTACCAGGTGAGCTCGCCGGGTTTTTCCAGGAAGAGCTGTCCGGAGTGCAGGGCGGAGCGCTGGCCGTTGGCCTCAAAGCTGCCCTCCCCGGACAGGATTACATGGAGATGCCAGCCGGGGCGCTGGGTGGGGCCGTACTGCTTGCCGGGGACGCACTGTTCCAGCCCGCACATGAGCAGATACAGATCCTCCGAGTGGTGCCGCTGGTGGCGGTAGTCCAGCATCCGGTAGTGTTTGTTCTCCCAAAAATACTGTTCAGCTTCCATAGGGGCCTCCCTTTGCCGGATCCCGGCGGCTTTTCGCAACGGCCAGGGGTTCGGCACGGTGATAAAACGCGGCATGACAGGGAAAGGGCAGCCGCCCATGGAAACGCAAAACCGGCGGCTGCCCAAAGGGAGAGGACTGGAGAATTCCAGCGCGGAAGCCTTACAGCTTGCCGCCGGAGGTGGCGATGCCCTCTACGAACTGTTTCTGGAAGATGAGGTACAGGACAATCATGGGGAGGCTGGCCATCAGGGCGGCAGCCATCAGTTCCGGATAGTTGCTGGAGAACTGCCCCTGCATTTTGGCAAGTCCTGCGGAGAGGGTGGTGGTGGTGGACTGGGTGCACACGATCATGGGCCACATCAGGTCCTTAAAGGCGAACACCGCCGTGAAGATGCCCAAAGACACCATGGAGGACCGGGTCAGGGGGGCCATAATCAGGAGGAACCGCTGGCCGATGTTGCACCCGTCAATGGCGGCGGCTTCTTCCAGGTCCTTGGGCAGGCCCTGATAGCCGGTTTTCAGCAGGAAGGTGCCGAAGGCGGTGACGGCGCCGGGGAACACCAGGCCGGCGATGGTTTCCAGCAGTCCCAGGCGGGAGACCATGATATACTGGGGGATGATGAAGATCTGGCTGGGCACCATCATCTGGACCAGGATCAGGGAGAACAGGAAGTTCTTTCCCGGGAAATTCAGCCGTCCGAAGGCGTAACCCGCCATGGTGGCGGTGAGGACCGCGCAGACCACCCGCCAGAAGATCATCAGCAGGGTGTTGCGGTACAGGTACAGGAAGTTGTAGCTCTTCCACACCGTGGCGAAGTTGTCAAACTTCCAGGAACTGGGGAAGATGATGAAGGGGTTGATGGAGGTGGATTCGCTGATGGTCTTGAACGCTGTCAGGAGCATCCAGACGAAGGGCACCAGCATGGTAAAGGAGGCCAGGATCAGGATCAGATGGACGATCCCCTGGGTTACGCGCTTTTGCAGAATGTAGCTGTCCATATCTGTCCCCCCTTAATTGTAGAAGACCCACTTCTTCTCGCTCTTTTGGAGCAGGAAGGTCACGAGCATGATCACCGCCAGCATACACATGACAATGGCCGCGCCGTAGCCCCGGTCGTTGTTGGTAAAGGCGTGCTGGTAGAAGATGTAGACCACGGACTGGACGGATTTCAGCGCCTGGTTGGTGTTGTCCATGACCATGTAGATCAGGTCAAAGACCTGGAGGGCGCCGATGATCCGGGTTTGGACGATGAAGAAAATGGTGGGGCTCAGCAGGGGGATGGTGATATAGAAGAACTGTTTGATGCCGGTGGCGCCGTCGATTTCCGCCGCCTCATAGTAGTCGTGGGGGATCTCCTGCAATCCGGAGAGGAACAGGATCATGTTATAGCCCACGATGGACCACACGCCGATGACGCCGATGGCAATCCAGGCGGTCTTGGTGTCGGAGATCCAGGCCACATTGGAGTGGAACACGTGGTTCAAGAGGCCGAACTGCTGGTTATAGAGGAATTTCCACACCATGGCCACCGCCGCCGGGGCCGCCACCATGGGCAGGAAGAAGATGGTCCGGTAGCCGCTGCGGAAGGCGATCTTCCGGTTCAGGAACACCGCCAGAATCAGGGCCAGGCATACGGAGAAGGGCACCTCGATGAGGGCGTATTTGAAGGTGTTCAGCAGGGCCCCCCAGAACTCGTTGGTGCCCAGAACCTGGGTGTAGTTCCGGAGCCCCACAAAGACGTTGCCCGCGCCGAAGTCCCCGGTCCGCATGAAGGACTGGTAGACAGTATAGAGAATGGGATAGAAGTTCAACACGATCAGGCCGATCATGGTTGGGGCCACGAAGAAAAGCCCCCAGGCGGCCTCGTTTTTCTGCGCCTTGGTCATACCCGCTTTTTTCATACGCTCCCTCCTTGCGTCTTTACGTCACCCGCGCTTTTTGAGAGGAACAGGCGCGCCGGAGGCGGAAACCGCCTCCGGCGGTGTGCGTGATTCCCGCGCTGATAGAATTATCTGATATCGTGATTTAAGGATCCGGCGCGTTCAAAGCATTGCGCTTTCTGCGATTACTCGCGGGCCAGCAGTTCGTTCATCTCACCGGCCAGGTTGTTCAGCACGCTGGTCATCTGGGAGGGATCCTGCCAGGCAGCCACCAGTTCCTGCTGGTACTGGTTGGACCACCGGGAGGTGTATTTGGAGTAGGGGCGGAAAATCAGGGTGCCCTCTTCTTCGATCTGCAGGAAGGGCGTGATGTCCATGCC
>CAJOHW010000027.1:13012-26499 GCA_905234565.1 uncultured Oscillibacter sp. | reverse complement strand
TCGGAGCAGCCCTCATAGGCCGCCATGGTGACGCCCAGCTCAGACTGTTCCAGCTGCATCTCCTTGGAACCGAACCACTCGATGAGGCTCCAGGCGGCATCGGGATTCTTGGTATCGGCGGAGGCGGCCCAGCCCAGGCCGTTGTAGATGGAGCAACGCTCACTGGCGTCGGCCTCGCCGTTGCCGTTGGCGTCATAGTAGGGCAGCATGGCCCAGGCGAAGTTGGCGGCGTTGTCGTGGTCATAGAAGCTGCGGATCATCCAGGAGCCCTGGGTGATCATAGCCGCCAGGTCGTTGGTGAACAGGCCGTCGGTGCCGTTCTCCGCCACCAGGGTCTGGGGGGCGAACACGTCCGTGCAGAGCTGGCCCACAAACTCCATGGCCGCCTGGGTGTTGGGATTGTCCCAGCCGGAGGCCTTGTGATCCTCGGAGATCACGTATCCGCCGTAATCATAGATGATATTGAAGTAGCCGTCCTGGTCGTTGGTGGTGTTCATGGCCGCGCCGTAGAACTGGGGAGAGGCGGACTTGCCGGCCTCCGTAATGGCCTTGCCGGCGGCATAGTAGTCGTCCCAGGTCCAGTCGTTGGTGGGATAGTCCACCCCGGCGGCGTCAAAGAGGGTCTTGTTGTAGATGAGGGCGATGGTGTCGTGGTCCTTGGGGACGGCGTACTGGTTCCCGTCCAGGGAGTACAGAGCGGTAATGCCCTCATAGTAGTTGGCAAGGTCGATGGTCTCCGACGCCTCGATATAGGGGGACAGGTTCAGCAGCTTGTTGTTTTCCATGTACATCTGGGCGTTGTTGGAGTGCATCCAGAACACGTCCGGCATCTGACCGCCGGAAGCGCCGGCTTCCAGAAGCGTCCAATAGTCGTCCCAGGTCACCACCTGGATGTTGACGGGAATGCCGGACTGGGCCGTCCACTCTTCCGCGATCTGGCGCAGGCCGGGGAGCTGGACGTTATCCCAGATCTTCACTTCCAGCGCGCCGGAGCCGCCGCCGCTGGAATCGCCGCCGCCGTTTCCGCCGCCGCAGGCGGCCAGGGACAGCACCAGAGCGGCAGTCAGGAGCAGGGCCAGGATTTTGCGAAGCTTACCGTGTGCGTTCATGCAGGGACCCTCCTTTTTGTAGTTCTATCGGGCATCTCAGCCGCCGTACCCATAGCCCCGTTTTCACAGCGCCGCGTAACGGGCGTAAGCGCCAAAATCCCCAACAGTAACAAGTTTATTATATCGGATTTTGTAGGAAATTCATATAAGGAAATGTGAGATCATTATATCCCTATGTGGGCTTTTCCAGGCGGCCTCCCGGCAAAGGAAACAGGGGCATCCGGCGGCGCGCCGGGTGTCCCTGTTTGTCATCATGATTCGCCCTCGGGTTCCTCTTTCTGGTCCAGATCGGCCCCGAACAGCAGCGCCATATCGTCCCGGCGTCCGTACAGGATCCGGTCCACGTAGACGGTATCCCCCGCAATGCGGTAAACCGCCAGATAGTTCCCGCAGACAAGCGCCCGGTAGCCGGCCTTGATCTCCTCCAATTCGATGACACGTCCCATCTGGGGAAACCGTTCCAGGGTGTGCAGTTCCTTGGTAATCGAGGCTGCGATCCGAAGGGCAGGAGAAGCGTTTTTCAATCTGCCTGTGATACAGGCTTTGATTTCAGCCAGATCGAGTTTTGCGCCTGCTGTGAGAATGAGTTTATTCATATGTGATACCCAGTTCCCTTTCCACTTCTTCCAAGGTGAAGTATCCCTCCTCCTTCCCGGAACGGCGGCCCTTTTCGATTTCACTCATAAGCCAGTTCATGGCCTTCATCCGCTCATACTCCTGATATTCTTCCATGTCCAAAATGGCGTACCGTCCATGACCGTTCCGGGTCAAAAATACCGGACGGCCTATGGCCACATCCCGCAGGACATCTCCGTAATTGCGCAAATCGGAGACAGGTTTGATAATCGGCATAGGGCAAGATCTCCATTGGGCGCCAGTATAACACGTTTGCCGAAAAAAGCAACGATAAATTTTACGAAGGATCTGCGGCAGAGGGCGGTCTTGCCCTGACTGCGCAGGCAGACTATTGGGTCACCTGCTCCAAGTTCTCAAACAACGGATCGTCGAAAAACTCCCGGACGCTGATGTTCAATCCGTCGCAGAGTTTTTGGATGGTCACAACACCCGGATTTTTGCTCTTTGAATTGAGCATACTGTACACGGTCGTCGGCTAAAAACACGCCGTCCCGCTCTTTGGGCAAAAGAGCGGGACGGGCGGGGCCGAGTGGGATTACTGAAAGATCTCCTCATCGTCATAGTCGTCGTACTCACTGGGACCAAATCGTTCGCTCCAGCGTTTCTTCATGCCGCTGTACCCCACGCTGAGATCGTGCCAGCCGCCAATCAGCAGGCAAATCACGGCGGCGAGAAGCAGGCTGGCGCCCACAATCTTCATCACCATGCTGGCGGTTTTGCTCATGGTAGATACCCCCTGTGTCAAGTAGTTTTCCGGTTCAAGGCCTATCATACACCATTTTTCGTGATCTGGCAACTCTTTTCTTTGTTGGATCCAGGCGAAATTTTGTTCTTTCGTCCGTGGCACCCGCCGCCGCGCCCCGGCGGGGCGGAAAAGGGACGCTGTGGGCGGGGAAAAAGGGCGGATTTTTTGCAAAAAGCCGGGAATCCCCTTGACCTTCTGCCAAAAATAGATTAAAATAAACGTACTGTGTCTTAATTTCGGGCAGACTCCAAGTATCCCGGGCATCCGGCCGCACCGGGCGTGGAAAGGCAGTTATGGTTATGATCATGAAACATCCCTACAAAACCAGGCAGGGCGGGGCCACCGTCACGATTTTTGTTCCCTACGACTGCAAAAATCACTGCCCCTTCTGTATCAACAAGGAGGAGTACGCGGATCTCAGGGGCTTTTCCCTGGAAAAGATCTGCGAGAGCATCCGGCGCATGGACGCCATCACGCCGGAGTGCGACTTCGTCTTTACCGGGGGGGAGCCTCTGGCGGACCTGGCTTCCCTGCAAATTATGCTGGACCAGATTCCCACCACCCACAAGGTCTATATCAACACCACCCTTCCCGTGTCGGAGAGCCAGAGCGAGGAAGAGGTATTGGCGTTTGCCGCCCGGAACCGGGGGAAGATCACCTGCATCAACATCTCCCGGCATATGCAGCGCTATGTGGTGGAGTCCAACGATTCGCTCCTGGCCCGTCTGCCGGTGCCCTTCCGGGTGAACTGCGTGCTCTACCGGAACTATCCGGCGGAGGGACTGGTGCCCTATTTGGAGCGGTTCCGGAAGATCCCGGGGGCCTCCATCCAGTTCCGTTTTGACTACACCGCCACCACGCCGGAGAACCTCTACGATGAGGAACACGACCGGATTCTCCACGATTTGAAGCGGATCGCGGTCTACACCGGCTTGGACGGCTGCCGGATGCGCTGCGGCTTCCATTTCAACTACCGGGGCATGGAACTGACCTATCACAAGACACTGCCCTACTCCACCATTGTAGAGACGGATCCGGTCAGCGGCACCACCTTTGACATTCTCTACGACATTTTGATCAAACAGACCGGGGAGATCCACTCAGACTGGACCGGCGTCCCTCTGGACGTAGAGGCCTATGAGAAGGTGGTCTTTGAACCCTACGATCTCCGCTGGCTGGTGAAGGTGGCGTAACGTGAAAAAAATCTGGGAGCTGACGCTCCCAGATTTTTTATGCGTGGGCAGAATCCCGGACGCCTGCCAGGGCATCCGTTCTGCGGTCCATCTGCGCCACAAAGTCCTCTCCCATCTTCTGGCGCAGGACCTCAATGGCGGGGCCCATATTGGGCTTGCGGGTGGTGAGGTTGTGGCTGTCGGAGGCGATAAACTGGGCGCGTCCGGACCGGAGGAGTTTCAGGGCGGTTCTCCGGGGAAAGGTATGGAGCAGCAATTCGGAGCTGATCTGCACCGGGACCCCTAAGTGAAACACCGCTTCCACAAGGTCCTTGCGCTGGAACTTGATGTACCGCTCAATGTGGGCCAGAATGGGCGTGATACCGGTATGGCCCATCATGTCGTAGATCTGGCGGATCATGTCCTCATTCCAGGGCTGAAAGGGCAGTTCCAGCAGCAGATTTTTGGTATCGCCAATGCAGAAGCGGGAGAGGTCCATGAGATCCTCGATATTTGGCACCCAGGCTACCTCCGCCCCCAGCAGCAGCCGGGGGATCCGCACATCTTCCGGCAGGGTTTTTAGATGTTCTTGCAGATCTTCCCAGGCGTTGAGCCGACGGAAGAGAAACTCCCGTGGCCGTTCCCGGTAGCGGTAGAAGTGGGAGGTCAGAACCACCGTATCCATACCCTGTTCCGCCTGCATCCGAAGCATCTCCAGACTGACAGCGGCGCTGGAAGCACCATCGTCCATACCGGGGAGAATATGACAGTGCAGATCGGTCATGGGGCCTCCTGCTTTTCCGCCGGGGGCTGGGATTCGTATCCATAGCCGTATCCGTATCCGTCCCCGTATCCATAGCCACGGCTGTACCCGTAGCCCCGGGAGGAATAATACCCATTTCGCCGATAGTAGCCATACCGGTATTTTCCGTACCCGTAACCGCTGCCCTCGGCGTGCACGTCATTGAGGACAAAGCCCAGGATCTTGGCGTTGGCGTATTGGAGCTGTTCCACGGCGTGGGTCACAGGCCCTTTTTCGGACTGCCCCGCCCGCACCACGAACAGGACCCCGTCGCTGTGGGGGGCCAGCACCATGGCGTCTGTCACCATATTGATGGGTGGGCAGTCCAGCACCACATAGTCATAGTTCTGCCGCAGTTCTTCCAGCACCTTCTCCATACGGACAGAACCCAGCAGCTCGGAGGGGTTCGGGGGAATGGCGCCGGAGATAATGCAGTCCAGATTCTCATGCAGTCCGGTGGGCTTAATGGCGGACTGTAAGAGATTGGAATCCAAGAGGATGTTGCTCAGCCCTTTTTTGGACTGGATCTGTAGCAGACGGGCCTGTTTCGGACGGCGCAGGTCGCAGTCGATGAGGATGACCCGCTTTTCCGCCATAGCGAAGGTGATAGACAGATTCAACGCGGTAATGCTCTTGCCCTCGCTCTGGAGGGAGGAAGTCACCACAATCACCTTGCTCTTGGACTCTCCCGCCAGAGCGAAATTCACATTGGTCCGCAAGGTTTTGTAAGCTTCCCGGATAAAGAACTCGCTGTGGGGGTTCAGGAGATTTTTCCGCTCAAGTTCCAGTTCCTGGGCCTCCGTCTGGGCGGTATTCTCTTTTTTCTTGAATCTCCGGAAAACTTCGTCAAAAAGGCCGTCAAACTGGCCAGAAAATTTCATTCCGCACCTCCTGCCTCCGGGGCGGCTTTTTGAGAAGCCGCGGTTTCATAACCGGATTTTTTCCCGCCGCTGTGAGTAAAAGAGGGGATCTGGCCCAGGATTGGAACGGGGAACAGTTGGGACAAGTCCTCCTCGTCCTTAATCCGCACATCCAGTAAAAACAGGATGGTGACATAAGCGGAGGCAGCCAAGAACCCAACTGCCCCGCCCAGCATCGTATTTCTGCGGTAATTGGGCGAGATACGGTTGGTTGGCACCGTAGCGTAGTCGATAATCTGGGCGGAACTGCCCTCTACCACCTCGGCGATCACCTGGGGACTGACCCTGGCCAGCACGTTGGCGATTTCCGCGGCGGTTTCCGGGTTGGGATGGGTCACGTTGATATTAAAGATCCCTGTGGATGCCACCTGATTTGCCGAGGTTATGGAGCGCAGGGTTGAAATGCTGATTCCCGGCATATCCAGCTCTTCCACGGCCTTGGACAGGACCCGGTCGCTGCGGATAATGTTGATGTACGTATTCACCAGCTGCTGGGCGGCACTGAGGGTGCCGGTGGAGATGGTGTCCATATTCTGGGTGCTTTTCATGTTATTGACGTACACAGACACCGTTGCCTGGTACAGCGGCGTGATGGCCACTTTGGTATAGAGCAGAGCGCAGCCCGCCGCCAGAATCGTGGCCAGCAGAATCAGCCACCAGTTGCGAAGATAGACCAGCAGGAGTTTTCGCAGGTCAATCACAATTTCATCGTCTTCTTGATTCTTTTCTATCATCGTTCTTTCCTCACCCTGAATTTCCAGAATCCCTTTGCGTTTGGAACGTGCCTTTGGAGCGTACGGAGCGCTCAGCCGTACTGGTCTACCAGTGCCGCTTTTTTTGCGGCCTTTTCATTCTCATACTGCCGCTGGACCCGGTCGGCCTCCTCCGGGTCAATCGAACGGATCTGCGCCACGATGGAGGCCACCTGGCTGTCGCAGTCCGCCTCCAAGGAGGCGATCTCATCCAGCTTTGCGTAGGCGATGCGCATTTTATTGGTTTGATTTTGATCGGAGGGGTCCAATGCCTGGTATTCCGCGATACAGGAGGCCACAATGCCGTCGATGCGGCTGGAAAACGCGCCCCGGAGCACGTACATCTGCGCCACCAGATTGCGCAGGCGTTCCTCCTCCTGGGACTTCTCAGGGGTCTGGGGCTCACTGGGAGGGGCCGGGGCATCCGACGGGCTGTCTGTCGTGTGGGGTTCTTCTGCCGGGGCGGGGACGGTTCCGCTGGACGGTTCCACAGGAACGGTGGTGGAATCCGTAGAGCCGGAGGGCGTCTGCGCGGGGGATTCTTCCTCACTGGCGGAAGGCGGGGAATTCTCCTCTTCCTGGTTGTCAACCTCCGCCGGAGCCGGGGAATCCTGGTTCGTCCCGGCACCGCCGCTCTCTAACAGGAGGGCGGCAGCTTCTTCTAAGGAGAGAGACCCCTCCTCATAGGCGGCGCTGAGTTCCGCGTCCGCCCCGTTTTCCGGGATATGGTACCGATCGCGCTGGTCCTGTTCCATCTGGGCGCTCTCCTCCGCCCGGGCAGCGCGATCTTCTTCGTCCATGGTGGCGCTCTGAGCCACGGACAGCACGGTCCGGAGCTGGTTTCCAAACACCGCAGCCCCGATGCCCACAGCCGCCAAAAGCACGGCGGCGGTTCCGATGAGAATGGGTTTTTTCTTCATAGCGTCCTCGTTTCTGGCATTCTTCTCCGTCCCGCCGGATGTTCTATACTCGTGAACGATAAGATTTGCCATCAGTTGCCGTGCCAGTGACCTTAAATGTGGCAAATCCTAAAGAGCGCGAGTATAATCTGTCTGAAGGGGAGGCGGGCAAAGATATAACGTCATTATAGCACCCCTTTTCCCAAAAGGGAAGGGCTTTTTTGAAAAACGCCATACAAATCCTGACAGCTTTCCGGATGTTTTCCAGAGATGTTTTGCCGTCTGGCGGGTTCCATTCTGGATTTCCTCTGGAAATCCGGTCCGGGGCGTGGTAGAATAGGGAAAAACGCGCAGGAGGAACTTATGGACGGTCAGGAGACATTGCTGCTGAAACTGGGGGAAGTGGTGCTGAAAGGGCTGAACCGGCGGTTTTTTGAGGACCGGCTGCTGTCCAACGTCAGCCGCCGGATGCGAAGCTGCGGCCAGTTCCACACCACCCTCCGCCAGAGCATCATTTATGTAGAGCCTGAAAGCGGGGACTGTGACATGGACGCCGCCTATGCCGCCGCCTGTCAGGTCTTTGGCATCGTGCGGGTGGCAAGGGCGTACCCCTGCCCCAAGGACCCGGAGGCCATCGCCCGGACTGCCCGGGCGCGTCTGGGAGACGCCTTTGCCCGGGCAGGGAGTTTTAAGGTGGAGACCAAGCGGGCGGACAAACGGTATCCCCTAAACTCCATACAGATCAGCCAGACCGTAGGGGGCCTGCTGGCGGAGGCGTTTCCGGCGGTGAGAGTAGATGTAAGGCATCCGGACCTGACGGTCTACGTGGAGATCCGGGAACAGGCGGCCTATGTCCACGTTCCGGCGGTGCCCGGGGCGGGGGGCCTGCCTGTGGGCACGGCGGGCCGGGCGGTGAGCCTGCTGTCCGGGGGACTGGACTCCCCCGTGGCCTCCTGGATGATGGCCCGGCGGGGATTGGAGCTGGATCTGGTGCATTTCGTCTCCCCGCCCTACACCTCCCCCCAGGCCCAGGAGAAGGTGCTGGACCTGGCGCGGCACCTCAGCGCCTACTGCGGGCGCATGATCGTCCACATCGTGCCCTTTACCCACATCCAGGAGGAGATCCGCCGGAACTGCCCGGAGGCGTACTTCACCTTGGTCATGCGGCGGTTTATGATGCGCCTGTCGGAGCGCATTGCCCAGCGGGCGGAGGCGAAAGCCCTGATCACCGGGGAATCCCTGGGGCAGGTGGCCAGCCAGACCCTGAAGGCCCTGTGCGCCACGGAGGACGCCGTGTCCCTGCCGGTATTCCGGCCCCTCATCGGCATGGACAAGGTGGAGATCATCCATCTTGCCCAGAGAATCGGCACCTACGACACGTCCATCCTGCCCTATGAGGACTGCTGCACTGTCTTTACCCCCCGGCACCCGGCCATCCGTCCGGAGTTGGAGGAGGTCCGGAAGGCGGAGGCGGCCTTGGACGTGGACGCCCTGACGGGAGAGGCCCTGTCCGGGGAGGAATGGGTGCGGGTCAAACCGTAACCAACATATGTCTGACGAATAGGAGGATTCTATGGCGCATTGTGCGGAGATCCTTGCGGTGGGTACGGAACTGCTGCTGGGGAACATTGTCAATACCAACGCCCAGGAGCTGTCCCAGGAGCTGGCGAAGCTGGGGATCAATGTGTTCTGGCACACGGTGGTGGGGGACAATCCGGAGCGGCTGCGGGAGGCGGTCCGGATTGCCCGGGGCCGGGCGGATATCATCCTCACCACCGGGGGGCTGGGCCCCACCTATGACGATCTGACGAAGCAGACCATCTCCGCCGCCTTTGGCCGGAAACTGGTCCTGCATCCGGAGGTGGCGGAGGAAATCCGCAAAATTTTTGAGAGCCGCTTTCAGGGACCCATGCCGGAGAACAATCTGCGTCAGGCGGAACTGCCGGAGGGCTGCGTGGTGCTGCCCAACCCCGTGGGCACGGCTCCGGGCTGTGCCTTTGAGCAGGACGGCGTCCATGTGCTGATGCTGCCGGGGCCTCCGGCGGAGATGCGGGCCATGCTGGACGCCGGGGCCATTGCCTATCTGCGGCGGCTGTCCCAGGAGGTCATTGTGTCCCGGGACATCATGACCTTTGGCATGGGGGAGAGCGCCGTGGAGGAACTGCTGCGGGCGCGGATGGAGCGGATGGAGAACCCCACTCTTGCCACCTATGCCCGGCCCAGTGAGGTCCGTCTCCGGGCCACGGCGAAAGCCTCCACGGTCCGGGAGGCGGAGGCTATGCTGGACCCGGTAGTGGAGGAGGTCCAGGCCCGGCTGGGGAACATCGTCTACGGCGTGGACGTGAAGGGGCTGGAATACGCCTGTGTCTCCTTATTAAAGGAGCGGAACTGGACCCTGGCCACGGCGGAGAGCTGTACCGGAGGCCGCATGGCGGCCCGGATGACGGCCATGCCCGGGGTATCGGCGGTGTACCGGGGCGGCGTGGTGAGCTACTGGACCTCGGTGAAAGGGGCGGTGCTGGGAGTTCCGGCGGAGATTTTGGAGCAGTACGGCGCGGTGTCGGAACCCACGGCCCGGGCCATGGCGGAGGGGGCACGGCGGATCACCGGGGCGGAGGCGGCGTTGTCCGTCACCGGCGTGGCGGGCCCCGACCGGGACGAGCGGGGCGTCGAGGTAGGCGTGGTGTATGTGGGCCTTGCGGTACCGGAGGGCACCTTCTGCCGACGCCTGCGCCTGGGGAACCGCCGCCGGGAACTGTTACAGGATCTCTCCGCCAACCACGCCTTTGACCTTCTGCGGCGGTATCTGTCGGGGCTGGACTTGAAGGAGTGAGATTTTTTCCGCCCCAGTGGACGCACTGGGGCGGAAAAGCGTTTTTTGCAGCCCTTGCCGTCTCGTTCACAGTTTCTTTACAAAATAGTCAAAGAAAGTCAAACATAACCTCTTGACAAACGGGAAAACTGTGGTATACTGTCCCACAGAAAGAAGGTTAAAGAAAGTCAAAGTCAAAGAGAAGTAAACCAAGAGGCGGAGTACCGAAAGGAGGCGGGGTATGGGAATCACGGATTTGATTGCGGCGTTTTTGCAGGACTCCCTGAACGCGGCGGAGGACGGCGTGGTGGAGGTCCAGCGCAGCGATCTGGCGGAGCGGTTCCACTGTGTCCCCAGCCAGATCAACTATGTGATGTCCACCCGGTTTTCCCCGGAGCGGGGCTATATTGTGGAGAGCCGCCGGGGCGGCAACGGATATATCCGCATCACCCGGGTCCGGGTGAACCATCAGGGGCTGATGATGCACGTGCTGAACTCCCTGGGTTCGGAGGTGGATTATCCCTCCGCCCGGGCGATTCTGGGAAACCTGCTCCACGCCGGGGCCTTAGAGGAACCTGTGGCCCGGACGCTGCTGGCGGTCATCAGCGACAAGTCTCTCAGCGCCGTACCGAAACCCCTGCGGGACCAGGTTCGTGCGGATCTCTTAAAAAACGCCCTGGTGTTACAGGCATAGGGCGGGGAGCGGTCCCGGAAACACAGATTGATTCAATTTTAAGGAGGAATCCAGTTATGAAATGCGAACATTGCGGCAAGAATGAAGTTACCTTCGTGTACCGGAGCAACATCAACGGCAAGGTGGAGGAAAAGCACCTGTGCGCCGACTGCGCCGAGAAATTGGGCTACACCCAGCGTCTGGCGGCCCAGAACCGCTCCATGATGCGGAACTTCTTTGGCGGCGGCCTCTTTGACGACAGCTTCGGCGGTCTCCTGGACGGCTTCTTCTCCCCCATGCCGGCCCTCATGGGACGGATGCTGGACAATCCCTTCGACGACTTCTTCACGGAGATGCCGGCCCTGGGGGCGGCTCCGGCGGTGCAGGAGGAGAAGAAGGATTCGGACCACCTGGTGGAGAAGGAGGAACAGAGCCGCTTCTCCCGGACCAGGAAGCTGAACGCCCTGCGCCATGAGATGAAGAAGGCGGTGAAGCAGGAGGAGTTTGAGCGGGCCGCCCAGCTGCGGGACGAGATCCGTCAGTTGGAAAACGAGGCGTAACAAAGAGTGGAAAGGGATCTGCCCTCACACAATGCGGGACGCCGGACCGGTTCCGGCGTCCCGAGAGGGCAAAGTGATTTTAAGATGAAAGGCAGGTTTGACCTATGAATGAAACACAGTTTACCCCGGATGCGGAGGAGGCCCTCCGTTTATCCCAGGAGGCGGCGGGAGAACTGGGCCACGGATATGTGGGAACAGAACACCTGCTGCTGGGACTGATGCGGGAGGAAGAGGGCGTGGCCCACGCGGTGCTGGCGGAGTCCGGACTGACGGACGAGATGGTGATTGAGATTCTGCGCAAGAGCGTAGGCACGGGGCTTCCCGGCACCAATCCCCCCCAGGGCCTGACGCCCCGGGCCCAGCGGGCGGTCCAGATCGCCGTGGAGGACTCCGCCCGGGGCGGGGCAAGGCAGGTGGGTACGGAGCACCTGCTGGCGGGCCTTCTCCGGGAGGGCAACAACATGGCGGTCCGGGTACTGCGCACCGCCGGGATTGACGGGCGCAGTTTGTACGCCGCCCTGATGGAGAAGCTCAACGCCGCGCCCAAGGCCCAGGCGGGCCGTTACCGGGCAGGCCGGGAGGAATCCGGCGGAGGGGCCGGAGGCAAGACCCTTCAGGAGTTCACCCGGGACCTGACTTCTGACGCCCGGTCCGGCAGGCTGGACCCAGTGATTGGCCGGGACGCGGAGATCCAGCGGGTGGTGCAGATCCTCTCCCGGCGCACGAAGAACAACCCCTGTCTCATCGGAGAACCCGGCGTGGGCAAAACCGCCATCGCGGAAGGACTGGCAAGGAAGATCGCTTTAGGCGACGTGCCGGAGGAACTGCAGGACAAGCGGATCCTCTCCCTGGACATCTCCGGCATGGTGGCGGGCACCAAGTACCGGGGGGAATTTGAGGAGCGGATCAAAAAGACCTTAGCGGAGGTTAAGAAGTCCGGGGACGTGATCCTCTTCATTGACGAACTCCACACCATCGTGGGAGCCGGATCCGCAGAGGGAGCCGTGGACGCCGCCAATATCATCAAACCCGCCCTGGGCCGGGGAGAGATCCGGGTCATCGGGGCCACTACGTTGAACGAGTACCGCCGCTATATCGAGAAGGACGCCGCCCTGGAACGCCGCTTCCAGCCGGTCCAGGTGGGGGAGCCGTCCCAGGAGGCCAGCTTGGAGATCCTGAAGGGCCTGCGGGAGCGGTATGAACAGCACCACAAACTGAAAATCACCGACGAGGCCTTGGAGGCGGCGGTGTCCCTGTCCGCCCGGTATATCAACGACCGCTTCCTTCCTGACAAGGCCATTGACTTGATGGATGAGGCCGCGTCCCGGGTCCGCATGGAGGAGGAGGAACCCTCCGAGGAGATGAAGAGCCTGGAACAGAAGATCAACGCCCTGGTGAAGGACAAGGACGCCGCCATTGCGAAGCAGGACTATGAGACGGCGGCGAAACTCCGGGACATTGAGAAAGACTACCGGGAGCAGGTGGAACTGGAACGGGACCGGCGGCGCAAGAGCCGTACCCAGCACCGGCCCGTGGTGGAAGGGGACATTGCCGCCGTAGTCTCCGGCTGGACGGGCATTCCGGTCCAGCGCCTGACGGAGGACGAGGGCGAGCGGCTGCTGCGCATGGAGGAGACCCTCCACAAGCGGGTGGTGGGCCAGGACGAGGCAGTCCGGGCGGTGGCCAGGGCCATCCGGCGGGGCCGGGTGGGATTGAAGGATCCCCGGCGTCCCATTGGATCCTTCCTGTTCCTGGGCCCCACAGGCGTGGGCAAGACGGAGCTGTGCAAGTCTTTGGCGGAGGCCATGTTCGGGGACGAAAACGCCATGATCCGGATCGATATGTCCGAATACATGGAGCGGCACACCGTCTCCCGGCTGATTGGCTCTCCTCCGGGCTATGTGGGCCATGAGGAGGGGGGACAGCTCACGGAGAAGGTCCGCCGCCGTCCCTACTCCGTGGTGCTGTTCGATGAGATCGAAAAGGCCCATGAGGACGTGTGGAACATTCTCCTGCAAATCCTGGACGACGGCCGGGTGACGGACTCCCAGGGCCGCACGGTGGACTTTAAGAACACCGTCATCATTATGACCAGCAACCTGGGGGCCAAGAGCCTCACCGCGGCGGGAGCGAAACTGGGCTTTGCGGCGGAGAGCCGGGAGGCGGAACAGGACGCGGAGAGCCGCTATGAGCGGGCGAAGGAGCAGGTGTTGGCGGAACTGCAGCAGACCTTCCGTCCGGAGTTCCTCAACCGGATTGACGAGACGATTGTGTTCCGTGCCCTGACCCCGGAGGACATCCGGGAGGTGGCCCGGCGGATGCTGGGCACCGTGTCGGAGCGTATGGCGGCCATGGGTATCTCCCTGGACGCCAGCGATGAGGCGGTGGCGGAACTGGCCCGGGTGGG
>CAJOHW010000027.1:0-12858 GCA_905234565.1 uncultured Oscillibacter sp. | reverse complement strand
AGGGGTGTGTCGTTTCTACTTTACAGTCCTTGTTATCGCTTACGTTCTGTCCTTTTTCAGCGCCGTCAGGATGGCCGCCGCCACTGCGGAGCCCACCAGCAGGGCCACGATGTACTGCAGCGGGTTGCCTACGGTGGGGAACACGAAGATACCGCCGTGAGGGGCCATCAGGGTGCAGCCAAAGAGCATGGACAATGCCCCGGACACCGCAGAGCCGATGATGCAGGAGGGGATGACCCGTCCGGGATCCGCCGCCGCATAGGGAATCGCGCCCTCGGAGATGAAGCACAGGCCCATGATGTAGTTGACGAAGCCATTGTTCCGCTCCTCCTCCGTCCACTTTTTGGGGAAGAAGGTGGTGGAGAGGGCCACGGCGATGGGAGGCACCATGCCGCCCACCATGACTGCCGCCATGATGTCATAGTTGCCGTTGGACAGGGCCGCGATGCCGAAGGCATAGGAGGCCTTATTGAAGGGGCCGCCCATGTCGATGCTCATCATGCCGCCTACGACCGCGCCCAGGAGCAGTTTGGAGGAGCCGCCCATGGAGTTCAGCAGATTACTGAGGCCTGTATTGAGCGCGCCCATAATGGGGTTCACCGCGCACATAATGACGCCTACGGCGAAGATGCCGCCCAGGGGATAGATCAGCATAGGACGGATACCGTCTAAGGACTGGGGCAGTTGTTCCGTGACTTTTTTCAGCCACTGGACCACAAAGCCCGCCACGAAGCCCGCCAGCAGTGCCGCCAGGAAGCCGCCGGAGACGGCGGGGGTGTCCGGATTCCAGATGCTGGCAAAGGACACGCCGCTGACCGCCAGAGCGCCTCCCGTAAAGCCCACAGCCAGGCCCGGCCGGTCCGCCATGGACATGGCGATAAAGCCCGCCAGCACGGGAAGCATGAACCCGAAGGCGCCGCTGCCCACGGTGTTGAAGAACGCCGCCAGGGGGGTATTGGAGCCGAAGCCGGAGGGGTTGATGGAGTAGTCGTCCAGCAGGAAGGACAGGGCGATCATGATGCCGCCGCCCACCACGAAGGGCAGCATATGGCTGACGCCGTTCATCAGGTGCTTATAGAAGGCGCTGCCCACGCTGTCTCCCGCGCTGGACGCCGCCGCCGCGCCCCGTCCGCCTTTGGCGTGGTAAATGGGGGCTTGGCCGTTGATGATCTGCTTGATGAGTTCCTCGGGCTTGTGGATGCCGTCCGCCACCCGGGTGATGACCACGGGCTTGCCGTCGAACCGGTCCATCTCCACGTTCTTGTCCGCCGCCACCACGATGCCATCGCACCGGGCGATCTCCTCCGCCGTCAGGATATTTTTCGCGCCGCCGGAGCCATTGGTCTCCACCTTGGTGGGAAGGCCCAGGGCCGCCCCGGCCTTTTCCAGGTTGGTAGCCGCCATATAGGTGTGGGCGATGCCCGTGGGACAGGCAGTCACAGCCAGGATCCGGTAGCCGCCTACGGCGCTGCCCCGGGCGGCGGTCTCCTGATCCGTGAAGCTCTCCCCGCCGAAGTTCTCCTGTTCCGCCTTATCCAGCATTTCCAGGAACTCTTCCTCCGTTTTGGCGGAGCGGAGTTTCGCCACGAAGTCCTCCTCCGCCAGCAGGTTCATGAGCCGTGCCAGCATATCCACATGGAGACTGCCGTTCATGGGGGCGGCGATCATGAAGAACAGGTCGCTCTTCTCGTCGTCGTCGGGGTTGTACTGCATCCGCTCCGCGGTCCGGACCACCGCCAGGCTGGGGGCGGTGACCACATTGGTTTTGGCGTGGGGGACCACAATGCCGTTGCCCACATAGGTGGAGAACTCCTCCTCCCGGGCGAAGATGGCCTCCGTATAGGCGGTCTTATCGGTGATGTTGCCGTGGGTGGCTTGCAGGTCCACCAGCTTGTCAATGACCTCCGCCTTATTGGCGGCCTGGACATGGAGGGCGGTGGCTTCCCGGCTGAACAGTTCAATCAGTCGCATACGCTTTCTCCTTTTTCATACAAGATGGATTTTACAGGGTTTCCAGCAGAGAGTCGATGAGTTCCCGGGACCCCAGGCCCAGGGAGAACGCTGTGGCGCTTCCGGCGGCGGACCCCAGTTTCAGGGCATAGCCGTAGTCCCCGGTTTTCAGGTATCCCGCCAGGAATCCGGCCACCATGGAGTCGCCGGCCCCCACGCTGTTCAGGACCTTCCCTTTCGGGCAGCCCATGCGGTGGCTCTCTCCCGCCTCGTCTAAGAGCAGGGCACCGTCTCCCGCCATGGACACCAGCACGTTCCGGGCCCCCTGTTCCTGGAGCTTCCCGGCGCACTCCACGATCTCCCCGTCGGACTTCAGCGTCCGGTGGAAGATCTCCCCCAGTTCATGGTTGTTAGGCTTAATCAGGAAGGGATGGTATTTCAGCACGTTGACCAGCAGGTCCTTCTCCGCGTCCACGGCAATGCGGATGTTTTTGCCCTCCAAACGGGCCATAATGCGCTCATAGGTGTCCCCGGGGAGGCACTTGGGAATGGAGCCGGAGAGGACCAGCGTATCGGAGGGGCCGATTCGGTCCAGCTTTTCATAGAGCTTTTCCATGTCCCCGTCCGTGATGGTGGGGCCGATGCCGTTGATCTCCGTCTCCTCGGCGGCTTTCACCTTGGCGTTGATCCGGGTCATACCCTGGGACACGTGGATGAAGTCCGTGGCAAGGCCCATGTCCGCCAGGCCCTTTTCCAGGCCGTCGCCGGTGAATCCGGCCACGAAGCCCAGGGCCACCGTATCCAGCCCCAGGGTTTTCAGCACATTGGACACGTTGATGCCCTTGCCTCCGAACTGGAATTCCTCGGACTCGTTGCGGTTGATGCCGCCCAGTTTCAAACTGCCGCTGAGATGGATCACATAGTCGATGGCCGGGTTGAAGGTAACGGTGTAGAGCATACGCAGTCATCTCCCTCTGTCACGGGAAGGCGTCCCTTCCGGACACGAATTGTTCACATTTTAACAAATCTGCCCCGGGAATGCAATATGCTTTGTGTTTTTTAGATACTCCGTCAGATTTGGTTCCCTTTTTTGCCAAAACCGCCAAAGGGCTGTCCGGCGTCATAGTTTGGACCGCCTCCGCATAGGATTTCAAGAAAGCCGGGAAAAGGGGGAGTGCCATGAGAATCCGGATAGGCTTGCTGGCTCTTTGCATTTGCGGCGTACTGTCCGCCTGTGGAAGCCAAGGAGATCCGGGGGACAGCCCATATCGTTTGGGACAAGCCGTGGGGATTTCGGAGACGGAGACTGTCTGTACCGTGGACGGCAGGGAGATCCAGGGCTGGCAGTACCTGTACTGGCTGCGGCAGGCGCTGGCACGGAACGCGGATGCCAACGCTGCCCGGGAGGAGGCCCTGATGGACGCGGCATTGTACGCCGCCGTGGAGGATCTGGCGTCCCAATACGGTCTGACGGTATCAGAGGAGGAGATCGCAGAGCGCTGGGAGGCGCAGTCCCGGGCAGGGCTGGACCGCTCACGGGAGGAGACGTTTTTGCGGACCGAACTGCTGTATGAAAAACTGCGGGGTGCCTGTGAACCGGGCGGGGCCCTGTGGCCGGGGGAAGAAACGATAGAGGCCATGGCCCGGGAGTGGGGGATTGTCCGTATCGACCGGATTCTGCTTCCGGTGGGGGAGGACCGGACGGCGGCAAAGCGGCGGGCGGAGGAGTGCTTTGTGCGGCTGAACAGTGCGGAGGACCAGGGGGAGTTATTTACCGCCCTGGCCCGGGAGAACGGGGACGCCGCCGGCCCCCGGAATCTGACGGAGGCGGGGTTCAATGAGGAACTGTCAAAGGCCGCCGGGGCCTTGAACATCGGACAGCTCTCCGGCATTTTGGAGACGGAGGAGGGCTTCTCCATTCTCCGCCGCCTTCCGCCGGAGCGGGAACCTCTGCTGGACGCATGGCTGGATGAGACGCTGCAACGGAAGGCCCGGTCCGCGGAGATCCGCCTCTCCGACGCGGCCCGGTCCCTGGACCCGGCGGCCTTGGCGGGCGTTCTCTCAGGAAGCTGAAAAACCGGACCGAAAACTCGGTCCGGTTTTTTACAGCAATTTCTATGCCTTGGGGTGGGTCCGTTCGTACACGTCCCGCAGCTGGTGCTGAAGCACATGGGCGTAGATCTGGGTGGAGGAGATATCCGCGTGGCCCAGCAGTTCCTGGATGGACTGCAAATCCGCGCCGTTTTCCAGCAGGTGGACGGCGAAGGAGTGCCGCAGGGTGTGGGGGGTGATCTCCTTTCGGATGCCCGCTGTCTCCCGGTAATGTTTCATGAGCTTCCAAAAACCCTGACGGCTCATTCTGCCCCCGTGCATATTGACAAAGAGGGCGGGTTCCGCCGGGGAAGTGACAAGCTGGGGGCGGATCTGCCCCAAGTAGTCCTGCATGGCCTTCACCGCTCCCCGGTAGATGGGGATTGTCCGCTCATGGCCCTTGTTCCTGCACCGGAGAAATCCGGCGGACAGGTTCAGATCCCCTGTGTCCAGGGCCACCAGCTCACTGACCCGCAGTCCCGTGGCGTACAGCAGTTCCAGCATGGCCCGGTCCCGGATGCCCTTGGGATCGCCCCCGGGGGGCTGGGCCAGAAACAGCTCCACCTCCTGGGAGGTCAGGATCTCCGGATACTTCCGGACCCCCTTTTCCAAGCAGATATGGTCCGCCGGATTGGCGTCCACGGCCCCGCAGGACAGGAGGAAGGCGTAAAAGGACTTCACCGAGGCCAGGCACCGCAGCACGGAGGAGGGGGACTTTCCCTGTCCCGCCATCCAGTCCATATAGGACCGCACCGTGTCCCCGGTGACGGCCCGGAGGTCCGACCGGGGGGCCAGATACGCGGAAAACTGAGTGAGATCCCGCAGATAGGATCGAATCGTGTTCTCCGCCGCGCATTTTTCCCGCAAATACGCCCGGTACCGCTCCAGATCCGTTACTTCCACGGCAGTCTCCCCCTTTGACGCGAAAAGCAGTCTCCGCGCTTGTGTCTTGTGAATAGAAGTTGTCCGGTTCAGGCCCCCACAGCGGCCAGAGCCAGACGGATCAGGGACGGCACCAGGGCCACCTCCGCCAAAGCGCCCCCCAGCAGGGCCAAGGCAATCGCCGCCAGTTTGTCCCGGGGAACCCGGACAGGCCGTCCCCTGTGACGGGGCGCTCCCAGGGACGCCGCCAGAAAGAAACAGGGCACCGTCACCGCGCACCGGATGCCCAGCACGGCCCCGGCCAGGGCGGCCCCGCCGGACCCGAAGGCCCCGGCGAAACAGGCGGCGGTAAAGCCCCGGACAAAGCCCATGACCGCCGCCTCTCCATAGAGGAACGGAAGCCCCCTGGGCAGGGACGACAGCGCCAGGGCCAGGGCCGGATAGGCGAAATACGCCGCCACAGTCCGCGCTGCGGCGGACAAAAGAACGGCGTCCTCCGGGCGGTAGGCGGTCACATACCGGTACAGTTCCCGCTCCACGGAGTCCGGCAGAAACAGGGCCAGGACCTGTCCCACACACACGCCCAGCAGACAGAAAAACGCAAGGGGCAGGACCCGGGCCTCCCTGCCCGGCGTCCATCGGCCCTGTCTCCCAATCAAACCGCCTCACCTCGTCCCATCCTATGAGGCGGGGACGGGATTTATACGTATCTATACTCGTGAACGATAAGATTTGCCGTCTGTTGCCGTGTCAGCAGCCTAAGATGTGGAAAAACTCAAAGAGCGCGAGTATATATCCGGCGGCGGGACCGCTTTTTCCGGGGCGTCCCCAGAAGCCCCGCCAGGATGCCGCCCCCTGCGGCCCACAGCAAAAGCAGTCCCCCGTGGCCGTTCCAGGCCACCCGCTGCCACAGGGCCAGCCCCGCCGCCGCCAAAGACAGGGCAAAGACCGCCGATGCTCCCAACGCTCCGGAAAACCCGCCGCCCCGGGCGGCATAGCAGCCCCCCGCGAAGGAGGCCATAGCCGTCAGGACCGCCAGGGAGAGGAAGCCCTCCATAGGGAGCCCCAAAGCGATGCCCCCCGCCAGGGCCAGCACGCCCCCCAGCCATACGCCCACAGCCAGAACCGCGCCCCGGACCAGGGCCCCGCCCTCCGGCAGTTTCGATTGTTTCTGGTTTGCCACAAAAACGCCTCCCTTTCCAATCCGCTGACGGTTCCAGCGTATTCTCAGGGAGGCCTCCTTTATGCCTGTATGTGGATTCTTATTTCTCCTGGTCGTCCACGGGGACGCCGTCCAGCTTGGTTTCCCCGGCGCTCTCCGCCTGCTCCGTGGTCTGGACGCCTACGCTGGAAACGGCCCATTTGGCAAGCTCCAGCCGTACCCGGTCCTCGCTGGTCTCAATGATCACGGTTTTCTCAGTGATCCGCACGATTTTGCCCACCAGACCGCCGATACTGGTGATGGTGTCGCCCTTTTTCAGGTTGTCCCGCATCTCCTGGGCCTGTTTCTTCCGCTTGTTCTCCGGACGGATCATAAAGAAGTACATGACCGCGATCATCGCAATCAGCATCAGGGTATATTCCATGGAAAGCCCTCCTTTTTCTCCGGCGCGTCCGCGCCCGCGTCAACGGGAATGCGCTTTCCCGTGTCTCACCCGCCCATTATACCAGAACCGTCCGGTTTTGCAAGTTTTTTCTCTCTGGACCTCGTTTCCTTTGGCGGGTGCCGGTGAGAGGCTTCGGCGTTTTGACGAAACCCGCCAGCGCGCCGTATTGCGATCAGCCTGCTTGTGTGGTATAGTTGGTCAGGTTAGGGAGACAAACCGGATGTATGGAGCGGGAGGATATGGAGCGGGACAGAGTAAAACAGGAAATTCTTTCGGCATTGCTGTCAGACAGTCATGTGCGGGAAATGAAAAGGTTTATACAGCACGGAAGGGTGTCCACCTTGGAGCATTGTATCCATGTGGCAAACCTCAGCTATGAGATTGATAAACATCTCTCCCTGCATTCTGATTTGAAAGTCTTGCTGACAGGGGCGGTGCTTCACGACTTTTACCTCTATGACTGGCATCGATATGATAACGGAACGCATCGTCTGCATGGCTTTCTGCACGCGGAAACCGCGTGCAGGAACGCGCAAAAGTTCTTTCATATTGATGATAAAACCAGCCATGTGATTGCTTCCCATATGTGGCCGTTGAATATAACAAAGCTGCCCCATTCAAAAGAAGCGTGGATTGTATGGATTGCGGATAAATGTGTTTCGCTGCACGAAACGCTGTTCAGGAGGTAACTGCGGGAATGTGGATCAGCAGATATGTGTGCCTGTTTCTGATATACAGCTGCCTGGGCTGGATTTATGAAACCGTTTTTTGCACGATGAGGGACGGCAGCTGGGAGAACCGGGGCTTCTTATATGGTCCGGTGCTGCCGATTTATGGCACTGGAGTCGCGGCCATCTCCTTCATCATTCATTTTTCCGCCAGACAGGGCATCGTATTAAGCCCATGGGTGATTTATATCATTTCCGTCTTTGGCAGTGCGGTGTTGGAGTATGGAACATCATGGGGAATGGAAAAACTATTTCACGCTCTATGGTGGGATTACAGCAGCCTGCCGCTGAATGTCCATGGAAGAATCAGCTTGTTTACAAGTCTTGGCTTTGGCCTCGGAGGACTGTTGATCGTTTATGAAATTGTCCCTTTTTTTGAGGGATTGATGAAGGATATCCCTTCCATCGTGGTTGAACTAATGTCGTTATGCCTGCTGTTTGCCTTCGCGGTGGATATTACGGTGACTGTGACAGAGTTGTATCATTTTGACCAAATCGTCATAAAGGCGGACGCCTCGTTCAACCAGAGTATGACGGCGCTTGTAGACGGTGTAGTGCAAAGAACAGGCCGGGTGAAACAAGACATCATCACGCGCCGGGCTGCCGTCACGGAGGAGATTCTTTTCGTCAGCGGGGCCGCGAAAAAGGCCATTCATCGGGTATACATTTTCAAAGACGCGGATAAACAGGCGGAGGCTTCTAAAAACAGGGTGTTGTCTGCGCTGAAAAAGATCAGCGGCAAATCAGGAAAACGCTCCGATGACGAATGATTTCATCCTCTGCTGAACCACTTTTCCCTGTCGAGATGCCCTGTTTGCGGCACAGCTCTTTGTGCAATCCTACAAAGTTTCCGCGGGCAGCCTATGGCGCCCCCCAAAGGGAAAAGGGATTCCCCTGGGCTGCCGGCTTTTTCGCTGACCGGGGAAACCTCACGACGGTGCCTTCCGGGCCAGGACGGAGAGCGCGTGGGCCTTGAAATCGGAAAAGGTGCCGTCCTCAAGGGAGGCGCGGATCCGGGCCATGAAGTTGTTGTAGAAGTACAGGTTGTGGAGCACTGACAGGCGCAGGGCCAGGGCCTCTCCCGCCTTAAAGAGGTGCCGCAGATAGGCCCGGGAGTGGTTGCGGCACAGGGGACAGCCGCAGCGCTCACTGACAGGCCGGGGGTCCGCCGCGTAGCGCTCATTGAGGATATGGACCACGCCTTCCCAGGTGTAGAGCTTGCCGTGGCGTCCGTTCCGGGAGGGCATGACGCAGTCGAAGAAGTCGATTCCCCGGCTGACGGCTTCCAGGATGTTGGCGGGGGTGCCCACGCCCATGAGATACCGGGGCTTGTCCTGGGGCATATGGGGCTCCACCGCGTCTAAAATGTCGTACATGACCTCCGCCGGTTCCCCCACGGCAAGCCCCCCCACGGCGTAGCCGTCGCAGTCCAATTCCGCGATGGCGTCCATGTGCCGCACCCGCAGATCCGGGAAGGTGGCCCCCTGATTGATGCCAAAGAGCAGCTGTCCCGGGTTCACGGCACCCGGCAGGGCCATGAGCCGCCGGTGTTCCGCGCAGCACCGCTCCAGCCACCGGAAAGTCCGCTCACAGCTCTCCTTGGCGTAGCCGTAGGGGGCGGGGTTCTGGACGCACTCGTCAAAGGCCATGGCGATGTCGCTGCCCAGATTGGCCTGAATCCGCATGGACTCCTCCGGACCCATAAAGATCCGCCGCCCGTCGATCTGGGAGGCGAACCAGACCCCCTCTTCCCGGATTTTCCGCAGGGAGGCCAGGGAGAACACCTGGAACCCGCCGGAATCCGTGAGAATGGGGCCGTCCCAGTGCATAAACCTGTGGAGTCCCCCCAGATCCCGGACCAGGGTGTCCCCGGGACGAAGATGCAGGTGATAGGCGTTGCAAAGCTCGATCTGACAGCCGATCTCCCGCAGATCCGGGGAGGACACCCCGCCCTTCATGGCGGCCTGGGTGCCCACGTTCATAAACACCGGCGTCTCCACCGCCCCGCCGTGGGCGCAGAAGAACCGCCCCCGCCGGGCCTTTCCCTCTCTCTTGATGACCTGAAACATGACGCCTCCTGTATCCCCTGGCTCATCCGTACGTGCAGGGGCATTGTACCACAGGGCGGCGGGTTTGTAAAGAAGCCCCGCAGCCCCGGCTTTATAGGTCATAATTTTACTGAAAAGAAATTTTGTGCCGAAAAACCGCCTCTCCGGTTCCCAGGAGGCGGTTTTCTGTCTGCCCCGGTGCGGCAAATGCCACCTGTCCGAAAAATGGGGGAAAATTGGAAAGAAATGGACTTGAAATACAAGATGTAGTGTGCTATGATAGGCATACTCCGATATTTAGTGGCGTCCGGAAGCCATGAGAGGGAGAAGGACAGCCTTTCACAAGGGCCCCGGGGCATAGAAATCCCGGGTGGGGGAAAGGCTTTCCACTGTCCAGCACAGGAGGGGAATCCATTGACTGTTATCAAACGCAACGGCACGGAAGTCGAGTTCGACCTGACCAAGATCCTGGCCGCCATCACCAAGGCCAACGCCACGGTGGAGGAGCCCATCCGTATGACCCCCGTCCAGATCCAGCGCATCGCCGAGCAGGTGGAGCTGAGCTGCGCCAAACTGGGCCGGTCCCCCACGGTGGAGGAGATCCAGGATCTGGTGGAGGATCGGATCATGGCCCACGGGGCCTATGAGGTGGCGAAACACTACATCACCTACCGCTACACCCGGTCCGTGGCCCGGGACGCCAGCGCCACGCTGATGAAAACCATCGACGAGATCACCAACGTAGACGCCCGGGCCAGCGACATGAAGCGGGACAACGCCAACATCGACGGCAACACCGCCATGGGGGCCATGCTGCAAATCGGCGCGGCGGGGGCCAAGGCCTACAACGAGGTGTATCTGCTCCGTCCCGAACACGCCAAGGCTTACCGGAACGGGGACATCCATATCCACGACTTCGATTTCTACTCCCTGACCACCACCTGCTGCCAGATTGACATCCTGAAGCTGTTCCACGGGGGCTTCTCCACAGGCCACGGCTACCTCCGGGAGCCCCAGAGCATCCAGAGCTACGCGGCTCTGGCGGCAATCGCTATCCAGTCCAACCAGAACGACCAGCACGGAGGCCAGTCCATTCCAAACTTCGACTACGGCATGGCGGAGGGCATCGCCAAGACCTTCCGGGCGGCCTACCGGAACCTGTTGATTGAGGACGCGGAGGCCCGGCTGGACATCGACGACGCCTCCGGCCCTGTGAAGGACATTCTGGCGGCGGCGGAGGAGCGGTCCGGGGAGACGGCGAAACTCTCCAACGGTCCTGCCTTTGACCTGGCAGTGGCGGAGGGACTGTGCGCCGCCTTTTCCATAGACCCGGAGGAGGCCCGGCATCTCACCGCCCGGGTCCGGCGGCGGGCCTGGAAGTCCACGGACCGGGACACCTTCCAGGCCATGGAGGGCTTCGTCCACAACCTGAACACCATGCACTCCCGGGCCGGGGCCCAGACGCCTTTCTCCTCCATCAACTACGGCACCGACACCTCTCCCGAGGGGCGTATGGCCATCCGGAACATCCTCCTGGCCCTGGACGCGGGGCTGGGCCACGGGGAGACCTGCATCTTCCCCATCCACATCTTCAAGGTGAAAGAGGGCGTCAACTACAACGAGGGCGACCCCAACTACGATCTCTTCCGCCTCAGCTGCAAGGTCAGCGCCAAGCGGCTGTTCCCCAACTTCGTCTTTTTGGACTCCCCCTTCAACCTGCAATACTACAAGCCCGGCCATCCGGAGACGGAGGTAGCCACCATGGGCTGCCGCACCCGGGTCATGGGCAATGTCTACGACCCCTCCCAGGAGATCTCCTACTCCCGGGGGAACCTGTCCTTCACGTCTATCAACCTGCCCCGGCTGGCCATTGAGAGCCACGGGGACGAGGCCGTGTTCTATGAGAAACTCCGGGCCATGATGGACCTGGTGGCCCACCAGCTGCTGGACCGCTTTGAAATCCAGGCGGGTAAGGCGGTGTACAACTTCCCCTTCCTCATGGGCCAGGGGGTGTGGCTGGACTCGGACAAGCTGGGCCCCAGGGAGAGCGTCCGGGAGGTGCTCAAGCACGGGAGCCTGTCCATCGGCTTCATCGGCCTTGCGGAGACCCTGACCGCCCTCTATGGCTGCCACCACGGGGAGAGCCCGGAGGTCCAGGAGAAGGGCCTGGCCATCATCCGCTTTATGCGGGAATTTTGCGATAGGTACGCCCAGGAGAAGAAGATGAACTTCACCCTTCTGGCCACCCCGGCGGAGGGCCTGTCCGGACGCTTCATCCGCATGGACAAGCGGCGCTACGGGGAGATCCCCGGCGTGACGGACCGGGATTACTACACCAACTCCTTCCACATCCCCGTATGGTATCCCATTCCGGCCTACAAGAAGATCCAGTTAGAGGCCCCCTACCACGCCCTGTGCAACGCGGGACACATCAGCTACGTGGAGCTGGACGGGGACACCGCCCAGAACGTAGAGGCCTTTGAACAGGTGGTCAAGTGGATGCACGACTGCGGCATCGGCTACGGCAGCATCAACCACCCCGTGGACCGGGATCCGGTGTGCGGCTATGTGGGCGTCATCCGGGACGTGTGCCCCCGGTGTGGACGCCGGGAGGGGGAGGCCGTGTCCCGGGAGACTTTGGAGATGCTGCGCAAGCGCTTCCCGGAGGCCCCGGTATTCCACGGCATCCAGTGACAACGGCAGACAAGGTTACACAAGAACATTCACGATTTCTCTTTATAGATTTTCAGGGAGGGTATTCTCATGGCGGACAAGACGTACAGCGAGAGAATGGGCAGCGGCGTAGGCTTTGAGCGCATCCGCCGCATCACCGGCTATCTGGTGGGTACCATGGAGAAGTGGAACAACGCCAAGCGTGCGGAGGAACACGACCGGGTTAAGCACAGCCTCAGCGCCCATGCTTAATCTGGCGGGCATCGTATCCGACAGCATTGTGGACGGCCCTGGCATCCGGACAGCGGTGTTCTGCCAGGGCTGTCCCCATCACTGTCCCGGGTGCCAGAACCCGGAGACTTGGGCCTTCGGCGGGGGAACGGACATGGAGGCGGAACAGGTGCTGGAAGTGATCCGGAGCAATCCCCTGTGCCGGGGGGTGACGTTCTCCGGGGGGGAGCCCTTTGCCCAGGCGGGGGAACTGTATCCCTTAGCTTTGGCCTTGAAGGACCTGGGCTATGAGACGGCCTCCTATACCGGATACCTCTTTGAGGACCTGCTCCACGGCACGCCGGACCAGAGAAAGCTGCTGGACGTGCTGGATGTGCTCATCGACGGACCGTTCCTTTTGGCGGAGCGGAGCTTGAACCTCCGTTTCCGGGGCAGCGCCAACCAGCGGATCCTGAACGTCCCCGCCAGCCTGGTGGAATACCGGGCAGTGTGGGAGACCAGCCCCCGCTGGACGGGGGAATAGCGCGCTCTAAGCGCGCTCCATGAGATCTGCCACATTCCAGGCTGTCGGCACGGCAACGAGTGGCAAATCTGATGGTTCACAAGGAGAAAGCCCGCACAATCAGAAAACCACAAGAAAACCGCCCC
>CAJOHW010000026.1 GCA_905234565.1 uncultured Oscillibacter sp. | reverse complement strand
ACCGCCCCGTCTGACAGCGGGGCGGTTTTCGGTGTGCGAAAGCGGAAAGGAGGCTCCATGGAGACGGAACGGCTGTCAGACCTGCCGTCCCTGCTGCTGGACTGGTACCGTACCAACGCCCGGGACCTGCCCTGGCGGCACACCCGGGATCCGTACCAGATCTGGGTATCGGAGATCATGTTGCAGCAGACCCGGGTGGCGGCGGTTCTGGGGTACTATGAGCGGTTTTTGGCGGCGTTTCCCACGGTGGAGGCTCTGGCCGCCGCCCCGGAAGAGGACCTGCTGTCCCTTTGGCAGGGCTTAGGGTATTACAGCCGTGCCCGGAACCTGCACCGGGCGGCAAAAGAGGCTGCGGAGAGCGGCGGAATCCCGGGGACCTATACGGAACTGCGGAAACTCCCGGGCATCGGGGCCTATACAGCGGCGGCCATTGCGTCGGCGGCCTATGGGGAGCCGGCGGCGGCGGTGGACGGCAATGTCCTGCGGTGCATGGCCCGGATTTTGGACGACCACGCCCCCTCTGACACTCCGGCCTTCCAGACCCGGATCCGGGGGCTTTTAGAGGGCCTGTTTCCGGCCAAAGAGGAGGACATTCGGATTTTCAACCAGTCTCTCATGGAGCTGGGGGCTACGGTGTGCGTCCCCAACGGGGAGCCGAAGTGCGGGGACTGTCCGGTCCGGGCCTTATGCCTGGGCTGCCAGCGGGGGACGGCCATCGATCTTCCAGTCCGGCGTGAAAAAAAGGCCCGGCGGATCGAGGACCGGACCGTGCTGGTCTTTTTGCGGGGGAACCGTACGGCCTTGCGGAAGCGTCCGGACCGGGGCCTGCTGGCAGGACTGTGGGAGTTTCCCAACCTCTCCGGCGCGTTAGACGAGAGGGACGCGGCGCAGATCGCGGCGTCCTGGGGACTGCGGGTGACGGCGTGGCGCAGCCGCATGGAGGCGAAACACATTTTTACCCACGTGGAGTGGCACATGACGGGATATGTGGTGGACGCGGAGGGGGAGGGGCCCTTCCGCTGGGCGGACCGGGAGGAACTGGAAACCCTGGCGGTTCCGTCGGCCTTTGTCCGGTTCCGGACCGCCGCCTCAGACGCCCTGCGCAATCCGGCCCCAGACAGTTCGGCGGAGGGAATGCGGGAGGCGTCAGAATGAAGTGTACCCTGTGTCCGCGAAACTGCGGCACGGTGCGGACAGAAGCCTCCGGCGGCGGCGTCTGCGGGATGCCCAGCCGTCCCGTGGTGGCGAAAGCCATGCTGCATCAATGGGAGGAGCCCTGTCTGACCGGGGACTACGGGGCCGGAGCGGTGTTCTTCTCCGGGTGCGCCTTGGGATGTGTGTTTTGTCAGAACGAGCCCATTTCCCATCAGGGCTGGGGCCGGGGCGTCAGCGTGGAGGAACTGCGGGGGATCTTCCGGGATCTCGTCCGACAGGGGGCGGCGTGTCTGGATCTGGTGACGGCGTCCCACTTTACTCCCGCCGTGGTGGAGGCCCTGGACGGAGAGCGCTGGACGGTGCCTGTGGTGTGGAACACGGGAAGCTATGAGAAGCCGGAAACCCTGAAACTACTGGATGGGCGGGTGCAAGTGTATCTGCCGGACCTGAAATACGCCCTGCCGGACCCGGCGGCCCGGTACAGCCGTGCGGCGGACTATTTTGGCTGGGCGGCTCCGGCCATTCGGGAGATGTTCCGCCAGACCGGACCCTATCGGATGGAGGGGAGACAGCTGGTGTCCGGGGTACTGATCCGGCATCTGATGCTGCCGGGGGAGATGGAGAACACCCGGCGGGTGATAGACTGGGTGTCGGAGACGTTCCGTCCCGGGGACGTGCTGTTCTCCCTCATGCGGCAATACACGCCCCAGCCCGGGGCATCGGGGAACTTACGCCGCCGTGTGACGGGAGCAGAGTACAGGGCGGCGGCGGCGTATCTGCGCAACTGCGGCATTACCGACGGCTACTTCCAGGACCCGGACAGCGCGGAGAGCGTCTATACGCCGGATTTTTGAGCAAAAAAGTAAGCGTCCCCGCTTTCGCGGGGACGCCTTTTGCGTATCGAATTTGCGATTAAGAAACGCTTACTCGTCGATCTCCGTCACAGCGCCGGAACCCACGGTCCGTCCGCCCTCACGAATGGCGAACCGGAGGCCCTTTTCAATGGCGATGGGGGTGATCAGCTCCACGGCCATCTCCACGTTATCGCCGGGCATACACATCTCCGTGTCCTTGGGCAGGGTGATGACACCGGTCACGTCGGTGGTACGGAAGTAGAACTGGGGACGA
This sequence comes from uncultured Oscillibacter sp., assembly GCA_905234565.1. Classification (GTDB taxonomy): domain Bacteria; phylum Bacillota; class Clostridia; order Oscillospirales; family Oscillospiraceae; genus Oscillibacter. Next base: position 25,738 of record CAJOHW010000026.1, on the reverse strand, counting down.
TAGTTGTTGAAGAAGGGGGTATGCCGTCCGCCCTCGTCCTTGGTCAGGACGTAGACCTGGCCCTTGAACTTGGTGTGGGGGTGAATGGAACCGGGCTTCGCCAGCACCTGGCCCCGCTCAATGCCGGTACGCTCCACGCCGCGCAGCAGACAGCCCGCGTTGTCGCCGGCCTCCACGTAATCCAGGGTCTTGTGGAACATCTCCATGGAGGTGACCACGGTGGACTTCTTCTCCTCAGTGAGGCCCACGATGTCCACGGTCTCGCCGGCCTTCAGCCGTCCGCGTTCCACACGGCCCGTGGCCACGGTGCCGCGGCCGGAGATGGTGAACACGTCCTCCACGGGCATCAGGAAGGGCAGATCCTCCTTGCGGTCCGGGGTGGGGATATAGTCGTCCACGGCGTCCAGCAGTTCCTTAATGCAGGCATACTCCGGGGCGTTTACATCGGTGGACTCGGACACCAGGGCGTTCAGGGCGGAACCCTTGACGATGGGGATATCGTCGCCGGGGAACTCGTACTTGGACAGCAGTTCCCGCACTTCCATCTCCACCAGTTCCAGCAACTCCTCGTCGTCCACCTGATCGCACTTGTTCAGGAACACCACGATGGCGGGCACGCCCACCTGGCGGGCCAGCAGGATGTGCTCACGGGTCTGGGCCATGGGGCCGTCGGAGGCGGCGATGACCAGGATGGCACCGTCCATCTGCGCGGCGCCGGTGATCATGTTCTTGATATAGTCGGCGTGGCCCGGGCAGTCGACGTGGGCATAGTGCCGCTTGTCGGTCTCATACTCCACGTGGGCGGTGTTGATGGTGATACCACGGGCCTTCTCTTCGGGGGCCTTGTCGATGGAGTCATAGGCCTCATACTGGGCCTTGCCCTGGTAGCTGAGCCACTTGGTGATGGCGGCGGTCAGGGTGGTCTTGCCGTGGTCAACGTGGCCGATGGTGCCGATGTTGACATGGGGTTTGGTTCTCTCAAATTTCTGCTTCGCCATTGGGAAATCCTCCTGTCAGTTCATTCTTCACGTTTTGGCGGCGGACACAGCCACAGCCGTTCATGCCGCCTATTGTACCGTATCTCTCCGGGAATTGCAAGTATTTCCGCCTACGCAAGATCAAAAAATCACAGCTTGCAAAACTCACCGCTTGCCGTGGCTCTCCTCGATCTTTTCCCGGATGTTTTTGGGAATCTCAGTGTAGTGGCTGGGTTCCATGGTGTAGTTGCCCCGGCCCTGGGTACGGGACCGCAGATCCGTGGCATACCCGAACATCTCCGCCAGCGGCACCAGGGCGTCGATCTGCTGGGCACCGGACCGGGCTTCCAGCTTGGTGATCTGTCCCCGGCGGCTGTTGAGATCGCCGATGACATCGCCCATATACTCGTCCGGCACGATGACGCTGACTTTCATCACCGGTTCCAGCAGCGTGGGATCCGCCTTGCGGCAGGCGTCCTTAAAGGCCATGGATCCGGCGATTTTGAAGGCCATCTCCGAGGAGTCCACCTCATGGAAGGAGCCGTCATACAGGGTGACCTTCACGTCCACCACCGGGAATCCGGCGATGACCCCGGCGTTCATAGCCCCCTGGATGCCCGCGTCCACGGCGGGGATATACTCCTTGGGGATGACGCCGCCCACTACCGCGTTGGTAAACTCATAGCCCTTGCCGGGCTCGTTGGGCTCTACCCGAATCTTCACGTGTCCGTACTGGCCCCGGCCTCCGGTCTGACGGGCGTACTTGGTCTCCTGCTCCACGGACTTCTTGATGGTCTCCTTATAGGCCACCTGGGGCGCGCCCACATTGGCCTCCACCTTGAACTCCCGCAGCAGCCGGTCCACGATGATTTCCAGGTGCAGCTCTCCCATACCGGCGATGATGGTCTGCCCCGTCTCTCCATCCGTATAGGTTTTGAAGGTGGGGTCCTCCTCCGCCAGTTTGATGAGGCCCACAGTCATTTTTTCCTGACCGGCCTTGGTTTTCGGCTCAATGGCCACCCGGATCACCGGCTCCGGAAACTCCATGGATTCCAGAATCACCGGGTGTTTCTCATCGCACAGGGTGTCGCCAGTGGTGGTGCGTTTCAGCCCCACGGCGGCCTCAATGTCCCCGGCCTGGACCTCCTCAATGTCCTCCCGGTGGTTGGCGTGCATCTGCAAAATGCGGCCCATGCGCTCCCGGACGCCCTTGGTGCTGTTGAGCACGGAGGCTCCGGTGGTGAGGCTCCCGGAGTACACCCGGAAGAAACTCAGCCGTCCCACATAGGGGTCCGTCATAATCTTGAACGCCAGGGCGGAGAAGGGGGCCTGGTCATCCGCGGACCGCTCCTCCTCTTTCCCCGTCTTGGGATTCACGCCCTTAATGGGCGGGATATCCAGGGGAGAGGGCATATAGTCCACAATGGCGTCCAGGAGCTTTTGTACGCCCTTGTTCCGGTAGGAGGTGCCGCAGGTGACGGGCACCATGAGATTCTCCACCGTGGCTTTCCGGATAGCGGCCCGGATCCGGTCCTGGGAGACCTCCGCGCCCTCCAGCATATCCTCCATAATGGAGTCGTCCACCATGGACACGGCGTCCATCAGTTTTTCCCGGTACTCCTCCGCCAGAGCGGCCAGTTCCTCCGGGATAGGTTCCACCCGCATATCCTGGCCCAGATCGTCGTAGTACACATCCGCGTCCATCTCCACCAGATCCACGATGCCCCGGAAGGTATCCTCCTTGCCAATGGGCAGCTGGATGGGCACGGCGTTGCACTTGAGGCGGTCTTTCACCATGTCTAAGACGTGGAAGAAGTCCGCGCCCATGATGTCCATCTTGTTGACGTAGATCATGCGGGGGACGTGGTAGTTGTCGGCCTGACGCCACACGGTCTCGGACTGGGGCTCCACGCCGCCCTTGGCGCACAGCACCGTCACGCTGCCGTCCAGCACACGCAAAGAGCGCTCCACTTCCACGGTGAAGTCCACATGGCCCGGAGTGTCGATGATGTTGATCCGGGTGGGCTGGAACTGCTTTTTGGACCCGGACCAGTAACAGGTGGTGGCGGCGGAGGTGATGGTAATGCCCCGCTCCTGTTCCTGGGCCATCCAGTCCATGGTGGCGGTTCCGTCATGGGTCTCACCGATTTTGTAATTGACGCCGGTATAAAACAGGATCCGTTCCGTGGTGGTGGTTTTTCCCGCGTCGATGTGGGCCATAATGCCGATATTTCGGGTATTCTCAAGGGGTGTCTTTCTCGGCATACACGTTTTCTCCAATACCTTCCAAAATAACCTAAACTATGATTGCTTCTCAGAATACTTTTCGCGGCGCGAAACTCCGGATTTGCCGGATTTCAGGCCCCGGGGCGCTTACCAGCGGAAGTGGGCGAAGGCCTTGTTGGCCTCGGCGGTCTTGTGCATCTCGTCCCGCCGCCGCACGGCGCCGCCGGTGTTGTTGGCGGCGTCCATGATCTCTCCGGCCAGGCGCTCGGACATGGTCCGCTCCCCCCGGTTCCGGGCAAAGCTGGTGATCCAGCGGAGCCCCAGGGTGGTACGCCTTGCGGGCCGGACCTCCATGGGCACCTGGTAGTTGGCGCCGCCTACCCGCCGGGCCTTGACTTCCAGGCTGGGCATGACGTTGTCCATGGCCTGGGTAAAGACCTCCACCGGCTCCTTGCCGGTCTTTTCCTTCACCTGATCGAAGGCGGCGTACACCACCTTCTGCGCCACGCCCTTTTTCCCGTCCAAGCCGCGTCACCAGCACGGAGCCGTAGACGGGATCGGGCAGAATTTCTCTCTTGGGAACATTCCCTCTTCTGGGCATATGCTTCCCTCCTTCATGAAACTATGAACTCATAGGTACTCGAAAGCGCCGCCGGACCCCCGAAGGGTTCCGGGCCTTCCGTACTGCCTTGCCGAAGAGGGTTTCCCTGAGATAGACTTACCATCTATTCAAAAACCGTTCGGCACTGCCATCGGTGGATAGGATTCGATTGGACTTTGCTCTGGGCGCGATTGTCCCTTCGTTGCCGGGTTTCCGGCGTTGGAAGAGAGCGCCTTTTCAGAGCGGATCTGCCCGTCCGGCCAGGACCTGGTCCGGCAGGACTTACTTCTGCTTGGGCCGCTTTGCGCCGTACTTGGAGCGCCCCTGCATCCGGTTCTGGACGCCCTGGGTATCCAGAGTGCCGCGGATGATGTGGTAACGCACGCCGGGGAGGTCCTTCACACGGCCGCCGCGGATCATGACCACGGAGTGCTCCTGAAGGGAATGGCCCACGCCGGGGATATAGGCCGTGACCTCATAGCCGTTGGTCAGGCGCACACGGGCGATTTTCCGCAGGGCGGAGTTGGGCTTCTTGGGCGTAGCGGTACGCACGGCGGTGCATACGCCCCGCTTCTGGGGAGAGGGCAGGTCGGTGGTCCTGGTTTTCAGGGTATTCAGGCCGAACTGCAACGCCGGAGAGGCGGACTTGTAGGTGGCCTGCCGGCGTCCTTTCCGGACAAGCTGGTTAAAGGTAGGCATTGGACATCTTCTCCTTTCTCAAAGATTCCGGCGTCCCGGAGGACACCGCTTTATTTTTGACGGAACAACGGGAAGTTATTCCGCAAAAACCACATTTCACCGCATTCTTCTCACCGGAGTTTCCGGCGTTTTTGCCGTCACTCCGCCAGTTCCGCCACGGCGGAGGCCCTCACGGCAATGCGGCAGGCCCTGCCCAGCTGGGACATGGCGTAATCCCGGACCACGGGAATCCCCGCCCCTTCGCACTCGTCGGCGATGGGGTCTGTCAGGGCGGGATCGGCGTCACAGGCCAGAAACACCCGAACCGCCAGACGGTCCCGCACGGCCCGGCGGGTCTGTTTCACGCCTACGGCTTTTTTCGCGGCGGAAAGTTCTGAGAGCATGGCGGCACCTCCTGCCCACGCGCACCGGCGCACACCAAAATGGCGGGCACCGCCCGCATTAGAGAGATAGTTTAGCACAACCTCGGCTTTCTGTCAATGGGGTTTCCCATCTTTTTTTGCCGCATGGAAGGAGATCTGCATCCCTTTTTCCTTTGCGGGACCTGACAGGCTGCCCGGACAAATTTTTGTAGGGTTGCACAAAAAGCCGCCCTGCTCACAGGGCGGCTCGATAAAATTGAAATTTAATCTTCAAAAAGATTGATTTCCTGATCCTGATACAGAGTGTTTATCATAATTTCCGGCGTTTCACCAACAAATGCTTTTCCGGCTTCCGAATCATCCTGTAACCGCCACATAAACCATGCTGTCACGTATCCGTCGATAGAATAAAGGACCTCGCCATGAGCGGTATTTAACCGTCTCGCCATGATTTTGTTGGAAGCGACATCATTGTAAATTGACTGAAGCTGCTCTCCGGTTACTACCCAATCGTCTCCGCCGCCCTCTCCGGAAACAAACATAATGGGGATTTGAATTAAAGAGGCGTCATAGTCCCAGAACAGGTTATGAGCCATCTCCTTGTTTGAGGGAGACAGGGAAACAGCGGCTTTATAAACGTCTTTGTGGGGTGTATTCGTGACAGCGTTTATGACGCCCACTCCGCCCTGTGAGTGTCCGACAACGCCGACATTGTTGAAGTCCACCTTCTGATAAAAAGGATTGGCGGAATCTCCAATCCTCTCGTTTTCATTCATACGCTCCAAATAGCGTAAAGACATTTCCGCGCCAAACGCATTCCATGAAAACTGTTCTTCCGTGCCAATGACGATAAATCCCCACGAAGCGTAATGGTTTGCAACAGCGGGATATTTAGACAACGGCGTTCCGCTTCCGTTGCACAGAACGATGACGGGATACTTGCTGTCGCTCCGTTCAAGCGTGGAAGGATAGTAGACGATAAACTTTTGGAATACCTGCAGCACATTGTCCTCACGGGAGGATACCTCATAAGGACCGTTTCCCATGTACTTTTTTTCAATATCGCCGCCAGTCCGGATTATTTGCTGGTAATCCGTTGGCGCGGCGGGTTTGCTGGCAAGGCGTTTCAGTAAAATAAAGCAGAGAACGATAACAATCAGCAAAATGATCCCGCTAATTTTTAATATCTTTTTCATATGAGATATCCTCCATATCAATTCCGATTCATCTGTCTATGCTTTTATCAACTATACCACATAAGCGGTTTCATTTCAAGATGCTGTGCCTGTAAGTTTCGTCAAAACGCTGAAGTCCTACACCGGCACCCGTGAAAGCAAAAGGCATGGATCCGCTTTCCCGTTGACTTCTCCCCGGGAAAGCGGTATCATAGAGCTACCATTTGATCTTCTTTTACTTGAGAAAGGAGCGTCCGTCTATGGCAGCCACACCCACTCCCCACAACGGAGCGAAAGCCGGCGACATTGCGAAAGCGGTCCTCATGCCCGGCGATCCCCTGCGGGCACAGTACGTAGCGGAACACTATCTGGAAAACCCGGTCTGCTTCAACACGGTGCGGAATATGCTGGGCTTCACGGGCACCTACAAGGGCCGCCGCCTGTCCGTCATGGGCCACGGCATGGGCATCCCCTCCATCTGCCTGTACGCCTATGAGCTCTACCAGTTCTACGGCGTGGAGTCCATTTTCCGCATCGGCTCCGCCGGAGGTATCGCGGAGGAGACCCGTCTGCGGGACGTGATTCTGGCCATGTCCGCCTCCACGGACTCCCACTATGTGGACCAGTACCGTTTTCCGGGCTTTTTGTCCGCCGCCGCGTCCTGGCCCCTGCTGCGCAAGGCGGCGGAGACGGCGGAAGCCCTGCACATCCCCACAGAGGTGGGCCAGGTCTTTTCCGCCGACGTGTTTTACAGCGACAACGCCGAGGCGAAGGAACAGTACCGCCGTTTCGGGATCTTAGGCTTGGAGATGGAGGCCGCCGGACTGTACTGGACCGCCCAGCATCTGCACAAACAGGCCCTGGCGATTCTCACGGTGTCGGACCACGTGTTCACCGGGGAGAGCCTCCCGGCCCAGGAGCGGCAGGAGTCCTTCCACGACATGATGACCCTGGCTCTGGAAACCGCCTGGAATTTCGCGGAGTGACCTCCCACGCTCCGTGTTTCACTGAGAAAACAAGGGATTCTACCACAGGTTTCTTGACTTTCCCTCTGCCGTTCCTATACTGGAAGCATCAAAACCCGTAAGGAGGAGGGGCTATGGATCCAACGGAATTCGGCGTGTTCCTGGCTGCCGAACGCAAAGCCAAAGGGATGACGCAAAAAGACTTGGCGGAAAAGTTGGGGGTGTCGGACAAAGCGGTGAGCAAATGGGAGCGGGGCGTGTGCCTGCCGGACGTGGCGAAGTTCGACAGCATCGCCGACGCCCTGGGGATCACAGATCTGGAAGTCCTGCGGGCAAAACGGGTGGAGGCGCTTCCGGAACTTCCGGCGGAACCGCTGTTGTCTGGCTGGGCAGTTCTCCGGCTGTTCCGCCTGTGGATCCTCACAGCCGGGATGCTCTATCTCTTTGACATTTTGGATATGCTCCATTTTCTGCCCACAGTGGGGATCACGGACCTGTTTCCTGTACCCGTCTGCTTCTTGGGTGCCGTTTGGTACGCCCTGCGGGATCCCATGCCCCGGGCGATTCCCCGGCGGGCTTTCCTGTATGGCATCCTTTTTACGGGTTTTCTGGCCCTGTGCCTGTGGCTTTTAGACAGCCCCTACATCATTTGGGAGAACTGCGACCGGGTGATCCGCTGGCTCTTTCCCAATCCCACCGCGTTCCCGGAACTGTGGCCCGGGGCCACGGACGCCGCGCCGCCGGACTGGTCTGCCGGTTTTCTAATCCGTTGGTTCCTCCGCCTGCGGATCATCAGCCTTCCGGGGGTATTCAGCCTGATGGCTTGTTTCAGCGTCTATCCCCTGGTCCGGATTTTTCGCATTACAAAGGGAAACAAACAGGCGATTCCCATCTGACCTAAAGAGGGCAGTCCCGGCGGGACTGCCCTCTTGTTATTTTTCGCTTATTTTCCGAGCCTGCCCTTGAAATCCTCATAGCCGAATTCCGCCAGCAGTTCCAGACTGCCGTCCCGCCGCCGGACGTAGATCGGCGGCAGGGGCATTCCGTTGAAGGTGTTGTTCTTGCAGGTGGTGTAAATCGCCATATCCCCGAAGATCAGCAGATCCCCGGTACGCAGAGGCTCCGGAAAGCGGTAGTCCCCGAGGATGTCCCCGGCCAGACAGGTGGGCCCTCCCAGACGGTACCAATACTCTCCCTTTTCCACTGTGCCGTACAGGGGCGGGGTATAGGGCATTTCCAGCACATCCGGCATATGACAGGCGGCGCTGGCGTCTAAAATGGCGGTGCGGGTGTCCCCGTTCCGCACGATGTCCAGCACCCGGGCGGCTAAGAATCCGGCGTTCAGGGCCACAGCCTCCCCCGGTTCCAAATAGACCTCTACTCCCCAGCGGTCCTCCGCGTAGCGGATGCACCGTTCCAGCCGGGGAAGATCGTATCCCGGACGGGTGATGTGGTGTCCGCCGCCGAAGTTCAGCCATTTCATACCGGGCAGCACGTCTCCGAATTTCTCACCTACCGCCGACAGGGTGGCGGCCAGGGCGTCGGCGTCCTGTTCGCACAGGGTGTGGAAATGGAGGCCGTCTAAGAGGGAGCGCAGTTCCGGCGTCATCTCCCTGTCCCACTGGGCGCGGGTGACCCCTAAGCGGCTGCCGGGGGCACAGGGGTCATAAAGGGCGTGGCCCTCCTGGGTGGAGCGCTCCGGATTGATCCGAAGGCCCACTTCCTTTCCCGCCGCCTTTGCCAGGGGTCCGTACGCCCTCAGCTGGGCCGGGGAGTTGAACACCATATGGCTCACATAGGGCAGGACCGCCTCCGCCTCCTCCGGCGTATAGGCCGCCTTGTACACGTGGACCTCTTTTCCCGGCAGTTCCTCCGCCCCCAGCCGGGCCTCGTAGAGGCCGCTGGCCTCCGTCCCGGAGAGATAGGGCGAGAGCAGGGGGTACAGGTTAAAATTGGAGAAGGCTTTCTGGGCCAGGAGGATTTTGCATCCCGTCCGGTCCGATACTTTTCGGAGGCTCTCCCCGTTGCGGCACAGTTGCCCCTCGTCTAAAATATAGCAGGGAGTGGGCAGGGCGGCGAACAGGGCCTCCGGCGGGGCATCCCCCAGGGCGGCAAAGGGGGGACGCCGATCGTTTCCGTTCACGGTGCCCCTCACTCCACCAGCACCGGATCCCGGCTCTCCCGCCAGGGCAGGCCGTAGGTGGTCAGGGCGTCCATGAAGGGATCCGGGTCGAACTCCTCCACGGTGTGGACGCCCACGGCGTTCCACTTGCCGCTGAGGACCATCAGCGCGCCGCACATGGCGGGGACGCCGGTGGTGTAGCTGATGGCCTGGCTGCCCACTTCCCGGTAGGCCTCCTGGTGGTCGCAGACGTTGTAGAGATAGTACCGTTTCTCTTTGCCGTCCTTCTTTCCGGTAAAGATACAGCCGATGTTGGTTTTGCCGTGGGTCCGGGGGCCAAGACTGGCGGGATCGGGCAGCAGGGCTTTCAGGAACTGGATGGGCACCACTTCCCGGCCCTCATAGATCACGGGTTTCGTGGACAGCATTCCCACGTTCTCCAGGCACTTCATGTGGTTGAGATAGCTGTCCCCGAAGGTCATAAAGAACCGGATCCGTTTGATCCCGGGAATGTGCCGCACCAGGGACTCGATCTCCTCATGGTGCAGCAGGTACATATCCTTGACGCCTACGTCCTCAAAGTCATAGGTCCGGTGGATGCTCATGGGAGGCACTTCCACCCAGTGTCCGTCCTCCCAGTAGCTGCCCGGGGCGGACACCTCCCGCAGGTTCACCTCCGGATTGAAGTTGGTGGCGAAGGGATAGCCGTGGTCCCCGCCGTTGCAGTCCAGGATGTCGATGGTGTCGATGGTGTCGAACTCATGCTTCAGGGCATAGGCGCAGTAGGCCTGGGTGACGCCGGGGTCAAAGCCGCAGCCCAGGAGGGCGGTCAGTCCCGCCTTTTCAAAGCGCTCATGATAGGCCCACTGCCAGCTGTAATCGAAGTAGGCGGAGAAGCCCGCCTCTTTCCGGCGTTTTTCATAGATGGCCCGCCAGCCCGGGTCCTCGGTGTTCTCCGGCTCATAGTTGGCGGTGTCCATATAGTTGACGCCGCAGGCCAGGCACGCCTCCATAATTGTCAGGTCCTGATAGGGCAGGGCGATGTTCATGACCAGTTTGGGCTGGTAGTGATCGATGAGGCTTTTCACCTGTTCCACGTCGTCGGCATCCACCCGGGCGGTGCTGATGCGCACGGGGGTCCGGTCCATGAGAAGGCCGGCCAAGGCGTCGCATTTGGCTTTCGTGCGGCTGGCGATGCACAGATCCGTAAACACGCCCCCCGCCTGACAGCATTTCTGAATGGCCACGGAGGCCACGCCGCCGCACCCAATCACCAGTACCCTGCTCATTTTGTCTCCTCCTTTTCTTTACGAGTTGTGCTATCTTGTAGTTTTTTTACGGTTATTTTTGTGAAACGCCCCTGCAAGGCAGGGCCAGAATCAGTTCCCGCACGATCTTGCAGGCGGCGGCGGTGGAAATGCCGCTGTGGTCCAGCATAGGGGCCAGCTCGTTCACATCCGCGCCGACGATCCGGGTTTTACAGGCGGTCCGGAGGGCGGCCAATAGCTGAAGAAACGTGACGCCTCCCGCCTCCGGCGTCCCGGTGCCCGGAAGGACCGACGGGTCCAGGCAGTCCAGGTCGATGGTGAGATACACGGGCGCGCCGCTGTCCGCCAAAGATTTGCACACCGATTCCAAGCCGTCGAAACCGAAGGGGTGCAGGTCCGTGTGTGCCCGGGCGAAGCGGAACTCCTCCCGGTCCCCGCTGCGGATGCAGAACTGGTGAATCCGGTGGTCCCCCACCAGTTCCCAGCAACGGCGCAGAACACAGGCGTGGCTCAATTCCGCCCCCAAATAGTCCCGCCGGAGATCCGCGTGGGCGTCGAAGTGCAGAATCCGCAGATCCGGGTACCGCTTCACCGCCGCCCGGACCGCCCCCAGGGTCACCAGATGTTCTCCGCCGAGGAGAAGGGGCAGTTTCCCGCCGCTTAGGATCTCCGCCGCCCGGGTTTCGATGTCCTCCAAGGCCTTTTCCGGGGAGCCGAAGCACAGTTCCAGATCCCCGCTGTCAAACACCCGCCGCTCCGTCAGATCCGCATCCTGATAGGGGCTGTACGTCTCGATGCCGAAGCTCTCGTGCCGGATGGCGGAGGGGCCGAACCGGGAACCGGGCCGGTAACTGGTGGTGGAGTCGAAGGGGGCCCCGTAGAGCACGATGTCCGCTTCCTGCCAGCCGCTCTCACAGCCCAGAAAAGTCTCCACGTTTTTCCCCAGCATATTCCACCTCCCGGAGCATATCCTCCAAAAACGCCGGCAGGTAAAAGGAACCGACGTGCAGCCGCGTGGTATAGTATTTCGTCTTTAACCCCAGGGCCCGCCAGGCCTCCGGGTCTAAATCGTCAATGGGATGGTACTTCATGCTGGCAAAGCCAAAGAGCCAGTATCCGGCGGCGTAGGTGGGGATGTGGGCCTGATACACCCGGCAGATGGGGAAGGTGCTGGCAATGCGCTGGTGGCTGCGCTTCATGGCCTCCGCGTCGTGGCGGTAGAAGGGACTGCCCTGCTGATTCACCATAATGCCGTCGGACCGCAGGGCGTTGCAGCAGCTGCCATAGAACTCCCGGGTAAACAGGCCCTCCGACGGCCCGAAGGGATCGTTGGAGTCCACGATGACCAAGTCATAGGCGTCCTGGCACTTGCGGATGAACCGCAGGCCGTTTTCAAAGCGGATATGGACCCGGCTGTCGTCTAAACGGGAGGCGTTTTCCGGCAGGTACTTCCGGCAGGCCTCCAAGACCATGGGATCCATCTCCACCAGATCGATGCGCTCAATCCGGTCGTACCGGGCCAGCTCCCGGACCACGCCGCCGTCCCCCGCCCCGATGACCAGCACGTCTTTGATGTGGGGGTGGACCGCCATGGGCACATGGGTCATCATCTCGTCATAGATGAACTCGTCCCGCTCCGTCAGCATGACGTTGCCGTCCAGGGCCAGGACCCGTCCGAACTCCGGCGTCTCGAAGATGTCGATCTGCTGGTAGGCGCTGCGCTCGGAGTACAGGTGCCGCCGGACCCGGATGCTGTGTTTCACATCCGGCGCGTGGTACTCGCTAAACCAAAGTTCCATGGCCCTTTCCCTCCGTTCCGCCGCCTGTCAGGACGTTGATGTTCCGGATCTCCGGATCCTCCGGCCCGGTCAGGGAACAGCCCTTCTCCCGGGCGTACTCGATATAGTCTAAGATATCCTGGGTGATCCGCTCTCCCGGGGCCAGAATGGGGATCCCCGGGGGATAGCACATGATGAACTCACTGCTGACCTGTCCGGCGCTCTGGCGCAGGGGGATGGACCGTTTCGGGGCGTAGAAGGCCTCCTGGGGGCTGGACACCACCTCCGGATCCAGATACTCCTGGCTCAAAAGCCCCGCGCTGGAGCGCTGGTACCGCCGCCGGATCTCCGCCAGCGCGCTGACCAGCCGTTCCAGTTCCTGGGGACGGTCCCCCATGGAGAGATAGGCTAAAATATTGCCGATGTCCCCGAACTCGATTTGGATGTCGTACTCGTCCCGGAGCAGGTCATAGACCTCGATGCCCGCAAGGCCAATGGCCCGGGTGTGAACGCTGAGCTTGGTGGCATCGAAGTCGAAAATGGCGTTGCCGTCAATCAGCTCTTTGCCGAAGGCGTAATAGCCGCCGATCTGGTTGATCTCCTCCCGGGCGTACTCCGCCATGTGGACCACTTCCCGGAAGATGGACCGTCCCCGAAGGCTCAGGTTCCGGCGGCTGATGTCCAAGCTGGACATGAGGAGATAACTGCCGGAGGTGGTCTGGGTCAGGTTGATGATCTGTCGCACGTAACCCGCGGGCATGGCGGGACCGGTTAAAAGCAGACTGGACTGGGTGAGACTGCCGCCGCTTTTGTGCATGGACACCGCCGCCATATCCGCCCCCGCCGCCATGGCGGACAGGGGCAGACCCTCTCCGAAATAGAAGTGGGTGCCGTGGGCCTCGTCGGCCAGACACAGCATACCCGCCCCGTGGGCCATTTGGACGATGGAGCGCAGATCCCCGCAGATGCCGTAATAGGTGGGGTTGTTCACCAGCACCGCTACGGCATTGGGATGTTTCCCGATGGCCTTTGCCACCTGTTCCCGGCGCATTCCCAGGGAGATCCCCAATCGGTCCTCCACCTCCGGGGCCACATACACCGGAATGGCACCGCACAGCACTAAGGCGTTAATCACGCTGCGGTGGACGTTCCGGGGCAGGATGATCTCGTCCCCGCCCTTGCAGGCGGACAGCACCATGCTCTGGACGGAACTGGTGGTGCCTCCCACCATCAAGAAGGCATGGGCGGCACCGAAGGCCTCCGCCGCCAGGTCCTCCGCCTCCCGGATGACGGAGATGGGGTGGCACAGGTTATCCAGGGGCTTCATGCTGTTCACGTCCACGCCCACGCACCGCTCCCCCAGAAACTCCGCCAGTTCCGGATTGCCCCGGCCCCGCTTGTGGCCCGGCACGTCAAAGGGCACCACCCGCATCTGCCGGAAGGTCTCCAGCGCCTCATACACCGGGGCGCGGCGCTGATCCAGCCTCTGTTTCTCCGTTCCCATGGCTCCTCCCACCTCTCTTTTTCCGTTGTTTTGAGACTGCCGGGATAAAACAAAAGCAAGCCGTTTTCACGGCTTGCGCCCTTATGAAACAGCCCGCAACATCACAAGACAGGCCCGCAACCGCCCCGGATAACAGGGAGCGGCGCGCCTGGGATTCCTGATAAGAGAGATTCGGGTGATGGCAGAGTCTATATAGCATCATGATACTTTTACTACTCTTTATTGACCGTTTCACAAGTCTGCGCATGGCACGCATTTCGGTTGTGATACCCGTGCCGCCGCAGCTGTACCGGAGTTCGTCCGGGGACTGCGGGCTGGCAGCCCAGGGGCCGCCACGGGTATATAAAGTAACCAACTTATAAAATTTGAGCTCTCAACTCAATCAATAAGGCGGAGGAACTCCGCCAAGCGGCAGTGGACCCGGCTGTCCGTATGGCCTTTCTCCCCGGTCTGGGGCGGTCCGTAACATATGCTTTGAAAAGACTCTCCGTTCCCATGGGAACCGCGCTTTTCTATACAACGCCTCCTTCCCGGCATTATACCAGACGGAAAAGCCCCTGTCAAGGCCGGATCCGGATCGCTCCGTTTCCCTTTCAGAAAAGCTCCCAGGTTCCGGTGCTATCCCGGGCAGCCTGCTCGCGAAAGCCAGCCGCTCCCGAAAAAACGTCTCACCTGCCCCCTGGGGGACAGGTGAGACGGATCATGATACCATTTGCGCTTAGTTCCTGCGACTATTTCCCGCACAGGGCTTTCGCCGCTTCCACGATCTTCTCCGCGCTGAGGCCGAACTGCTTCATCAGCGCCGCCGCCGGGCCGGAGTGTCCGAACACGTCCTGGACGCCCACGCGCTTCACCGGCACGGGGCAGCTCTCCGCCACCGCGCCGCACACCGCTTCGCCCAGTCCGCCGATGACGCTGTGTTCCTCCGCCGTGACGATCTTTCCGCACTCCCTGGCGGCTTTCAGCACCAGGTCCGTGTCCAGGGGCTTGATGGTGGCCATATTGATGACCCGGGCGGAGATGCCCGCTTCTTCCAACGCCTTGGCGGCTTCCAGGGCCTCCGCCACCAGCAGACCGTTGGCGATGATAGCTGCATCTTTGCCGTCTTTCAGCACTTCGCCCTTGCCGATCTGGAAGCCGTAGCCCTCCTCATGGAACACCGGGGCGGCGGACCGGCCAAAGCGCATATAGACGGGGCCTTCCATCTCATAGGCCGCCCGGACCATGGCCCGGGCCTCCACGTCGTCGGCGGGGCACATGACCGTCATGCCGGGGATGGTCCGCATGAGGGCGAAGTCCTCACAGCACTGGTGGGACGCGCCGTCCTCGCCCACGGAGATGCCGCCGTGGGTGGCGCCGATCTTCACGTTCAGGTGGGGATAGCCGATGGTATTGCGGACCTGTTCAAAGGCCCGTCCGGCGGCGAACATGGCGAAGGTGGAGGCGAAGGGCACCAGGCCCATGGTGGCCAGTCCCGCCGCCACGCCGATCATGTTGCACTCCTGGATGCCGCAGTCAAAATGGCGCTCCGGATAGGCCTTCTGGAACACGCCGGTTTTCGTGGCTCCGGCCAGGTCCGCGTCCAGCACCACCAGATTGGCCTTTTCCGCCCCCAGTTCTTTCAGGGCGTTGCCGTAGCTCTCCCGGGTTGCGATATTCTTCCCCATGGTTTACGCCTCCTTCTCAATGGCCGCACGGGCCGCCGCCAGTTCCGCCATACCCTGGGCGTACTGTTCGTCGTTGGGGGCCACGCCGTGCCAGGACGCCTTGTCCTCCATAAAGGACACGCCCTTGCCCTTGGTGGTTTTCATCAAAATGGCGGTGGGCTTGCCGGAGCCCTTGTTGGCGTGGAATTTCTCAAAGGCCGCGGCAATGGCGTTGAAGTCATGGCCGTCGATCTGCACCACATCGCAGCCGAAAGCGGCGAACTTGGCGTCTACGGGGGCGGTATTCATGACATCCGCCGTGCGGCCGTCGATCTGCAAACCGTTCAGGTCCGCGATGAGGCACAGGTTATCCAGCTTGTAGTGGGCGGCGAACAGGGTGGCCTCCCACACCTGGCCCTCCGCCAGTTCCCCGTCGCCCAGGAGGCAGTAGACGTTGACATCCTCCTTGAGGAATTTCGCGCCCTTTGCCATGCCGGCGGCGGCGGAGATGCCCTGGCCCAAAGAGCCGGTGGACATATCCACGCCGGGGACAGTGTTCATGTTGGGGTGGCCCTGGAGATAGGAGTCGATATGCCGCAGGGTGGGGAGGTCGGCCTCGGGGAAGAAGCCCCGCAGGGCCAGGGCACTGTACAGGCCCGGGGCAGTGTGGCCCTTGGAGAGGACGAACCGGTCCCGCTTGGGATCCCTGGGGTTCTTGGGGTCGATGCGCAGTTCCTTGCAGTAGAGGTAGGTGAAGAGATCCGCGGCGGACAGGCTGCCGCCGGGGTGTCCGGCCTTGGCCCCGTGGGTACTGGTGAGGATGCCCTCCCGTACCTTCACGGCGGCAAGCCGCAGTTCCTTGTTTTCAGCAGGCGTCATGAAACTTGCTCCTTTCGTCTTTTGAAAAGAAAGATAGGGATTACTTCTTCTGCCCGTAATAGGCGTTGGGGCCATGTTTGCGGGAGTAGTGCTTGTCCTGGATGCGCTGGGGGGCGGGAGCAGCGGCGGCCTTCACCTGACGGGTGAAGATGGCCATTTTCGCCACTTCTTCCAGCACCACCGCGTGGTACACCGCCTGGGCGGCGTCCTTGCCCCAGGTGAAGGGACCGTGGCTGTGGCAGATCACCGCCGGAACCGCCACCGGGTCGATGCCCCGGGCCTTGAAGGTCTCCACGATGATCTTTCCGGTATTCAGCTCATAGTCCTCGTCAAGCTCCTCCTGGGTCAGGTGCCGGGCGCAGGGGATGGGGCCGTAGAAGTAATCGGCATGGGTGGTGCCGTAGGCGGGGATATCCTCTCCGGCCTGGGCCCAGCCCACGGCGTAGGGGCTGTGGGTATGGACGATGCCGCCAATCTGGGGGAAGGCGTTGTAGAGCACCAGATGGGTTTTCGTGTCAGAGGACGGGTTCAGATCCCCCTCCACCTGATTGCCTTTCAGGTCCATGACCACCAGGTCGGAGGGCTTGAGCTCGTCGTACTCCACGCCGGAGGGTTTGATGACGAACAACCCCTTCTCCCGGTCGATGCCGCTGACGTTGCCCCAGGTGTAAGTCACCAGGTTCCGGCGGGGCAGCTCCATGTTGGCCTCATAGACCTTCTGTTTCAGCGCTTCCAGCATGACAGAATTCCTCCTTTTTTAGCGCGTTCTATCAGTTTTCTCAAAACGTAAGGGGACAGGCTCGGCAACCGGGGCAAATCTTCTCCGGCAGCGCTTTTTTAGCGCGTTCTATTCGTTTCTTTAGAACGTTTCCTCAAAAGCAAACCTGTGGCTTTTTACCCCTGTTTGTCCAGAATCTCCCGCATATGGGAACAGGCGAAGCGGATATCCTCCTCCCAGGTGTCCTGGCCCACGTACCACATCTCCGTGACGAAGCGGCGGATGCCCAGGTCCCAGGCCTTCCGGATGGCGGCGGGGAAGTCCACGTGTCCTGTGCAGAAAGGTACTTCCCGGAACACTCCCGGCACCGTCTCTTTTAGGTGCACGGCCACGATATGCCCCGCGCCGGAGGCCAGATCGTCCAGCATACTGCTCTTATACGTGACGGCGGCGTTGGTCAGGTTTCCCACGTCGGGATAGACTCCCAGATAGGGACTGCCTACGGCGTTGACATAGAACATGGACTTCCACACGGTGTTCATGAACTCTGTCTCCATGGTCTCAAAGCCCAGGACCACGCCCTTCACCGCCGCCATTTCCGCGGCCTTTTTCAGGTTTTCCAGGAACAGGCGCTTGCTCTCGGCGGAACTCTCCTCATAGTACACATCGTACCCCGCCAGCTGGATGATCCGTACGCCCAGATCGTCCGCCAACTGGATGGCCTTCTCCATGATCTCCATGCTTCTGGCCCGTACCGCCGGATCCGCAGAACCGAAGGGGTATTTCCGGTGTCCGGACAGGCACATACTCCGCACGGGGATTCCCGTCTCCTTCATGAGCTGGACCAGTTCCAGCCGCTCCTGGGCCGACCAGTCCAGCCGGGCCAGTTTCGCGTCCTTTTCGTCCACGCTGATCTCTACGAAGTCATACCCCAAGGACTTTGCGCAGGTAAGTTTCTGCTTCCAGTCCAGGTGATCGGGCATGGCCTTTTCATAGAGGCCGATGCTGTACTTGTTCATGATCCCTGCCTCCCTGTTCGATTTGTTCGTTTTTGCCCATACACGCCGTGATTGTTCCCCTATTATAGGCCATTTGCCTCCTTTTTGCAATAGGCTTTTGCGCGTTTTGAGAGTTTTTGAGAGGCGTCCGGCTTGACAGGGGGAACGCCGGAATGCTACAATTTTCTCATGGAAAGCGCTTGCCGGACTGGAAAGGAGGCTGCCGCCATGGACGCGGTGTTTTTGGATATCGATGGAGTGGTCTGCACCTATCTGAGCACCCGGCTGTCGGAATGGCTGCGGCTTCCCCTGGAAGGGCAGATCTTTGACCCCATCGCCCTGTTTTGGCTGCGGCGGCTGATCCGGCGGACGGGGGCGGAGATTGTGCTGTGTTCCTCCTGGCGGGACGCCTTGGAGGTGGACGATCCTCTGTGTAAGGCCTTTATCGGCAACCTGTACCGGAGCCTGGAGCGCAACGGCACCCCCATTGTGGACGCGGCTCCCCGGCTCCCCAGCGCGGACAAGGGGGAGGAGATTGAGGCGTGGCTGTCCCTGCACCCCTGCGGGCGCTATGTGGTCCTGGACGATCACGACTGCTTTGCCCTTGGCCCGGAGGCCCGGAAACACTGGATTCCCATCCCGGAGGGCCGGGGCCTGCGCCGCCGGGAAGCGCGTCTGGCCCTGAAGATGCTTCGGAGGTAAGGGAGAAGAATTTTTCGCTGCCTCTAAATTTTTCCAGACAGCGGGCCGACATATAGTATAGATCTGTCATACCTGCGTGCGAACCTCAGCGGAATCACAGAAAGGAGAAGGACTATGAACCAACGGAAACGGCGGTGGCTGTCCGGACTGGCGGCCATAGCAATGGCGGTGTCCCTTGTACAGGGAGCCTTTGCCTTACAGCCGGAGGCGGAGGAACGGGACGCAGAGGAACGGGACGTGGTGGAGGAAAGAATCACGGAGGAGGCGGTCAGCGCGGCGAAAACCGATCAGGCGTGGACCAAGAAAGCCTCCGGCTTCATCATTGGGAGCCAGTTCCAAAACGCCACCATCAAAGTCACCATCCCCGGCGCGAAAGCGGGCAAGACCACCATCAACCCCTACCGTCTCAGCTTAGACTACTCCGCCAACGGAAAGACCCTGCAGTCCAGCTTGGGCGTGTTCAGCGACACGTTTTACATCACCAACCAGTCCGATGTGCCCCTGCACGCCTCGGTGCAGGTGAAGGCCACGGCCAGCAAGTTTACCCTGGTGGCACCGGGGACGGATCTCTCCGGGGAGGAAAAGCGGACCGCCTCCTGCTATGTGGTGTTCGACGCGGACAACGAGATCAAGAGGGAGATCCCGGACCAGACCTCCTATGCTGATGCCCAGAAGTACTATCAAACCTATCCGGTTATGCCGGGGAAAACTGTGGAGACGATGTTCTTTGGAGAAGAAGGAATTCTTGGCGTAGCCGGCGAAATTCCCCTTTACACCGGTTTCCGGATCTTTGGGGACGCCAACACCCCGTCGGGAAAGAATGCCTGGACCGGGAAGGAGAGCATGAAGCTGAAATTCATCTTCCAGTTTACGCCCACGGCCCTGAGGGAATGGGAATATTGGGAGGACTGGGAAGATTGGGACAACACGGATGACTGGGGAAGCGTCTACAATCCACATGCCCCCCAGGATCCCATCTACGCTTTCCTCTATGACGACGGGACTATGACATTCCAGAACACCAATTCGCCGGATACTACGAAAACCCTCAAAGCCACCTACGACGCGGCAAACCTGAGATACATTGACGAATATGGAGGCTCAAATTACCGTGTTTCGTGGC
Organism: uncultured Oscillibacter sp.; assembly: GCA_905234565.1. GTDB lineage: Bacteria > Bacillota > Clostridia > Oscillospirales > Oscillospiraceae > Oscillibacter. The sequence goes on along the minus strand of CAJOHW010000026.1, from coordinate 5,995 downwards.
GAGATGAGGCGGAGAATATCAAGAAAGTGGACTTCCTTGAGAAAATTCGGCCGCGAGACGTTCATCTGTGGTTTTGTGGATGCGCAAATCTAAAGGAAATCGCGCATATAGAAAATCTTGACACCAGCCGCGCCACAGATATGACCATGATGTTTAGCGGATGCGGGCAGCTGACGTATCTGGATCTTAGCAGCTTCGATACCAAAAAAGTGAGATATATGGTTTCCATGTTCAATGGGTGCGAAAATTTGATCTGGCTGGATCTCAGCAGTTTCGATACCAGTAATGTAGAGATGGTGGGTATGGCGTTCATGTGGTGCGGAAAACTGAAAACGATTTACGCCTCAGACAAGTTCAACGTGAGCCACATACCAGACATTTATTCTGAAGGCAACCCCGATTATGGTGAAGAACCTATGCTGATATCTGATGACATGTTCGCTAATTGTACCTCTCTGGTCGGCGGCAGCGGCACCCGGTATTCCGATGACCACCCTAACAAAGATTACGCCCACATTGACGGCGGCACGTCCAACCCCGGCTACTTCACGGCGAAAGAAACCTGATCCCTCTCCCTTTCCCGGGAACCTTTTCCCGGTTCCATCCGTCTGAGGATACAGAGGCCCCGCCGTGGAAGAGCGGGGCGGGGTCCGGGCGCAGGCCCGGAAACAGAAAAGGAGGACAGGCGATGAAAAAGAAGCGGCTTTCCGCCATAGCGGCAGCAGCGCTGGCGGCGCTGCTGCTGGCCTCATGCGGCAGTTCCGGCGGAAGCAACGGCGGCGGGGCGTATAACAGCGCGTATGACGAAGCGTATGAGGCGGCGGAGTGGTACGAGCCGGAGGAACTGGCGGGGGTCAGCTCCAGCCCGTCCCGGACCGCCGCGGCGTCCGACAGCAAAGCCAGCGGCGGGACGGAGCAGACGGCGAAGATCATCCGCAGCGCAGACCTGGAACTGGAGACCACGGAGTTTGAGCAGTCCGCCGATGCCTTGGCGGATCTGGTGGAGCGCATGGAGGGCTATTTCTCCGACAGCACCTATGGGGACCGGGGGGGCGGGTCCCGGTGGGCGAATTACACGGTGCGGGTGCCGGAGAAGCACTTCCAGCCGTTCCTGGACCAGGCGGGGGAGTTGTGCCACGAGACGTGGCGTCACGCCAGCCAGGAAGATGTAAGCGAGTTCTACTATGACACCCAGGGACGGCTGAAAACCCAGCAGATCAAGCTCACCCGGCTCCAGGCCCTGCTGGAACAGGCGGAGGCCATGGAGGACATCATCACCATTGAGAGCGCCATTTCCGAGACGGAGCAGGAGATCGACGAGCTGTCCGGCACTCTGCGGCACTATGACAACCTGGTGGATTACGCCACCATTTCCATCTCCCTTCAGGAGGTGTACCGCCTGTCCAACGTGGAGCCCACACCGGACAGCTACGCCAGCCGGTTAGGGTCCGCCTTTGGGGACGGCCTGCGGGACTTTGGGGGCTGGCTGGAAGATCTGACGGTGGCTCTGGCTTACGGCTGGCTGTGGCTGTTGCTCTTGGCGGGCATCGTGGCCGGGTGTGTGGCCCTGTACCGCAGACGGAAGGGTCAAAAGGCGGCGGGACCGCTGTTCCAGATGAAAAAAGCGGCGAAAGAGGAAAAGCAGGAGACGAAAACGGAATAAACCGAACAGGAGGCTGACCGATGAACGGTCAGCCTCCTGATTGATATGGATCGGCGTTCAATGGATTTCGCGGGGAGGAAAGAGGCGGGGAGCAAAGGGCGGCTTCCTTGAGGTGACAAATTTGTGAATGTGGATACCTTCGGCATATTTTACAATGGCGTTCCCGTCTTTGTTGGGTTCCACACGCTCACAGCTGATCACTTCTCCGGCGTTATTGGAGCAAACGAACCACACGTGATCTCCGGAAGGACAGTGAAGATCCCGCCTGTCGTTGAGACTGCCGTCCGCGTTCAGCACGTCAATGGAGGCATTGTTCCACCATGCGGTCAGCAAGGCTTTCACACCTTGGTACGCCAGACAAAAAAGCGCGATGAAAAAGAGGATACAAAGCATCTCTTCCCCTGACATCGCTGGAACCCTCCCGTTCTGTCGGAAACGCCGGAAATCCATCGCTGTGTGTCACGCTGTGTCGCGCCATGTAAATTTTAGTAAAAGTTTATTCTTTCTTTTACAGCTTGTCAATGGTTTCAGAGACATTGTCATAAAATTGTCACACTTGTTACATCTTTGACAAACGCCAAAGCGTCCAGGGAGGGGAAGTTTTGCACAAAAATTTCCCTTGAAATTTTAGAAAAAATGTGTTATAATGACAATGATCCAGAGTAACCAAATTGCCATCAGAGACACGCGGCAGACCACAGACACAGGCCAGAGAACAAGAGAGGAGGACTTCCCATGAAACTGATGTTTTACGGCGCGGACCAGTGCGTCACCGGCAGCTGCCATTGCCTGGAAACCAACGGAAAGCGGATCCTCATCGACTGCGGCTTGCAGCAGGGCCGGGATGAAGTCTCCAACGAGGAATTCCCCTTTGACCCCAGCACCATCGACTACGTGCTGGTGACCCACGCCCACATCGACCACTCCGGACGGATCCCCATGCTCATCAAGCACGGGTTCCAGGGCCAGATCCTGACCACCCGCCTGACCGCCAACCTGCTGGACATCATGCTCTTAGACTCCGCCTACATTCAGGAACAGGACGCCACGTGGAAAAACCGCAAGGGGGAACGGTCCGGCGCTGCCATGGTGGAGCCGCTGTACACCGTGGAGGACGCCTACCAGGTCCGCCAGTTTATGAGCACTTGTGAATACGGACAGGTCATCGACCTGTGCGACGGGGTGGAAGTGGAGTTCGTGGATGCGGGACACCTTCTGGGCTCCGCTTTCATTGCCATGGACATCACGGAGAACGACGTGACGAAACGCATCGTCTTTTCCGGCGACATCGGAAACGTCAACCAGCCTATCATCCGGGATCCGGTGTTTATCCAGGGGGCGGACTACGTGGTGATGGAGTCCACCTACGGGGACCGGAACCATACGGAGGTTTGGAATTACGCCAAGGATCTGGCAAAGATCATCGACGAGACCATGGCCCGGGGCGGCAACGTGGTGATTCCCTCTTTCGCCGTGGGCCGTACCCAGGAACTGCTGTATTTTATCCGGGAGATCAAGGACCAGCGTCTGGTGAAAAGCAATCCGGATTTCCCCGTCTACATCGACTCCCCCCTGGCCCGCCGGGCCACCGCCCTGTTCACCGGGGACCTCCACGGGTATCTGGACGACGACGCTATGAAACTGGTGAAGGACGGCACCCATATGTTCAGTTTCTCCAACCTCCGCATGACAGAGAGCGTGGAGGAATCCCGGCAGCTGAACGTGGATCCCCTGCCCAAGGTGATCATCTCCGCCTCCGGGATGTGCGACGCGGGCCGGATCCGGCACCATCTGAAGCACAACCTGTGGCGCTCGGAGTGTACGGTGGTATTTGTAGGCTATCAGGGAGAGGGAACCCTGGGCCGATCCCTGCTGGAAGGGGCCAAGAGCGTGAAGCTCTTCGGAGAGGAAATCGCCGTCCACGCGAAAATCGTGAATTTCAAGGGCCTGTCCTCTCACGCGGACCGGGATCACCTGCTGGGCTGGATTGAACATTTCCAGAAGCCGGTCCCGGCCCAGGTCTTTGTGGTCCACGGGGACCGGGAAGTGGCCCCCTATTTTGCCCAGACTCTGAACGGCATGGGCATCCCCGCCCACGCCGCCCAGTACACGGAGATCTATGACCTGGTGGAAAACCGGATTCTGCACCCGGGCTATCTGCCGGAGCGGAAGGTCAAGGCTGCCGGAAAGCCCAGCACCGCTTACGAGCGGCTGGTGTCTGTGGGGCAGATCCTCATGGAGGCCATCAAGCGGTCCAAGGGCCGGGACAACAAGTCCATCGCCAAATTTGCCGACCAGCTGCGCCAGCTGGTGGAGAAGTGGGACACGTAAGAGGAAATATTCGTCTGATAATATCCGCGCAGTGTGGTTCGCTTTCCGCCCCGCAAGGGGCGGAAATCAAAGTCTGTGATTGCGCATAAAATACACGAAAAAATATCCGGGAGAACGCAGCATGATATTGGAAGAATACGACGAAACCAGAACCGCCGTGATCAACCCCTCCGCGTTCTGGCAGAAACTTGAGGGATTTCCCGATACCATTGTCTCCGTCTTTTCCCATCAGCTTTTTGACCGGCTGCTGGATGATTTGGACGGGGAGGAAATCGCCGCCACCCATGACGTGGACGGGATCTGGCCCGTGTACCGGGTGTGGTATCAGGGAAAACCCTTCGCCTTTGTGAAGGCCCGGCTGGGAGCCCCTGCCTGCGTGGGCACGTTTGAGGACGTGCTGGCCTTTGGCGGGAAACGGATCCTCCTGCTGGGCAACTGCGGCGTGCTGGACCAGAGCATCGCGGACTGCGGCATTGTGATTCCCCGGCGGGCCATCCGGGACGAGGGCACCAGCTACCACTATGCCCCCGCCTCCGATACCATCGAGGTCAACCGGCAGTACGCGGACCTCTTCAAGTCCATCTGCGGGGAACGGGGTTATGCTTACCGGGAAGGCGTCACCTGGACCACCGACGCCTTTTACCGGGAGACACCCCAAAAAATCGCCGCCCGGAAGGCCATGGGCGCGGTCTGCGTGGAGATGGAGTGCGCCGCCATGCAGGCCATGTGCGATTTCCGGGGCGTGGAGTTTTTCCAGTTCCTCTACGCGGGGGACAATCTGGACTATGCTGAGTGGGATCCCAGAAGCCTTGCGGGCCACGCGAAACTGGACGAAAAAGAAAAAATCGCCCTGCTGGCCTTTGAACTGGCCGCAAGGATCCCATGACCGGGGGAGGCGGAGATGAAACTGGGTGAAATTTATGAGGCCACGGTCCAGGGCTACACCAGCGAGGGACTGGGTGTGGTGCGGCTGGACGGCGCGGTGGTGTTCGTTCCCCGGGGCGTCCGGGGAGAGGGGATCCGGTTTCAAATCACAAAAGTGATGAAAACTGCCGCCGTGGGAGAACTGCTGGAGGTCCTTCAGAGTTCTCCCCGGCGGCGGGAGCCGGACTGTCCCTATTACGGCCTCTGCGGCGGCTGCGCCTACCGCCATGTGGCCTATGAGGAGGAACTGTGGGCAAAGCGCCAGCGGGTACAGGACGCTTTGACCCGCATCGGCGGAGCGGAGATTCAGGTGGAGGGAATTGCCGGGGCGGCACATCCTCTGGGCTACCGTAACAAGAGCCAGTTTCCCGTGGGCTTGGACGGCACCGTGGGATTTTACCGGGCGGGCAGCCATCAGGTGGTGCCGGTCCGGAACTGCCGGATCCAAACGGAGGCCGCCAACCGCACGGCGGAAACCGTGGAAGCCTGGATGAAGCGGTACGGCATCCCCGCCTATGACGAGTCCACAGGCAAAGGGCTCATCCGCCACGTCTATGTCCGGACCAACGGCGCTGGAGAGAGTTTGTGCTGCGTCGTGGCCAACGGAAAAGCTGTACCCAAAGAGCCGGAACTGGCGGGAATGGTCCGGGCCGCTGTGCCGGGAACCATTGGCGTTCTGCTGAACACCCAAACCGCACGGAACAATGTAATTCTTGGGGAACGCTACCGCACGATTTGGGGCCAATCCTGGCTGGAAGATACCCTGGGGGGCCTGCGCTGGAAACTGTCGGCCCCCTCCTTCTATCAGGTGAACCGGGAGCAGACGGAGGTCCTGTACAGCCTGGCTCTGGAATTTGCGGCCCTCTCCGGGCAGGAGACAGTCTTGGATCTCTACTGTGGCATTGGCACCATCACCCTGTGTCTGGCGGGACAGGCGGGACAGGTAATAGGCGCGGAGATTGTCCCCCGGGCTGTCCAGGACGCGGAGGAAAACGCGAAACGAAACCACATCCAAAACGTGTCATTTCTCTGCGCTGACGCCTCAGAAACTGCCCGGCGTCTGGCGTTGGAGGGACT
>CAJOHW010000025.1:4342-27078 GCA_905234565.1 uncultured Oscillibacter sp. | reverse complement strand
GCGCTCCACACCGCAGAAACTCCATAAAATTCTCATCAGACAGATTATACATCCGCTTGACTACAAGCGCTGACACATACTGCGCTATCTCGATATTTGGCCGGGACACCTTATCGCTGTACAGTCCCGCAAACCTCGCCTCATCTACATTGGGGTAGATAATATCCCCTACAAGTTTAGCGCGTGACGCATCCACCGCCTTGCGTGTCTGCTCATTTGCAAACACCAGCCGGTCACTCATCGTCATCTGCTTATCCTGACTCCGTCGGAAGATCGTTTTCGCCCCCGTTATGCTCTCCTTATTTGTCCTCTCGAACCATTATACCACACGGTTCACGTCAGTGCCACCCTTTTGACCGGGAAATCATCTATACTCATGAACGATAAGATTTGCCATCAGTTGCTTTGCCAGTGGCCTAAAAAGTGGCAAATCTTAAAGAGCGCGAGTATAACAGATTCAGTCATGGCGGGTGTCATCGTGGAAGCACTCACAGAACCGGGCGGAGAAGGACGGCTCCACCCCTGCCCGGCGCAGGTGGGGGAGGGCACCGTATTCGCTGACCCGGAAGGAGGCGGTCCCCTGCCGCCGCTCCTCCGTGTACACCGTGGTGACAGAGGTGGGAAGGGCACAGAACCCGTGCCAGAGCAGCATGGGGGAGATGTGGAGCAGATGCCCCAGCACCACGCTCTCCACCCCAAAGTGGCAGAACAGGGCAATCGTATCGTGGTTGGGACGCTGTGCCCGGTAGATTTGCCCCTCCCGGTGATAGCCGTGGCGGTCCAGCAGGACGTCCAGGCCGGTGCAGACCTCCTGACAGGCCTCCGCCACATGGCCCGCATCCATGGGTTCGGGCCGGAGCCAGGTGTCCTCACTGAGGAAATCCGGTTCCGCCGTCCAGTGCTCAGGCAGCCAGTCCCAGGTGATGGACAGCCCCTCCCGGTCCGGCCGGGGGATCCGGGGATCGAACTCCCGGAGCCACGCGCACTCCGTACAGGGAATGTCCCGCCCAGCCAAGGCCAGCTGTGCGGTCCGCTTTGCCCGGCCCAGGGGGGACACGTAGGCCGCGTCAATGGGGGTATGGGACAGTTCCTGCCCCAGCAGTTCCGCCTCCCGCTCCCCCTGGGGCGTCAGGGTGTCGTGTTCATAGTCCGGGTCCCCGTGCCGGATGATCAACAGCCGCATACTGTCCGCCTCACAGGTCCACCACCGTAGGGGCGTGGCCGCACCGGGGCAGCAGCTTTTCCAGGACATCCGCCGTGCGGAGTTTCAGGCTGCTGGTGCAGATGCAGGGGTGGCAGCTGATGTACTCCGCCTCATAGACCTCCCGGTCCATAAGCAGCTGGACTTTGCCCTCCGTGTCGTGGGGCAGGCCCAGGAGGGTGGCGGAACCGGGGGTACAGCGCAGCAGTTCCCAGAGATTTTCCTCCGGGGCAAAGGACAGCCGCGCGGAGCCGATCTGGTGGCTCAAATCCTTGGTCTTAAAGGGCTTGTGGGGGGGCATACAGAGAAGATAGAATTTGCTCTTCTGCCGGTTGCACAGAAACAGGTTCTTGCACACCGGAATCCCCAGCACCGCGCTGACGGCGTCACATTTTTCCATATCGTCCGCCGGATCCCCGGACACCCGGTCGTATTCGATGCCTAAGCTTTCCAGCAGGGCGAAGGCCTCCGCCTCCTGGGGCAGCAGTTCCCCCTCCGGGCGGGTGTTGTGATAGAGCTGTGAGACGTACATTCCTGTTTATTCTCCTCTTTCCGCCAGGGCCTCTCCCGCCCGGTAGATGTCCCCCGCGCCTACGGTGAGGATCAGATCCCCGGGCCGGGCCATCTCCGCGAGACGGTTGGCCGTATCCTCCAAGGTGGGGCAGTACACCGCTCCCGGCACCTCCCGGCACAGGTCCGCCGACGAGATGCCGAAGGTATTCTCCTCCCGGGCGGCGTAGATCTCCGCCAGCACCGCCGCGTCTGTCCGCCGCAGTTCCTCCGCGAAGCGGTCAAAGAGCTTGATGGTCCGGGAATAGGTGTGGGGCTGGAAGGCCACCACAATCCGCTCATAGCCTAAGTTCTGCACGGAGTCCAGCAGGGCGTGAAGCTCGTCGGGATGGTGGGCGTAGTCGTCATAGATTTCCGCCCCGTGATAGGAGCCTTTGTACTGGAAGCGGCGTCCCGCCCCGGTAAAGGCGTCCAGGCCCTGTTCCACCGCCTGTCCGGGCAGGCCCAGCACATAGGCCGCGGAGGCCGCCGCCAGGGCGTTCATGACGTTGTGCTCACCGTAGACCCGCAGGCGCACATGGGCGTAGGGCTTGTCGTGGATGAGGATGTCGAACTCCGGTGCGCCGGAATTGGCGGTCCGGTTGGCCGCCACGCAGTCCGCCCCCTCCGGACCGAAGGTAAAGATCCGGCGGTCCAGTCCCTCCAGGGCCTCCATGGTGTTGGCGTTGGCGGCGTTGGCCACCACGCAGCCCTCCGGCGGCACCAGTTCCGCGAAGTGCCGGAAAGACCGGCGGATCTGGGCGATGTCCCGGAAGTAGTCTAAGTGGTCCGCCTCCACGTTCAAAATCACCGCTACGGTGGGGAAGAAGTAGTGGAAGCTGTCCCGGTACTCACAGGATTCCAGGATGATGGTGTCCCCGCCGCCAACCCGGTATCCCGCGTGGAGCATGGGCAGGGTTCCGCCGAGCATGACGGTGGGATCTTTTTCCGCCGCCATAAAGATGTGGGTACACATAGAGGTGGTGGTGGTTTTGCCGTGGGTGCCGGAGACGCACAGAGCGTTGGCGTACCGCCGCATAATGGCCCCCCAGCCCTCCGCCCGCTCATAGACCGGGATCCCCCGGGCAATGGCCCCGGCAATCTCCGGATTGCTGTCCCGGGCGGCGGCGGTACGGATGACGAAGTCACACCGGCCCAGGTTCTCCGCGTTGTGTCCCACCGTCACCGGAATGCCCAGTCCCCGCAGACGCTCCACCGTGGGGCTCTCGCTCATGTCCGAGCCCTGGACCCTCAAACCCATGCGGGCCAGGACCTCCGCCAGGGGGCACATGGACACCCCGCCGATGCCTACCAGATGCGCCAGCTTTCCCGGCACCAGAAACGCCTCAATGGGAACGGAATGATTCATCCTCTCCGTCTCCTTTCCCTCAGCGCCTCCAAATATGAGGACGCCGCTTCCCATAAAATGAAAAAAATAGATTGTAAGATTCTGGGGAATCCATTATAATGCGGGGATATGGGAAATGCAACAGAAAAAGGCGGGAAAACTATGGAATTCAATGGCAGGACCCTGCCCAAACGGGTCCGCAAGGTTTTGGATATGCTGACAAACGCAGGATATGAGGCCTGGTGTGTGGGGGGCTGCGTGCGGGATTTGTTATTGGGCCGCCGTCCCCACGACTGGGACGTGACCACCTCCGCCCTGCCGGAACAGGTTATGGAGGTCTTTGGCCGCCGGGTCTTTCCCACAGGCATCCGCCACGGGACGGTGACGGTGATGCAGGGGATGTTCCCCATTGAGGTGACCACGTTCCGGGTGGACGGGGATTACGCCGACCACCGCCGCCCCACTTCCGTGACCTTTACGTCCAGTCTGGACCGGGACTTGGAGCGGCGGGACTTCACCGTCAACGCCATGGCCTTGAGTTTAGAGGGGGAACTGCGGGATCCCCTGGGGGGACAGGCGGACTTGAAGCGGAGAATGCTTCGGTGCATCGGGAACCCGGACCTGCGGTTCCAGGAGGACGCCTTCCGGATTCTCCGGGGAATGCGGTTTTCCGCCACCTTGGGCTTTGCCATCCATCCGGATACCGCCGCCGCCTTCCACCGGTACCATCCCGCCTTGCGGGACATCGCCCGGGAGCGGATCCAGATGGAGATGGAGAAACTGCTGCCGGGGCGGAAGGCCCCGGCGGTACTGCGGGAGTTTTCGGACGTGGTGGGGGGATTCTGGCCGGAGATTCTGCCTCTCATCGGCATGGATCAGCAAAACCCCGATTGTCCCTGTGACGTGTGGGAACACTCCCTCCGCACTTTGGAAGCGGTTCACTCCCAGGACCCGGTGCTGTGCTGCGCCGCCCTGCTCCACGACGTGGGGAAGCCCGCCGTCTTTACCCTGGACGAGGACGGATACGGCCGCTTTGAAGGCCACGGGGCGGCGGGAGCGGCGCTGGCGGAGGAGATGCTCCGGCGTCTGCGGTTCTCCAAGGTCTTTACCCGGAATACGGGGAAGCTCATCGCCTTTCACGACGTGCCCCTGCCCCAGAAGGAGCGGGGGATCCGGCGGCTCCGGGGGGAACTGGGGCTGGACGGACTGCGCCGTCTGTTCGCCCTGCAGCGGGCGGACGCCATGGCCCACGCCCCGGAGGCCCGGGAGGCTCTGGTCCGGGACATCGACCGGGCGGAGGGGCTGCTGGACGCCCTGCTGGCCCGGAAGGCTTGTTCCTCCGTGCGGCAGCTGGCGGTGAACGGCGACGATCTGGTGGATCTGGGCCTGACGGGTCCGGCGGTAGGGGCCGCTTTGACGTGGCTTCTGGACCAGGTGGCCGAGGAGGCCCTGCCCAACAAGAAGAAGATCCTGCTGGAAGCCATCCGCCAGGGCGGCTGCCAGCAGGCTGTGGCAGACGCTTAGGTTTTCTTATCCCCTCCCCGGCAGGCGGCGCACACCCCGCCGCGGCCGTCACAGCAGCCGCAGCCGCACCCGCCCCGGCGGCGGTCCCGGATCCACTTGCGTACCGCTAAGGCAAACACCGCCGCCACAAGGATGACAAGGAAAATATCCCATCCGTTCATGGTATGTTTCCTCCAATCTTTAGAACCTGGATTCATAGGAGGGACGTGCCGGGCTGGCGAGCCATTTTGCCGCCAGACGAGGCGCGAAAACGCAGGAATACTTTGTGTATTTCAAGTTTCCGCAACGAAGTATGGCGGCAAAAGGGCCGCCAGAGCGGTGCGGAACGCCTGTGAATACAGGTTCTTATACCGCGCCCAGCAGCAGTCCCATGAGCCGCACGGCAAAGGCGGCGATCCAGGCCACCACGCACTGCCACACCACCACGCCGGCGGCCCATTTCACTCCCAGTTCCCGCCGCACGGAGGCCACCGCCGCCACGCAGGGGGTGTAGAGCAGGGAGAACACCAGCAGGGACGCCGCCGCCAGAGAGGTCATGGCGCTGCCCACCTCTCCGCCAAAGAGAATCTCCAACACGGACACTACGTTTTCTTTTGCCAAGAAGCCGCTGATAAGGGACGTGCAGATCCGCCAGTCCCCTAAGCCCAGGGGCCGCAGCAGGGGGGCCAATACCCCGGAGATCAGGGCCAGAATGCTGTCCTGGGAGTCCGACACCAGATTCAGCCGCAGATCAAAGCTCTGCAAAAGCCACACCACAATGGTGGCCGCCAGAATGATGGAAAAGGCCCGCTGTAAAAAGTCCTTGGCCTTCTCCCACAGGAGCCGGAAAACGTTCCTGGCCCCCGGCATCCGGTAGTTGGGCAGTTCCATCACAAAGGGCACCGCCTCCCCCTGGAACAAGGTCCCCTTGTACAGCACCGCCGCCAGAATCCCCACCGCAATGCCCAGCAGGTACAGCCCCACCATAATGAGGCCCCCCTGTTTCGGGAAGAAGGCATTGACAAAGAAGGCGTAGATGGGCAGTTTCGCCGTACAGCTCATAAAGGGCGTCAGGAGGATCGTCATTTTCCGGTCCCGCTCACTGGGCAGGGTCCGGGTGGCCATAACCGCCGGCACCGTACAGCCAAAGCCAATGAGCAGGGGCACGATGCTCCGTCCGGACAGGCCGATTTTCCGCAGCAGCTTATCCATGAAAAACGCCACCCGGGCGATGTACCCGCTGTCCTCCAACAGGGACAGGAAGAAGAACAGCGTCACGATAATGGGCAGGAAGCTCAGCACGCTCCCCACTCCCGCGAAGATGCCGTCTAAAATCAGGCCCTGAATGGCCTCGTTCACATGGACGGCCTCCAAAGCCCCCGCCGCTGCCTCCGTCAAAGCGTCGATGCCCGTTTCCAGCAATTCTTGCAGCCACGCGCCGATGACGTTGAATGTCAGATAGAACACCAGGGCCATGAGCCCCACAAAGGCGGGAATGGCCGTGTATTTCCCCGTGAGAATCCGGTCGATGCGCTCACTGCGGATCCGCTCCCGGCTCTCCCGGGGCTTTTGCACCGTCTGATCGCACACCTTCTGGATAAAGGCAAAGCGCATATCCGCAATGGCGGCGCTGCGGTCCAGTCCCCGCTCCGTCTCCATCTGACGGACGATATGCTCCATGGTCTCCCGCTCGTTTTCCTCTAACTCCAGCTGGGAGAGCACCTGGGCGTCCCCCTCAATGACCTTGCTGGCGGCAAAGCGCACAGGCAGTCCCGCCCGGTCGGCGTGGTCCTGGATCAGGTGGCTCACGGCGTGGAGGGCCCGGTGGACCGCGCCGCCGTGGTCGTGTTCATCGCAGAAGTCCTGGCGTTTGGGCCGCTCCTGAAAGTGGGCGATGTGGACGGCGTGGTCGATGAGTTCGTCCACGCCCTGGTTTTTCGCCGCCGAAATGGGCACCACCGGCACCCCCAGCAATGCTTCCATGCCGTTCACATCCACGGCCCCGCCGTTGGCGCTGACCTCGTCCATCATGTTCAGGGCCACCACCATGGGGACCCCCATCTCCAAAAGCTGCACCGTGAGGTACAGGTTCCGCTCAATGTTGGACGCATCCACAATGTTGATGATGGCCCGGGGATGGTCCCGGAGGATGAAGTCCCGGGACACCAGTTCCTCGCTGCTGTACGGGGACATGGAGTAGATTCCCGGCAGGTCCGTCACCAGGGTGTCCCGGCGGCCCCGGATAGGCCCGTCCTTCCGGTCCACCGTCACGCCGGGGAAGTTGCCCACGTGCTGGTTGGCCCCGGTCAGGCGGTTGAACAGGGTGGTTTTGCCGCTGTTCTGGTTTCCGGCCAGGGCAAAGGTCAACAGGGTGCCCTCCGGCAGGGGATCCCCGCTGCCCGGGGGATGGAACCGGCCTCCCTCTCCCAGGCCCGGATGCTCCAGCCGCCGCTCCTGGCGGTCCCGGAGGGTCTGGCGCTGGCGCTGGGACAGGGGCTTTACCTGGATCCGGTCCGCGTCGGCCAGGCGCAGGGTCAGCTCATAGCCGTGGATCATCAGCTCCACCGGATCCCCCATGGGGGCGTACTTCACCACGGACACCTCCGCCCCGGGGATCACCCCCATATCCAAAAAGTGCTGGCGCAGGGCCCCTTCCCCGCCCACCTCCGTGATGACGGCGCTCTTTCCCACCGCTAAGTCTTTCAAAGTCATAAGACCCCTTCTTTCTTGGGACAACCAGGAGTTTGTTTCTGCTAACGGTGAGAGTATACGAATTCTGCCTCTTTGTCAAGACCCAAAGGGAAAAAGAAAGACCCCAAAAGCTCCCCTACGGCTCCGAAGGCGGACATTTCTTCCAGCCCTGTACAAACCCTCCATTTTCTGGTATACTATCCACATCTTATCGAGCGCTTCGGCGTCTGCGCGGACAGGAGGGGGAGGGCCGTCATGAAGCGAATGCCCTGGCTGTCCCTGGCGGCGGCGGTCCTGGCTCTGTCCCTGGCAGGCTGCGGCGTGGGGACGGGACCCCCGGCCCGTCCCGCTACCGTGGGGGATCTGGCCTGGAAGTCCGGCGGGGACGCCGCCGCCTGCACGGTCTATGTCCGGGAGGACGGGCGGGACGTACCCTTTCTGGTTCTGACCAACCAGTACAGCGGGAACACGCTGCTGCTGCGGCGGGATCTCCTGCCTGTGCCGGGACGGATCAGTTCTTACAGCGCCTACTATGGGGACAGCGACATGGACGCCTTTCTCAACGGGGACTACGCCCGGCGTCTGGGGGACGGGGAGGGGATTCTCTGTGACGTGGAGATCCCCGTCACCGCCGCCTCCGCCCTGGGGGTCGCCGGGACGGAGACGGAGAGTTTGACCCGGCAGGTGTTTCTGCTCTCCTGCGGGGAACTGGACGAGACTTCCCTGCCCAACGCCGGGACGGAGGGCCGTCCCCTGGCCTATTTTCGCAGCGGGGAACACCGCGCCGCCTGCTATGAGGACGGCACGGCGGGCAGCTGGTGGACCCGGACCCCCAACACCTACTATCTCTCCTGCACCTACGGCGTAGGGGCGGACGGCGCCTTAGGCAGCGGCAACGCCTATGAGGAAAACGGCATCCGTCCGGCCTTCTGCGTCCCCTCCTCCACCCCGGTTTCCCCGGAGGAGGGACACGACAGTTACCGCCTCTCCCCGGAGGGGTGAATCTTAAGTATAGCCAATCAAACCAATCAGATATAGGGAGGAATCAAAGGGATGAAAGACAGGAGACAGCTGTTTGTGATTCTGCCGGTGTGCGGGGTTTTGATCGCGCTGCTGGCGGGGATCTGGTACGGGCGGTTCCGCCTTCCGGCGGGGGGGACGGACAGCCCCCTGACAGGTCCGTCAGAACCCTACCAGCCCCCGGAACCGGCGGAGGTCCCGGCGGACACCCTGCGGGAGATCACGTTCCGCTATCAGAACGGCAGGGACTACTCCGCCGTGTGCTATTACAGCGACGCATACTTTGCAAGCTCTGCCTACGCCTACCAGCAGAGCCTGGCCACCATGTCCCTGAGCTTAGCCATGTCCGCCTTTGGCAGCGCCGCCGGGGGCTATGACACCAAGAGCGCCAATGTAAAGGACCTTCTGCGGTCCATCGGCGTCCCGGAGGAGGCCATCGGCGTCAACGCCTGGTTTACGGTGAAGCCGGAGGTGGACTCCATCGGCGTGGCCGTAGGCAGCAAGCCCATCCGGGCCGGGGAGCAGGACTACACCCTCATTGCCCTGGCGGTCCGGGGAGGGGGCTATGAGCGGGAGTGGGGCAGCAACTTCACCCTGGGCACGGAGGGCCAGCACCAGGGCTTCCGGGAGGCCCGGGACAACGCCCTGGGCTATCTGCGCACCTATATCGCCTGGCAGGGCATCACGGGCCCGGTGAAATTCTGGATCACCGGTTTCAGCCGTGCCGCCGCCACCGCCAACCTGATCTCCGGCGCTTTGGACGACGGCGTGGATTTGGGGGATACTGTCACCTATGCCCCGGAGGATGTCTACGCCTACTGTTTCGAGACCCCCGCCGGGGCCGTAGCCAGCGAGGTCCGGTGGCACAGCCTCTATTACAACATCTTCAACATCATCAACCAGAGCGATCCGGTGCCCTTTGTGGCCCCCTCCGCCCTGGACTTTGGCCGCTATGGGATTGACCGCTATCTGCCCTCCGCCCAGTCCTCCTCTCACTACCAGGAGCAGCGGGACCGGATGCTGGACTTCTATGCCGCCATGCCCAGCGTGGGGGAGTACATTGTGGACAACTTCCAGATGCAGCGGATCACGGGCCTGGACCACTGGCTTCCCGACGGACAGCGCCCCTCCCTGCGCATAGAGCCGGATCCCCGGAACCGGTACTCCCAGGGGGTATTCCTCGCCAACTATGTGACAATTCTGGCCCGGGATTTCCTGGGGAACCGGGAGACGTACGTGGACCGCTACCAGAGGGAGATCCGGGAGATCTGCTCTGTGTTCTTCGGCTGTACCGCCGCCCAGAGTGAGACGCTGATCGACTCCTTAAAGGGTCAGGTCCAGCGGGAGTGGAAGGATCTGGTGATTGCCTACCTGTGGAACACGGGCTTCAACCCCCTGGGGAAGGAGGAGGACGCCTTCCAGCTGGTGTCTAACTGGCTGAACCGGGCCATTCAGGACGCCGGCATCACCGATTACAGCCCCGAGACCATTGACAGCGCCGGAAAACGGCTCAGCGATCTGTTCCTGGCCCTCATCGCCAACCATCCCAACTACTTCACCACCCTGCTTTTGAACTTGGAGGGCGTGGGGGCCGCCCACTATCCGGAACTGTGCTTCGCCTGGATGGCCTCTATGGACGCCAATTACGCCCCGGAGAACATCGTGTCTCTGAACAGCGGCTCTTTCCGGGTGGTCCGGGTCAACAGTTACGCCGACGTGCGGGTGCTGGACCAGGAGGGCCAGGTGGTGGCCGCCATTGTGGACGGGGAGCCCCAGGACCTGGGCACTATCCTCTCCGCCGTCAATGAGGACGGGGAGAAAGTGATCATTCTGCCTGTGGACACGTCCTACTCCGTGGAAGTCACCGGGGGAGCCGTAGAACCGGACGCCGCCGGAGGGGAGGACATGGAAGTCCACTACGGTATCGACGAGTACAGCGGCCTCATGGGGGACATCACCCGGTCCGTGGACTTCACGTCCATTCCCGTGCCGGAGGGGGGCCTTCTCACCGGGGAGGTGCCCGCCTACACCGACGCGGAGATCGTAGAGGATACGCCGGAGGGGTCCACTGCCGCCTATACCCTGATCCTCTCCGAGACGCCCCAGGAGCCGGAGGAGAATGGGACGGTTTTGGAACCGGATTCGGAGCTGTCCGGGGAGGCGGCGTCAGAGGCCTGGTACCAGGTGACGGTGTCCTCCAACGACGAGAGCCGGGGCCTGGCTTTGGGCGGCGGTCTGCGGCAGTACGGCAACTTTGCCCAGGTGGAGGCGGCGGTCCGGGAGGGCTGCAAGCTGACAGGCTGGTTTGAAAACGGGGAACTGGTGTCGGAGGAGGAGATCTACCGCTTCCCCGTCACCCGGGACGTGGCGTTGGAGGCCCGCTTTGCCGACGGGGAACCTCCTTCCTGGCCCATCACTTTGCCGGAGGCCGGACCCACCGGACGGCTCCTGTCCACCCGGACCGCCGCCCGGCAGGGGGACTATGTGATCCTGACCCTCCGGCCCGCCCGGGACTATGAGGCGGTAGACTTGGCGGTCCGGGATGAAAACGGCTCTGCCCTGCCCCTGACCTTTATGGGCCTTCGCCGCTACCGCTTCACCATGCCCGCCGGCCCCGTGACAGCGGAGGTATCCTTCCGGAACTGGAAGTATCCCTTTACGGACGTGCCGGAGGGGGCCTATTACTATGACGCCGTGTACTGGGCCGTGGAGAACGGCGTCACCCGGGGCATGACGGAGACTTCTTTTGCCCCCGGCTTAGACTGCACCCGGGGCCAGACCGTGGCCTTCCTGTGGCGGGCCGCCGGATCCCCTGCCCCTGTCACTACGGAAAACCCCTTTGTGGACCTGTCCCCGGAGGAGTACTTCTATGAGGCCGCTCTGTGGGCAGCGGAGACGGGCATCACCACCGGCACCGGGCCGGACACCTTCTCTCCCTATGCCCCCATGACCCGGGGCCAGGCGGCGGCCTTCCTGTACCGCACCGCCGGGGGACAGCCCTCCGGCACCGTCAGTCCCTTTGCCGACGTGCCGCCGGATCACCCCTGGTATGACGCGGTGAACTGGGCGGCGGCCTCCGGCATCACGGCGGGCACGGCCCCGGACACCTTCAGCCCGGATCTGGTGTGCAGCCGGGGCCAGGTGGTCACCTTCCTGTACCGCTTCTTCCAGAACCCATAAACAATCCTTGTAAACGCAATACGCCCGGGATACGCTTTCACGTATCCCGGGCGTGGTTTCATATCTTACAGCTCATGATAGACCGGCCGCATCCGCCGGAAGGTGCAGAAGGAGCGGAACCCCATGGCTTTCAGCTCCGCCTTCACCTGGGGGATGTGGTCCCCCAGGGCGGAGGGGGCGTGGGCGTCGGATCCAAAGGTCAAAATCTCCCCGCCTAAGTCCCGGTACAGTTCCAGCAGCCGCCGGGAGGGCGTCAGATCCTCCAAGCCATAGCGGAAGGAGGAGGTGTTCACCTCAATCCCCCGGCCATCCGCAATGGTCTGCCGCAGAATTTGTTCCGCCAGGGGCAGGATCTTCTCGTCCGGATAGGGCCTCGCCCGGTCATAGCGCTTAATCACGTCCAGGTGCCCCAGGACGGAGTAGTTCTTATACCGGCGGCAAACCTCCAAGATCTCCCGGTAGTAGGCCGCCTGGTACTGGTCCTGCGTTTTTCCCTGCTGGTAATCGTTCCGCCAGAATTCCAGGTTGTCCACCTGGTGGCAGCTGAGGATCACGAAGTCAAAGGGCCAGCGGTCAAACTCCGCCTGGTACCGCTCCACGGTACCCGTCTGTATTCCGAACTCGATGCCCCCCAAAACGGCGATCCGGTCCCCGTACTGGCGTCGCATAGCGTCCAGTTCCGCGAAATAGGCGGCGTAGTCGCAGTTCGTCACGGTGTCCACGCCGTAGTCCACGTGTTCCGTAAAGCAGATCTCGTCCAGCCCCAGGGCAAGGGCCTGGCGGATCATGTCCTCCATAGGGGCCTGGGAGTCGTCGCTGTGGGCGCTGTGGACGTGGTAATCGGCCAGCACGGTGTCTTACGCCTTGGGGGCCAGGGCCAGGGCCCGGTACACGTCCATAATCCGGGTGTGGAGGGGGTTGTCCGCTTTCAACTCGGTATAGGCCGTCAGGACGGTGCCGGCGGTCTCCTTCTGGATCCGTTCCAGCATCTGCACGCTCTGGGGATCGTTGTCACAGCGGAAGCGCAGAGCCGCCGCCGCGCCGAAGATCATGTGGTCCACAGGCAGGCCGTATCCGGCGGTGGTGACCAGGGGCTTAATGAGCCGGTCCCCGGGGGACAGCTTGCGGATGGGCTCCCGGCCCACGCGCTCCACCTCGTCTTTCAGGTGGGGGTTCTGGAAGCGGCGGAAGATCCGCTCCACATAGGCGTAATGGGTGTCCCGGTCGAAGCTGAACTCCCGGATCAGCCCCTCGCCGTTTTCCCGCATGGCGGCGTGGACAATGTCCCCGATGACCGGGTCCTGGATGCTCTCCAAAATGGTCCGATAGCCCTTCAAATGGCCCAGGTAAGCGCACACCGCGTGGCCGCTGTTGAGGGTGAAGAGCTTACGCTCTAAGCAGGCCATGACATCGTCGGTGTAGGTGAGGCCCACGATATCGGCAAGTTCTCCCTTCCAGGAGGCGCGCTCCACGTCCCACTCCATATACTCTTCCACGGCGGCGTCCAGGGGGTTTTCAAACTCCGGCTTGGGGCAGATCCGGTCCACGGCGCAGTCCGCAAAGCCGATGTTCTCCTCCGCGAAGGCCTGTTCCTCCTCACTCAGGTGCTTGTAAATCTCGTTTTTCAGACGGGTGGTGGTGCGCAGGCCGTTTTCACAGCAGATGACGTTCATGGGCTCCTTGTTCCCGGCGGCCATGCGGGCGCGGATGCCGTCGGCGATGGTCACCGCAATCTTGGCCAGTACCAGGGGCCCCACCGCCGTGGTAATCAGGTCACAGGCGGCAATGGCGGGGGCGATCTGGTCTCCCACGGAGGAAACCGCGCTGATGTTTTCAATCTCCCAGTCCTCACAGGTCTGGTCCAGGATGTGGACCGTGTAGCGTTTCTGGGCGTTGATGGCGTTGATGAGCGGTTCCACCACGTCCGCGAAGGTGACGTGCCAGCCGCTCCTGGAAAGAAGCGCGCCGATGAATCCGCGCCCGATGTTCCCGGCGCCAAACATGATTGCCTGTTTCATAAGCTCCTCCTTGCTTGCTGCCCGCGCTCTTTCCGATCCGCCGGATTTTCGTTGCTGACGGCAAATCTGAGCGTACCCGGGCATGACCGGATTCGGGATCCCCCGTGCCCTCTACTATACCACGCTTTTCTTCCCAACACAAGGAAAAATTGGCTTCTCTTCCCCATCCTGCCAGGGTTTCCCTTGACAAATCCCCGGGGATCGCATATGATAGGGATGGTTGTATTCCACTTACACTTCACAGAAGGGGGCCAAAGGCATGACGAAACTGGTACTGGTGCGGCACGGGGAGAGCGAATGGAACAAGCTGAACCTCTTTACCGGCTGGATGGACGTGGATCTGAGCGAAAAGGGCGTGGAAGAGGCCAAGCAGGGGGGCAAAATCCTCCACGATGAGGGGTATGACTTTGACATCTGCTACACCTCCTACCTCAAGCGGGCGATTCACACCCTGAACTATGTCCTGGACGGGATGGACCGGGCCTGGCTCCCGGTGGTGAAGAGCTGGAAGCTCAATGAGCGCCACTACGGCGATCTCCAGGGCCGCAACAAGGCTGAGACCGCCGAGAAGTACGGCGAGGACCAGGTGAAGATCTGGCGGCGCTCCTTCGACGTGAAGCCCCCCGCCCTGGCTCCCGACGACGAACGCAGCGCCCTGAAGCAGCCCATGTACCGGGATGTGGATCAGGCTCTGCTGCCCGCCAATGAGAGCCTGGAAACCACCATCGAGCGGGTGATCCCCTACTTCAACGACGTGATCAAGAAGGACATGGAGGCCGGCAAGCGGGTCATCATCGCCGCCCACGGCAACTCCCTCCGGGCCCTGGTCATGTACTTCGACAACCTGACCAAGGAGCAGATCCTGGAAGTCAACATCCCCACGGCGGTGCCCCTGGTGTACGAGTTCGACGACAACTTCAAGGCCGTGAACCACTACTATCTGGGCGACCAGGACCTGATCGCGGCCAAGATGGCGGCGGTAGCCAATCAGGGCAAGAAGAAGTAAGCCCACCCTCTTTTGATGTGCGCAGACAGCCCCGGACCGAAAGGCCCGGGGCTGTTTTTGGCGCGTTTTACAGCTTCAGCTGTACGATCTCCTCATAGAGCAGGATATACTTCTCCCGCACCATGAAATTCTCATGGTAGTGTCCGAAAAACCACAGCCGGAACCGGCAGCGCTTGGAGACTTCCTCTAAGAAATCCGTCAGGGCGTTGGTGGTATAGGAACTGTGGGCAATGGCGTTCTGGATGGAGGAGGGGGCGCAGTGGGTGATGATATAATCCGCTTTCCAGCCGCAGCGGTCCAAGGTTTCCCGGGCGGTCCGGTACTCCGCCTCACTGGGAAGCTCCTCCTTCCACCAGGACAGGTGGTTTACCCGGAAATAGGCCCCCTTGGCCTGTAAACGGCGGTACTTGATGCGGAACATAGGGTCCATGGGGTCCAGTACTCCGTCCTGGATGTCGTGACAGCTGGCACCCCCCATGGTGAAAAAGGACTTGCCCGCAATCTCAAACATCTGCCCCCGGGTCAGATGGATCACGGAGGGCCGGATCCGTTGTACCGTGCCGCCGTGCCACTGTTCCGTGGGGTACTGGGCCAAAAGATCGTAGTTCTCATGGTTCCCTGTGACGAACAGCACCGTATAGGGCCGCTGGTCCAGCCAGTCCAGCTGCTTTGCCTGTTCCGGCGAATCATTCCACACGCCGCCAAAGTCCCCGCAGATGATCACATAGTCGTCCTTGGTCAGGGCGTCCCGATCTCCGATGGAGTCGTAAATCTTCCTGCGGAACCGCCGGAAATCCCCGTGGGTGTCCCCTGTGATAAAAACCGCCACTGTCCTCACACCCCTTTGTTCCAGTATAGCCCGCCGCCGGGCAAAAGTCAAGGAACCGTCCCGCGTCAACGGGACAGGGCGTCCATCTGGGAACGGACCAGGCGGTAATAGGTGAGGACCAGGAGCACCTGGGCGGGGACATACACGGTCCACACCGTCAGCATGGCTATCGTATGGACCAGGGAGCCCTCCGGGACCATGACCTCTAAGGCCACGTTGGTGTCGCAGATCAAAAAGAGGGAAAAGCCCACGGCGCACAGCAGGGACGTGTTGTCCCGGTCCGCAAGGCAGGCTTTCCAGGCGCAAACCACATTCAGGGCCAGCAGGGACAGGTTCAACACGCCCAGCAGGATGGGGACGGTGAAGACCCCCAGGGCCCAGGCCGCCATACTCAGCAGGACGAACAATATCCCCCGGGCAATTAGGTTGGCCCGGCTGGGCCGCAGATAGACGGCGTAGACCGTCTCCACGGCGCAGAACAGTCCCACCCCGGGGCCGAACATGGCCCCGCCTCCCAGCAGGGTCAGGAAAAAATCCGCGCCGCAGGTGATCCCCAGCCCCAGGGCCAGAAGGTTCTCCCGGCGCATCGGAGAGGTTCTGCCATAGGCGGTGTAAATCCAGACGGTCATGGCGGTATTGAGGAGAATCGCCGAATAGCGGATGAGCCGCACCGTGGGCATGGGCAGGGACAGCTCCGCCAGTTTGATGGCGGCAAAGATCACCGCCTCCGCGATAAAATACGCCCGGAGAACGGCGGCATCGTTTCGGGTTGTTTTGTGCATAAAACCACCTCCGTGGAAAGCCGCGCTTCCGCGCCGGAGGCCCCGGGGCCTCCAACGCGGAAACGGAATCCATCGTTTAAGGGTTGTTTTGGGGCGGACGCAGCCGGTCCAGCCGCCGGAAGGCCCGGAGAAACAGGAAACTGTTCAGGTACGCCGTCACGGCGAAGAGCACCGCTCCCCAGAGGAACACGGCGGCATTGCGGACGCCGGGGTCCAGGAAGAAGGACAGCCCCACAGCGGTTCCCGTGACGGCCAGGGAACAGAGGGTCCAGGGCAGGGCCGCCGCGCTGAGATACCAGGCGGTCCGCAAAGTCTCCCCCACCCTTCCGCCGTACCGGGCCTGCAAGGGGAACAGATACTGGAATCCCGCCAGGAGCAGGGCCATCAGGGCAAAGAAGGTGATCCGGTACACCCGGCTTAGATCCCCCGGCAGGGTGTCCACCGCGGCGGAGTAGGCCCACAGCGCCAGCACGGCGGCAATACAAATCAGCCACAGCGCCGTCCCCCGCCGGAAGTTCCGCCGGAAGGCCCGGAGGAACTGTCCCGGCAGGAAGGAACTCTCCCGCTCCTCCGCCAGGTTCAGCGTGCAGTCGTACAGGGCCGTCAGTGACGCGCCCACGGTGAACAGGGGCAGGGAGCAAAGGCAGAACAGCACATTGCACAGCATCAGATCCGCCAAGGTTCCCAGGGCGGACATCAGGGGACTGTCCGGGTCAAAGAGCTTCATGCCTTATTTGACCGCGCCCTCCACCATGCCGCTCATAATCTGCTTCTGGGCAATGAGGAAGATGATGATCATGGGGATCATGGCAAGCAGAGCGGCGGTGAGAATCAGATCCCACTGCTTTACGTAGGAACCCACAAAGGCCTGGACCGCCACCGGCAGGGTTTTCACCCGTCCGTTCTGGCCCAGCATCAGGGAGGGCAGCAGGTAGTCGTTCCAGATCCACATTCCGTTCAGAATGGTGACCGTCACCACGGAGGGTTTCAGCAGGGGGAAGATAATGCGGAAGTAAATGCCCTCATAGGAGCAGCCGTCGATGGAGGCGGCCTCTTCCAGGTCATAGGGGATGGTTTTCACCATGCCCGTGAGGATGAACACGGTCATGGCTCCGCCGAAGCCGCAGTAGGCAAAGACGATGCCGGGGATGGACTGGAGCATGGGAAGGCCCACAAAACTGCCCACATCCCGGAAGGTGGAGATCAGGGGCAGCATGACCACCTGGAAGGGGATGATCATGGAGGCGATAAAGACCATGTAGATGGCGGTGGACCATTTGGTCTTGTTCCGGCAGATGACCCAGGCCGCCATGCCGCCGAACAGGGCCAGCAGCACCAGGGAGATGACCGTAATCACCACGGAGGTGCCGAAGGCGTACCAGAAGCTGAAGTTGGAGTTGTTGACCACGTTGGTGAAGTTCGCCGCCAGCTGATTGACGCTCATACCGGCGAAGCCCACCGGGTCCGCCACAATGCCGTTGGCGTTTTTGAACACGTTGATGCACACCAGGAAGAAGGGCATCAGGGTGTAGACCGCCACGGCCAGGGCGATGATCAGAATGGCGGCGAAGGTGCCGGGTTTCAGTTTGGTTTTCATTACAGCTCCACCTCCTTGCTGTTGGAGATCCGCACCTGGATCAAGGAGACGCAGGCCAGAATCACAAAGAACAAGACCGCTTTCGCCTGACCCAGGGCATAGCTGTTTTTGGAGATGGCGGTGTTATAGATGTTCAGGGCCAGCATCTGGGTGCCGTTGGTCAGGTACTGCCCGAAGAAGTCCTGAACGGAGCCGGTGCCGTTGGTCAGGGCCATGTTCACGTCGAACTGCTTGAAGGCGGAGGTCAGCGTCAGGAAGGTGCAGATGGTGATGGTGGAGGCGATCATGGGGATTTTAATGCGGATGAGGGTGGTAAAGGCGTTGGCCCCGTCGATGGCGGCGGCCTCGATGATGTCCCCGGGCACCGTCACCAGGCCGTTGACGTAGATCAGCATGATGTAACCGGCGTACTGCCAGATGTAGACCACGATGATGGCGGCGAAGGCGGTGGGGGTGTTGGTCAGAAGGGACGCCCCGGTAATTTTCACCAGCACGTTGTTAAAGACGAACTGCCACACATAGCCCAGGACGATGCCGCCGATGAGGTTCGGCAGGAAGTAGGCGGCCCGGAAGAACCCCACGCCTTTCAGCCGGCTGGTGCACAGAAGGGCCAAAGCGAAGCCCACCAGGTTCACCAGGATCATGTTGAACACCACGAACAGCACCGTGATGAGCAAGGACCACAGGAAGCTCACTTCCCGGAACATGGAGGCGTAGTTGGCAAGCCCTACGAACTGGGTATAGCGGATGCCGGTCCAGTCGGTGAGGGAGTAGAAGATGCCCAGGCACAGGGGGATGATGACGGTGACGCCGAAGGTAAAGAGCAGGGGGAAGAGGAAGATGACGTTGATAATATCCCGGTGATGGGCGAGAGTGGGGACGAAGTAGAGGCCCACGAAGAAGGCCGCAATACCGATAACCAGGGCGGGACCCCGCCAGGCGGCGCGGCTGCCCGTGAAGTCCGCGGCCAGGGATACGGCCAGCAGCGCCGCTCCGCCCGCCAGCAGCAGCAGGGAGAAGATGCCCTGGAACCGCCCAAAGGCGCTTTGTTTGGCTCCCATCGGAGAACCCATGGCGAAAACGCTCCTTTCTCTTTGGGAACCGGAGAAGCCCGGTTCCGAAAAAAATGAAATCCGGGGCGGGCAGGGAAAGCTGTCCGCCCCGGGGAGAGGGTTATCCGGCGTAGGCGGAGGCGCACACCTGCTGCATGACCTGCACGAAGCGGTCTACATCCAGGTTGCCCTGGGCGAAGTCGTTAAAGACCTGGCCAGTATAGTTCTGGGCGAGGCCCTCCTTGTTGCCCAGCCAGTGCCAGCCGGAGGTCTTGCCGGAGGACTGATAGTCCACGATGGTCTGGGCAAAGGGATCCGTTGCGACATACTTGCTGGAATTGAAGGGGCTGATGAAGCCGGCTTCCAGCACCAGCACTTCCTGGGCGGCGTCGCTGGTGAGCCACTGGAGGAAGGCCTTGGCGGCGTCCACATTGCCGCCGGAGTAGACCGCCCACCAGGAGGGGGAGTTGGTCAGAATGGTGTCGATGCCGTCCTGGAAGGCGTAGGGGGCCATGCCCACGGGGAAGTTTCCGGCGGCGGCATAGGCGTCGGCGTCGTCAGAGGTCATGGTGGCGCCAATCCAGGAGCCCTGGGTCACAAAGGCGTACTTGCCGGAGGCGAAATTCAGGATCTGCTGGTCATAGGTGCCGGAGATCATCATGCTCTGGTCAGCGTACTGCTGCAGCAGGGCCACGAAGTTGGCGAAGTCCGTGAACCGGGCCACGTCCAGCTGGCCGCCATCGCTGAGGAGATCGAAATAGGTGGTGTCGTCCCGGGCCAGGCCGGCGTCCTCATAGTTGGCAAAGAGGTGGTTGCCGGTGGACCAGTACAGGTTCACAGGCTCGGTGTAGTAGCCCACCACGGCGGTGATGCCCAGCTCGTCCTTCATGCCGTCGATTTTGGCGAAGGCCTCCTCATAGGCGGCGGGGCTGGTCAGGGCGGCGGGATCCACCCCGGCGGCTTCCAGGATGTTGGCGTTGTAGGCAAGGCCGATGGCCTCCACGGTGTAGGGGAAGCCCACGGTGCCGTCCTCATTGACGTAGGCGGCGTCCGTATCGGCGGCCCAGGCCTCGCCGCTCATGTCGGCGCACAATCCCGCCCAGTTGGAGAAGTCGCTGGCGCCGCCGTTGACGAAGATGTCCGGCATATTCCCCGCCTGATAGTAGCCCTTCAAGGTGCCCTGAATGTCGATGCCGCCGCCCATGGACTCGATCTCCACATGGACGCCCGTCTCTTCCTCATACATCTGGGCCAGTTTCTTCAAGGGGGCGTCCACCTCAATTTTGCCGTTGACCAGGCGGATGGTGTTGGCGGAGGCGCTGCCGCCGCCGCTGGAATCCCCGCCGTCCGTTCCGCCGGAACCGCCGCAGGCGGCCAGGCTCAGGGCCATGGCTCCGGCCAAAATCAGGGAGAGCAGTTTCTTCTTCATCCTTCTTCTCATCCTTTCCGTTTTTTCGAGGCAAACATTACAATGATTGTCTCATATTTACAGGAAAACCGATGTTTCCCCGCAAATCAATGGATGGCCCAGACAGCGGCCTGCCAGGGGGGCAGGTCCAGGGTCCGGCCCAGGGCGGGAGGTTCCTGATTGGAGAGGACCACTTCGCTCTCCTTCCAGGACAGGGCCTCCGGCAAATCAAAACACCGCGCTTTCGGGGAGAGATTGCACACCACCAGCAGCCGCTCCCCGTCCAGTTCCCGGGTATAGGCAAAGATCTCCGGGTCCTCCGGGGCCAGGAGGGCATAGTGCCCGTAGACGATGAGGCGGGACCAGGGAGAAGACCGCCGCAGGGCAATCAAAGTGCGGTAATAGGAGAACACGGAGTCCGGATCCTCCACCTGGGCGGCGGCGTTGAGGGTTTTGTAGTTGGGATTCACCATGATCCAGGGAGTTCCGGAGGTAAACCCGGCGTTGGGGGAGGCGTCCCACTGCATGGGGGTCCGGGCGTTGTCCCGGCTCTTGCAGGCGATGCAGGAGAGCAGTTCCTCCGGCTGGCGGAGGCCGGACTCCGTCAGTTCCCGGTAGGCGTTCAGGGACTCGATGTCCCGGTAGTTTTCGATAGGCCCGAAGGGGCAGTTGGTCATGCCCAGCTCCTCTCCCTGGTAGACGTAGGGCGTGCCCTGCATGAAGTGGAGCATGGTGGCGATGCACTTGGCGGAAGCGGGGGAGTTGTCGCCTAAGCGGGAGACGATCCGGGGCTGGTCGTGGTTGCAGAAGAACAGGGAGTTCCAGGCCACGCCGTCCAATCCGTTCTGCCACTTGGAGAGATTGGCTTTCAAAGCGGGCAGGGACATGGGATCTCTGTACCACTTTCCGCCCGGGCCGAAGTCCAGATCCACGTGCTCAAACTGGAACACCATGTTCAGCTCGCTGCCGTCGGCGGCGGCGTATTTTTTCGCCTCGTCCAAAGTGACCCCGGCGGTCTCTCCCACGGTCATGATGTCGTATTTGGACAGCACCCGTTGATTCATTTCCCGGAGGTACGTATGGACCCGGGGGCCGTTGCAGGTGACGGAGCTGCTTCCGTAGAGGCCGCCGTACACCGGGGCATCCTCATAGCGGTCCGGCTTGGAGATCATGGAGATCACGTCCATGCGGAAGCCGTCGATGCCCTTTTCACACCACCAGGTCATGAGATCGTAGACTTCCTCCCGGACCCGGGGATTTTCCCAGTTCAGATCCGGCTGTTTTTTGGAGAAGAAGTGGAGATAGTACATCTCCGTTTTGGGATCCCACTCCCAGGCGGAGCCGGAGAAGCAGCTGCCCCAGTTGGTGGGGGGACCGCCGTTTTTCCCTTCCCGCCAGATGTAAAAGTCCCGCTTGTCATTGTCCCGGGAAGAACGGCTCTCCACGAACCAGGGATGTTCATCGGAGGTGTGGTTCACCACCAGGTCCATGACGATGCGGAGGCCCTTGGCGTGGGCGTCCCGCAGCAGGGCGTCGAAGTCCGCCATGGTGCCGAACTCGTCCATAATGGCCCGGTAGTCGGAGATATCGTAGCCGTTATCATCGTTGGGGGAGCGGTAGACGGGGCTGAGCCAGATCACGTTGACGCCCAGCCGGACCAGATAGTCCAGCCGGGACCGGATGCCCTCCAAGTCCCCGATGCCGTCGCCGTTGGAATCCTGGAAGGAGCGGGGGTAGATCTGATACACCACGCTCTCTTTCCACCAGGGGTGTTGCTGTTTTGCCATATTGTCAGCCTCCCGCGGACAGTTTCGCCGCTCACGCGGATCCGTACAGTGGGGTTATGATAGCATTTTCTCCCGGCCCTGTAAACAAGTTACGCGCATAACCAACCAAAAAGATAACCGATTGGCGGGAAAACTGTACAATCTGACAGTGTGCCCTTTGGACCGGGACTGCCCGCTCTACACGGACCGCCGCTTCACCAGGGACACAGGCAGGTTCACGCTCTGGGGGACATAGGCCGGGTCCCGAAAGACGCGGATCAGTTCCTCCACGGCAATGCGGCCCTTCTCCCGGATATCCTGATGGATGGTGGTCAGGGGCGGGATGGAGAAGTGGACGGCGTTGAAGGAGTTGTCGAAACCCGCCACCCCGGCGTCCTGGGGAATGCGGACCCCCCACTTGGCGAAAATGCCCATGGCCTCCATGGCAAGGGAGTCCGATGTAAAGAAGAAGGCGGTTTTCCGGCGGAAGGGGGCCTGGCGGACAATCTCCCGGTACCGGTTTTCCCGGACCTCCCGGGAGCGGCCCAGGGGGACAAATTCCAGCCTTGCCCGGCGCTCCTGGAACAGCGGCTCCCCGCAGATCCGCTGGGCCCCGATCCAGCGGCGGTGGTCGATGCCGTCGTTGGCGCCCCCTGCCATGTAGATATGCTCATAGCCCAGTTCCAGCAGGTGGCGCAGCATGAGAAAGCCGCCGCCCTCGTCGTCCAGGCCGATGTTGGGCACCGGACAGGGCCGCTCTCCCGTGGCGTCGATGGAGATCACGGG
>CAJOHW010000025.1:0-4283 GCA_905234565.1 uncultured Oscillibacter sp. | reverse complement strand
CGCAGGGCCAGCAGAATCTCCTCCACGTTTTCGGAGGCGTACAGCAGCATTCCCGCCCCGTGCCGCCGCAGGGCCTCCTCCATGCTGCCGGTGACCACGCCGTAGAAGGGATCCGCCAGGACGGAGTTTTCAAACCAGTAGTTGTAGTGGATCAGCACCGCCGCCAGTTTCGCGGTCAGGCTGACCCGGGTGCCGGGGTCCTGGACAAAGCCCAGATCGTCCATGGACCTCCGGACCCGGGCCACGGTGGCCGCGGACATCTTGTGGATTTTTCCGTGGATGACATTGGAGACGGTGGCGGTGCTGACCCCGGCCCGCTCCGCGATCTGCCTGATGGTAATCATGCGGCCTCCTGTCCCCGGACGGCGGAGGGCCGTCCCGGATATCTGACGCGATCTGAACACACGGCATAGTTTGTCACAATCTTAACATACATCTTATAGAAAAATTGCCCGTTTGGCAAGGGGGGGATGGTACCAAAGCTTGCCGCCGGAAATTGTGGAATTGCTGGTTACGGTGATAACCTGTTTACAGTCCGCCGCCAATATGGTATTTTATAAGCGCGTTCTTTCAGTTTTGCCGCATTTTAGGTGGTTGGCACGGCAACATGGGCAAATTTGTACGCTTGCGGGGAGATACCTGTGTTCTTAACGCAGATCAGGAGGGGTTTCATGGAACAAAAATGGTGGCACGGAAAAACGGCGTACCAGATCTATCCCAAGAGCTTTCAGGACTCCAACGGCGACGGCATCGGGGACCTGCGGGGCGTTATCCAGAGGCTGGATTATCTGCGGGACCTGGGCATCGGCCTGGTGTGGCTGTCCCCCATCTACTGCTCCCCTCTGGCGGACCAGGGCTATGACATCTCCGACTATTATAACATCGACCCCCGCTTCGGCACCATGGCGGACATGGAGGAACTGCTCCGGGAGGCGAAAAAACGGGACATCGGCATCGTCATGGACCTGGTAGTGAACCACTGTTCCGATGAACACCCCTGGTTCCGGGAGGCCTGCCGGGATCCGGATGGCCCCTATGGGCAGTATTTTTACATCCGGGACTGTCCGGAAGGACAGAAACTCCCCTGCAACTGGCGCAGCTATTTTGGCGGTCCGGTGTGGGACTATCTTCCGGGGCACAAGGACAAGGTCTATCTCCATCTCTTCCACCGCAAGCAGCCGGATTTGAACTGGGAGAATCCGGAAGTCCGGCGGGCGGTCTATGAGATGATCAACTGGTGGCTGGACAAGGGCCTGGCGGGCTTCCGGATTGACGCTATCATCAACATCAAAAAGGCCCTGCCCTTCCGGGACTACCCCGCCGACCGGCCCGACGGGCTTTGCAGCGTGGACCGGATGCTGAAAGACGCCCAGGGGGTGCTGGACTTCTTAGACGAGATGGCGGAGGAGACCTTCCGGAAATACGACGCTTTTTCGGTGGGCGAGGTGTTCAACGAGAAGCCGGAGGAACTGCCCCGGTTCATCGGGGACCGGGGATGCTTCTCCACCATGTTCGACTTCGCGGAGACGGAGATCGGCCAGGATCCCCGGGGCTGGTACGCCCACAAGCGCGTCACGGCGGAGCAGTACAAGGCCGCCGCCTTTGCCAGCCAGCGCAAGGCGGAGGGCGTGGGATATTTCTGCAACATCATTGAGAACCACGACGAGCCCCGGGGGGTGTCCCGGTACTTACCGGCGGGGGCCTGTGCCGGACCCGGCGGGGACGCGGCGAAAAAGATGCTGGGGGGATTGAACTTCATGCTCCGGGGCCTGCCCTTCCTGTACCAGGGCCAGGAGATCGGCATGGAGAACACCCGGTGCGAAACCATTGCGGAAGTGGACGACATCTCCGCCCGGGACCAGTACCAGGTGGCCCTGCACGCGGGGCTGTCCCCGGCGGAGGCCATGGAGGTGGTGAACCTCTACTCCCGGGACAACGCCCGGACCCCCTTCCAGTGGGACAACACGAAAAACGCCGGATTCACCACCGGGAAGCCCTGGCTGCGGGTGAATCCCAACTATACGCAGCTGAACTTAGAGGCCCAGCGGCGGACACCGGACTCCGTGTGGAATTTTTACCGGGCGTTGATCGCCCTGCGGCAGGATCCGGTCTATCAGGAGGCCGTGGTCTATGGCCGTACGGAGCCCTATCTGCCAGAGCTTTTGAACCTCATGGCCTACTACCGCCGGGGGAAGGAGAAAACGCTGCTGGTGGTGGGAAACTTCCAGGGCAGGCCCCGCCGGATCCCCCTGCCGGAGGGCGGACAAAAGGTGCTGCTCAACAACCTTCCGGCCTTCGACCTCCGTCAGGATATCCTCTACGCGAAACCCTGGCAGTTTGTGGTGCTGGATGTAGAGCCACAGTAAATTCGATTGGAACCTGTTTTAGCGAGTTTTAGCAAGGAGGGAACGCTATGACCCGAGAGGCGGGAATCTTACTGCCGGTCTCCAGTCTGCCGGGGCCCTATGGCATCGGCTGTTTCTCCCGGTATGCCCGTCAGTTTGTGGACTGGCTGGCGGAGGCGGGGCAGTCCTGCTGGCAGATTCTGCCCCTGGGCCCCACGGGCTACGGGGACTCCCCCTACCAGTCCTTCTCCACCTTTGCCGGAAACCCCTATTTCATCGACCTGGAGACCCTGGCGGAGGAGGGAGCTCTCACCCGTCAGGAGTGCGAAAAGGCGGAGTTCGGGACAGATCCTGAGCGGATTGACTACGGGAAAGTCTATACTGCCCGTTACGCCTTGCTGCGGACCGCCTTTGCCCGCCAGCCGGGACGGGAGGATCCGGAGTTCCGGCGGTTCCGGGAGGACAACCGCTGGTGGCTGGAGGACTATGCCCTGTTTATGGCGGTGAAGGGCCGGTTTGGCGGACGGGCGTGGACCGAATGGGATCCGGAGATCCGTCTGCGGGAGCAGGACGCGGTGGAGCGCGCTCGGCGGCACCTGGCGGAGGAGATCGCATTCCAGACCTGGTTACAGTACCACTTCCGCCGCCAGTGGGACGCCCTGCGGCAGTACGCGAACGAGAAAGGCATCCGGATCATCGGGGACATCCCCATTTACGTGGCCATGGACAGCGCCGACGTGTGGGCCAACCCGGAGTTGTTCCAGCTGGACGCCCAGGGTGTGCCCACCGCCGTGGCCGGCTGTCCCCCGGACGGCTTCTCCGCCACGGGACAGCTGTGGGGGAATCCCCTGTACCGCTGGGAGTACCACCGGGACACTGGCTACTGCTGGTGGCTGGACCGCCTGGGCCACTGTTTCCGGCTCTATGACGTGGTGCGGATTGACCACTTCCGGGGCTTTGACGAGTATTACGCCATTCCCTACGGGGCGGAGACGGCGGCAGGAGGCCACTGGCGGCAGGGGCCGGGCATGGACCTGTTCCGGGCCATGGAGGGCCGTCTGGGGCGCTGCCCGGTGATTGCGGAGGATCTGGGCTATGTGACGGACTCCGTGCGCCAGCTGGTCAGGGACAGCGGCTTCCCGGGCATGAAGGTGTTGCAGTTCGCCTTTGACTCCCGGGACACGGGCTGCGCGGCGGACTACCTGCCCCACAACTATGAGGAGAACTGCGTGGCCTACACCGGCACCCATGACAACGAGACAGCGGCGGGGTGGCTGAAAGGCATTCCGCAGTCGGAGCATCGGATGGTCCGGGAGTACCTGTGCGACTACTACACCCCGGCGGAGGAGCTGTACCGTCCCTTTACGGCCATGGCGTTGCGGAGCAAAGCCGCCCTGTGCGTGATTCCCTTGCAGGACTACTTGGGGCTGGACAATGAATGCCGTTTGAACCAACCCTCCACCGTGGGGAAGAACTGGCGCTGGCGGGTCCGGGAGGACCAACTGTCAGAGGCGCTGCGGCAGGAGATTGAGGCCCAGACCCGGCGCTATGGCCGAGCCCGGAACGGATGAGCAAAAGCGCGTGAGGATTTAGAGAACGAAAAGAGCAAGGCCCCGTTTCCGGTGGTTCACCGGAGACGGGGCCGTTCTTTCTTATGGACGCCGCAAAAGCGCTTGACAAAGGCGGACAGCAGGGGTATAATCAAGGGCAAGTGGAGAGCCAGACGATATCGTCAGCCCTCAATGGTTAGGTTACTTGAAACGCAACCGTCACCGTGCCGGGTGGCGGTTGCCGGTTTTCACGCCCAACGTAATCGTGACTTCGTGACCGAAAATCACGATATGCAAAGTGCCATGAAAGCTCATATCCATCCCCCCTTTCCGTATAGAATGGGGTTGCGTAGATATGAGGGCTGACCGCCAGTTCTCCACTTGCCGT
>CAJOHW010000024.1 GCA_905234565.1 uncultured Oscillibacter sp. | reverse complement strand
AACCCTTTGTCCAAATGGACAACCGGGGAGAAAAAAGAGCGCTGTTGATTCGGCGGTGCGAGGATATTATGGGTAAAGAAAACAATGCCTGGGTGTCCGCTATGAGCAAAACGCAGGATTCCGCCTCTTCCGGAACGGCGAAAAATTCCTGACGGCGCATTCGCGTCAGGACTTGGAAAAGAGAGAAAAAACGGCAAACAGCACCACAATCAGGCCGTATAAAAAGTTAAAGGAATGGGGGACCGCCTCCTTGTCAGCAACCGTATTTTTATACGGTCCAGAGGGATCATCCTTCATAATCACGTATTCTTCATCGAAAAGCCGCAGGGGCAGGTTCTGCTCAATGAGGTTCAGCATCCGCATTTTTGCCCGGTTAATGATTTTCAGCTGTTCAATTTTTCGGCACCAGGCCCGGTTGAACAAAATGCCGGCCAACATGGCAACCAGAAGGATCAGAAATTTATTCTCCGCGGGCATATCCGAAAAGCCAATGACAGCCCCAGAAAAAGTCAATAAAGCCGTATTGATAGAGAGGAAGAACTCGTTGGTTTTTTGCTCTTGCTGTGTCAAGTTTTCTGATGTCTGCTGATATAATTTATATTGTTCAAATAACCGTGCGGATGCCTCTGCGGACTTAGGGTTGGAACTGTCTTGGATCTGTTTAGAAAAAACATCATACTGTCCAGTTACCAACTGCACAAGTTTCTTCTTGATTTTTGATAAATCCCTCACTATGTAGAGTTTGGTCCGGAAATCCCGTTCTATCGAAATCGGAAGGAACGGGATCACCGACAGCGCATTTAAGAATCCTCCCAGGAAAAAACTTGATACAACCTTTTCGCGCAGATCAGACTCAAAAAAGGGCGTAACCAGCGTTGTTTTCATCAGCCATTCCGGCAGGGGGTATTCACCCAGGGGATAGACCAGAAAAGGCTTTTTTGCCCGCAAGGCGGATTCCACTTCCCAACGGATGCTCTCGCTTTCAGCGGAATTCTGTCCCTGTACAAACAGCACCGCCTGGGCCTCTTGAATCATTCCCTGTACCGCGCTTTTCCAATCGTTTGGAGTGTGATGGTTCATCAGCACCCGGATAGAAGGGCCATTGGATTCCGTATCCTGTTTTATTAAATTGGCCTGGATCTTGTTTGCCTCCTTGCTGTCCGCTACGGAGTAGATCAAAAAAACAGTAATCATTCCCATCCCCCATGCTGCCGCACTTTTTACAGTTGATTGCGTCCCCCCTCCCATCCGGGAAGGGGGACGCGGTTTCTTCTGCCGATACGTTTTCTAAGGATCTTCTTACTCCCCGCAGTACTCCACGGCGCTGGCGCTGGCCACCTTGCCGAACACCACGATGTCCGCCACGGCGTTGCCGCCGATGCGGTTGCCGCCGTGGACGCCGCCGGTGACTTCACCCGCCGCGAACAGGCCGGGAATCACATTGCCGTCGGTGTCCAGGACCTGGGCGCTGGTGTTGATCTTCACGCCGCCCATGGTGTGGTGGATGCCCGGGGCAATCTGAATGGCGTAGTAGGGGGCCACGCTGAGATCCGCGTCCATGCCCGTGTCGCGGCCAAATTCCGGATCCTCTTTCGCCGCCACATAGCCGTTCCAGGTGTCCAGGGTGTCTTTCAGCACGGCGGGATCGATGTTGATGAGCGCCGCCAGGTCCTCAATGGTATCCGCCTGTTTCGTGATGCCCGTGGAGATGTACTTCTCCGTGGCTTTCAGGCCCTCCCGCAGACGCTGGTCAAAGAGGATGTAGGCATAGCTGCCAGTCTGTTCCAGTTCTCCGGCGGACACCACGTCCCGGGTCAGCAGTTCGTTGATGAACCGCTTGCCCTCCTGGTTCACCAGAATGGCTCCGTCGCCCCGGACGCTCTCCGTAATGAGCATACTGGTGGTCTGTTCCACTGTGGGATGGAGCTGGATCTGATCGATATCCACCAGATCCGCCCCCACCGCCTGGGCCATGACGATGCCGTCGCCCGTAGCGCCGGGGGAGCCGGTGGTGACGGTGCCCTTCAGGTCAGGCCGGTACTGGACGATCATGTCCTCATTGCTGCCAAAGCCGCCGGTGGTGAGAATCACGGCCTTGGCCTGGATGGTGTAGTCCGTGGTGTTGCTGCTGGCCTTCACGCCGCAGACTGTCCCGTCCTGGGTCAGCAGTTCCGTGGCGGCGGTGTCATACATCACGGTAATGCCTTCCGTGTCGTTGACCTTTTGCAGGAACCGGGTCACGAGATACGCCCCCACGCCGGAGCCGTCCTCCGGGGCATGGATCCGGGCGTTGGTGGCGCCGCCGGAGAAGGAGACTTTCGGCAGCGGCGCGCCGATGGAATCCAGCCAGTTGATGCCCTCGGCGGAGTTCAGGGCCAGAACCGTCACCAGATCCCGGTCGTTGAGCTGGTGTCCGCCCTCCATGGTGTCCTCAATGAACTGCTCCACGGAGTCCTCAATGCCCTGTTCTTCCTGATAGTGGGTCTCGGCGGCGTTCATGCCGCCGGTGGCCTTGGTGGTATTGCCGCCGGCATAGGGCATCTTTTCCAGGAGAATGACCTGCTTGCCCGCGGTGGCGGCGTTGATGGCGGCGGTCATGCCCGCGCCGCCGGCGCCGATGATGACGATGTCGGTTTCTAAGGTTTCGGCGGTTTTCTCCACCTCACCCGCTTCCTCGGGCACCGGGAACCGGCTCAGGTCCGCCCCCGCGTCGGTAAAGGCCTGGCGCAGGGCACGGAGGATGGCGTTGCTGGTGACGGTGGCCCCGGTCAGGGCGTCGATGTTGGGGCTCTGGGCGGCCAGAATCCGGTCTCCCAGCATACTCACGGCGAAGGAGCCGATGTTCTCCGTCTCATGGTCCCCGGTGATGGCGATGTCGTCAATGGCGTTTTCGGACACGGTGACGGTGACTTCCACGTCCCCGCCGAAGCCCTTGGACGCGGCGGTATAGGTGCCGGGGACAAACAGGTCGTTATTTTCCGCCTGGGGGGCGGCTTCCTCTTCCGACGCCTCTCCGCTGGCCTGGGCCAGGACCGCCGCTAAGGCCTCCCGGACCGCTCCGGTGGTAAAGGACGCGCTGGACACGCCGTCGATCTCCGGGCCCTGGGCGTCCAAAATCTGGGTTTCCAGTTCCGGAATGGCCGCGCCGCCCACTTCCGGCGTCTCACTCTCGCCCACAATGCTGACGGCGGTAATCCCGCCGCTGTCTCCTACGGTCAGGGTCAGCTCTACGGGTCCGCCATAGCCGTTGGCGGAGGCGGTATAGGTGCCGGGCAGGTAGGCGCCCTCCACATCGGCGGCCAGCTGAGCCGGGGCACCGGTCTGGGCGGACTCTCCCCCGGCGGTTCCGGGCGTCCAGTTCTCCACGGCCTCCATGCACAACAGCAGGGCAAAGGCCGCCAGGCCCGCAATCAGGCCGTACACAAACCGCTTCTTGGATATGGGTTCTTTCATAGCATCTCCTCCTAATTCCAGTTGATGGTTCTGTTTCTCCCAAAGCAAGGCTGGCCCTATTATACCAAAAAACCGCCCCCCTGTAAAGGGTTTTCCCGGCATTTTGACCGCCGGGTCCTAAAAAACGCCGCTCTGGACAGGGGCGGCGGGGTGTGGTATACTGATTGAGAGAGCCATGATAGGACAGGGGGGAACGATGATGTTGACGACGGAGGACATTCGGACAGTGGTATCCGGTCTTGCGAAGCAGTATCATGTGCGGCAGATCAGCCTGTTTGGGTCCCGGGCGGCGGGAACCAGCCGGAATGACAGCGATGTGGATCTGATTGTGGAATTTTTCGATCCGGTCACACTTCTGACGCTGTCCCAGCTGCGCTGCCAGTTAGAGGATGCTCTGCATTTGGATGTGGATCTGGTTCACGGCCCCCTGCGGGATGACGATTTGCTGGAACTGGGAGAGGTGATCGAATTATATGCCGCATAGAGACAGAATCGTCCAGTATCGTATTTTTGTCCTGTCAGATCTTCCAAAACTTCCCTTGTCCTCTCCCTGCGGGGCTGTGAAATCCCCTCTTGCCAAGCCACAGACCATGTGCTATAATACGGCGGACCAGGAAAGGAGGGAGCGCAATGAGGGCAGGAAACACGCTGGCATTTCCCCGGGAGGTTCTGCCTCTCTTTTTGGCGTTCTCTTTTATTGGTTTTGTGATCGGCTGAGGGGCCGGTATTTTTTTGCGCTTTTTATGATGAAAAGGAGGATCCCCCATGAACAACGCAAAAATCACGCCGATTCGGGACGCCCGGACGTTGGGCGTCCCCAGGATGCTGGTGCTGGGGCTGCAGCACCTGTTCGCCATGTTTGGGGCCACGGTGCTGGTGCCCATTCTGGTCCAGGGCTACGGGCTGCCCCTGTCCATCCAGACCACCCTGTTCTTTGCCGGAGCCGGGACGCTGTTCTTCCACTTCTGTACCAACTGGAAGGTGCCCGCGTTTTTAGGTTCCTCGTTTGCCTTTCTGGGCGGCTTCTACGCCATGGCCAACATGGACAGCGGTATCTACGCCGCCATGGACCCGGCGGAAAAGCTCCAATACGCCTGCGGCGGCGTGGTGGTGGCGGGACTGCTGTACGCAGTGCTGGCGGCGGCGGTGAAGGCCCTGGGCGTCACCCGGATCATGCACTTCCTGCCCCCGGTGGTGACGGGGCCCATCATCATCCTGATTGGGCTGAATTTAGCCCCCTCCGCCGTCAGCAACGCCCAGACCTGCTGGTGGCTGGCCCTGGTGTCCATTGCCATTATCATTGCCGCCAACATCTGGGGCAGGGGCATGATTAAGATCATCCCCATTCTCTTAGGCGTGGTAGGGGCCTATGCCGTGGCGGTTGCCGCCAACCTCATGGGAGCCACCGCTGTCAACGCCGCCGGGGAGACGGTGCCCCTGCTGGACTTCACCGCCGTGAAAGCCGCGAACCTGGTGGGCCTCCAGCCCTTCCTGTCCGACTTCACCGGAAGCATCGCCAAGTTTGACCTGTCCGCCATTCTGGTCATGGCCCCCATTGCCCTGGCCTCTATGATGGAGCACATCGGGGATATGTCCGCCATTTCCGCCACGGTGGGGGACAACTTCCTCCACGACCCGGGCCTCCACCGCACCCTCATCGGCGACGGCATTGCCACATCCCTGGCGGGGCTGTTTGGCGGACCCTCCAACACCACCTACGGCGAAAACACCGGGGTGCTGGTGCTCTCCCGGGTGTACGACCCCCGGGTGATCCGTCTGGCGGCGGTCTACGCCCTGGTGCTGTCCTTCTCCCCCATGTTCGCGGCCTTTGTGAACTCCCTGCCCGCCGCCATTGTGGGAGGCGTCAGCTTTATCCTCTACGGCATGATCTCCGCCATCGGCGTGCGGAACATTGTGGAGAACCAGGTGGACTTCACCAACTCCCGGAACCTGATCATTGCCGCCGTGATTCTGGTGTGCGGCCTGGGCTTTACCAACGGCCTCACCTTCCAGATTGGGGAGGCGTCCATCACGCTGACCAGCCTGTCCATCGCGGCTCTGGCGGGAATCTTTTTGAACGCGGTTCTGCCGGGGAACGACTTCCAGTTCGGCAAGAGCGACACCGACGACACCGCCAACCTGGGGAGATATTGATGACTGCCCCGGATCTGCACGACGGCCGGGTGCTGCGGGACCTGCTCACCGCCCACGGTTTCCGGTTCTCCAAGTCCATGGGGCAGAACTTCCTCCTGGACCGGGACGCCTTGGAACGGATTGCCGACGCCGCGGGACTGGGTCCCACGGCGGGGGTGATGGAGATCGGTCCCGGGGCCGGGGCCCTGACGGCGGAACTGGCCCGCCGGGCGGGAAAAGTGGTGTCCATCGAACTGGACCGGGGGCTTCTTCCGGTGCTGGCGGAGACTTTGGGGGACTTTTCCAACGTGGAGATCGTGCAGGGGGACGCCCTGAAACTGGATCTGAACGCCCTGGCGGCGGAGAAACTGCCGGGGCTCACTCCGGTGGTCTGCGCCAACCTGCCCTACAACATCACCACGGCGGCGCTGGAAAAGCTGGTGCAGACCCCCTGTCTCCCCCGCTTCACGGTGCTGGTACAAAAGGAGGTGGCCCAGCGGCTGGCGGCGGCCCCGGGTTCCCGGACCGGCGGGGCCTTCTCCCTGTACTTACATTATTATATGGAGCCGGAACTGCTCTTCTCCGTGCCCCGGGACCTGTTTCTCCCCGCCCCCAAGGTGGACAGCGCTGTCCTTCGCTGCGTCCGCCGGGAACGGCCCGCCGTGGAAGTGGAGGATGAGGCGTGGTTTTTCCGGGTGGTCCGGGGAGGGTTCCTTCTGCGGCGGAAAACCCTGGCCAACAGCCTCTCCGCCGCCCTGCCGGAGCTGTCCCGGGAGGCGGTGCGCTCCGCCCTGGGGGACTGCGGCCTGGGCTTGTCGGTACGGGGAGAGGCCCTGACGTTGGAGGACTGGGCGGCGCTGTCCGGCGCTTTGGCCGCTGCCCGGGAAAATTAAGCGGTTTGCACAAAAGTGTCCTTTTTCAAAACACAGACTTCTAAAATTTGTATTTTTCTTGTGGACAGATTGGGCGGTTTTGCGAAATTTTACAAAAACTTTACAGACATATTGCACAACTTTCCTCAGAGGTTTATAATATTTTCCGGCGCAAACCGCAGCCGCCTTGACAAATGCTGTCAGACAGGCGGTCGGCGCCGAGATTGGAGAAAAGGGAGGAAACCGTATGCTTTCTATCAACATCGACGATGTCATGAATGTACTGAACACCATGATCCCCCAGCTCATTGGGATTGGCGTGGCGGTCGTCGTGGCCATCGCGGCGGCCATTGCCCTG
The DNA here is from genome assembly GCA_905234565.1 of uncultured Oscillibacter sp. Classification (GTDB taxonomy): domain Bacteria; phylum Bacillota; class Clostridia; order Oscillospirales; family Oscillospiraceae; genus Oscillibacter. The sequence goes on along the minus strand of CAJOHW010000024.1, from coordinate 16,551 downwards.
CGGGGCAAGATCCGGGGCCTTGCTCTCATGGCGGCGCTCCTGGCGGTGGTCATCTGCGTGAACTTGATCTGCGTGGGTCCCATGAGCAATATGCTGGACCTCATCAGCGGCGGCGGCACCATCGAGGCGGCCACGGCCCAGCGGGCTCAGGAACTGGCCGTGGAGATCGGCGAGGGCGGCATTGTGCTGCTGGAAAATGACGAGGCCTTGCTGCCCCTCTCTTCCGGGACGAAACTGAACGTCTTTGGCTGGGCCTCCATCAACCCCATTCTGGGCGGAGCCGGGTCCGGCGCGCTGAACGACGCCTATCCCACGGTGGACATCCTGCAAAGCCTGTCCGAGGCCGGCATCGAGACCAACACGGAACTGACCCAGTTCTACACGGACTATAAGGCGGACCGCCCGGTGGTGGGGATGTGGTCCCAGGACTGGACGCTGCCGGAGCCAAACGTGGCGAACTATGACGCCAGCCTCCTGGAAAACGCGGAGAACTTCTCCGACACCGCCATGATTGTCATCTCCCGGTCCGGCGGCGAGGGCGCGGACCTGCCCGCCGACATGATCGCCGTGGTGGACGGGTCCTATCAGGACCAGACCACCTATACCGCCGGGACCTATGACGACAGTCTGAACCTGGGGAACGACTGGGACCAGGGCGACCACTATCTGCAGCTTTCCAACCGGGAAGAGGAACTGGTGGAACTGGTGTGCGCCCACTTTGACAACGTCATCGTGGTGTACAACGGGGCCAACGCCTTTGAGATGGGCTTTGTGAACGACTATCCCCAGATCAAGAGCGTGCTGTGGACCGGCGGACAGGGCCACGTGGGCATGACCGCCCTGGGCCGGATCCTCACCGGGGAGGTGAACCCCTCCGGCCGCATGATCGACACCTATGTCTACAACATGAAGGACACCCCCTGGTGGAACAACTTCGGCGACTTCAACTATACGAATATGGAGGAGTTCAGCTTCGAGTCCTTCTCCCGCTTCGCCGGAACCAACACCGTGGAGGTCCCCTCCTTTGTGAACTACGTAGAGGGCATTTACGTGGGCTACCGCTTCTATGAGACGGCGGCGGCCACGGGATTCATCAACTATGACGAGGTGGTCCAGTATCCCTTCGGCTACGGCCTGAGCTACACCACCTTCGCCCAGGATATGGGCCCCCTGGCCGTAGAGGACGGCAGAGTGACCTTTGACGTGACCGTGGAGAACACCGGGGACGTGTCCGGCCGGGACGTGGTGCAGGTCTACGCCAATCCTCCCTACACCGAGGGCGGCATTGAAAAGGCCAGCGCCAACCTGGTGGCCTTCGCCAAGACCGGCGTGCTGGAACCGGGCCAGACCGAAACCCTGACCCTGTCCTTCTCCCTGGAGGCCCTGACCTCCTACGACTACGCCGGAGCGGGGGCCTATGTGCTGGAGGGCGGCAACTACACCATCTCCATCAACTCTGACTCCCACACCGTGCTGGACAGCGACACTCTCACCGTGTCCCGCAGCGTCATCTATGACGGGGACAACAAGCGGGACAGCGACCTCATCACTGCCCTGAACCGCTTCGACTACGCCAACGGCGGACTTACTTACCTGTCCCGGGCGGGGAACTTCGCCAACTACGCCGAGGCCACTGCCGCCCCCGCCAGCTTTGAGATGTCCCCGGAGGCCAAGGCGGACTTCTACAACAAGGACAACTATCTGACGGCGGAGGCCACCGCGGCGGACGAGGATCCCAGCGCCCCCGACGTGGTCACCGGGAACCAGCAGGGGATCCAGCTGGAATCCCTCCGGGGCCTTCCCAAGGACGATCCCCAGTGGGACGCCTTTATGGACCAGATGACCCTGGACGAGATGAACACCGTTATCTCCCTGGGCGGCTACCAGACCGCCGCCGTGGAGTCCGTGGGCAAGATCCGCACCAATGACTGCGACGGCCCCGCCTCCATCAACAACAACTTCACCGGGGTTGGCTCCATCGGCTTCCCCGTGGGCGTGGTGATTGCGGCCACCTGGGACAAGGACATCGCGTACAGCTTCGGCGAGAGCATCGGACAGATGGCCAATGAGATGAACGTCTCCGGCTGGTACGCCCCCGCCATGAACAACCACCGCACGGCCTTCGCCGGACGGAACTTCGAGTACTACTCCGAGGATCCCTATATCTCCGGCGCCATTGCCGCCAGCGCGGTCCAGGGCTCCCAGGACAACGGCGTCTACGCCTACATGAAGCACTTCGCCATGAACGACCAGGAGGCCAACCGCTGCGATATGCTCTGCACCTGGTCCAACGAGCAGGCCATCCGGGAGATCTACCTGAAGCCCTTCGAGATGTGCGTGAAGGACTCCAACTGCCTGGCCGTCATGTCCTCCTTCAACTACATCGGCAACCGCTGGGCCGGCGGCAGCAGCACCCTGTGCAAGGACGTGCTCCGGGGCGAATGGGGCTTTGAGGGCTTCGTGGAGACGGACTACTTCGGCGTCTACGGCTACATGAACGCCGACCAGGCCATCCGCAACGGCAGCGACCTCATGCTGGTGAACTATCCCACGGAGACCAACGACGTGCGCTTCCGGGAGACCAACGGCGCGAAACAGGCCATGCGGGACGCCGCCAAGAACATCCTCTATGTGGTGGTGAACAGCCGGGCCTATGAGCCGGAGAACATGAACACCTCCATGCCCATCTGGCGCGTGATCCTCTACGCGGCGGACGCCGTCATCGCGGTGCTGGTGGCTCTGTGGGCCTTCGCCCTGTTCCGCAAGAAGAAGGAGAACTAAGCGCCACCCAGGGCACACCGGATTTTCAACGCGGGAGAAAGCCGTAAAAGCAGAGATCAGCGGAGGCGGCGAAAGCCGCCTCCGCCTGTCGATTCCCAGATAAATCAGTATCATGATATCATGAAAAGAGGGATTGGATTGAAACACGGGGATATCATCTCCCAGATGACCTTAGAGGAGAAGTGTTATCTCTTCTCCGGAAAGGACTTCTGGCAGTCCAGAAGCGTAAAGCGCCTGGGCGTGGGCAATATGACGCTGTCCGACGGGCCTCACGGCGTGCGCAAACAAGAGGGGGCCGGGGACCAGCTGGGCCTCAACGGTTCCCTGCCCGCCACCTGCTTCCCCACCGCCGCCACCATCGCCAACTCCTGGGATCCGGAACTGGGAGAGGAACTGGGCAGGGCTCTTGGCGAGGAAGCCGCCAGCCAGGACGTGTGCGTCCTGCTGGGCCCGGGCATGAACATCAAGCGCAGCCCCCTGTGCGGGCGGAACTTTGAGTACTTCTCCGAGGATCCGTACCTGGCGGGGAAAATGGCGGCGGGTTACATCCGGGGCATTCAGGAGAACGGGGTGTCCGCCTGCCCGAAACACTTCGCCGCCAACAACTCCGAACTGCGCCGCATGGCCTCCGACTCCGTGGTGGACGAGCGGACTTTGCGGGAGATCTACCTGACCGCCTTTGAGATCGCCGTCAGGGAGGCCCATCCCAAGAGCATCATGTCCTCCTATAATAGGATCAACGGGGTCTACGCCAACGAGAACTACCATCTGCTCCAGGAGATCCTCCGGGACCAGTGGGGGTTTGACGGCTTCGTGGTGTCCGACTGGGGGGCCTCCAATGACCATGTGGAAGGGGTCCGGGCCGGGTCCCATTTGGAGATGCCCTCCACCGGCGGCGACAGCGACGAGGAATTGATCGCCGCCGTGAAAGAGGGCCGCATTACGGAGGAACTCATCGACCAGCGGCTGGACGAACTGCTGGACGTGATCCTCTCCACCCGGGCCGCCGTGGATTCCCGCATGGGCAAGCCCTTTGACCAGGAGGCCCACCACGCCCTGGCCATGAAGGCCAGCGAGCAGTCCATCGTCCTGCTGAAAAATGAGGACGGCATTCTGCCCCTGAACAAGGGCACGAAAACCGCCGTCATCGGGGAGTTCGCCCAGAAGGCCCGGTATCAGGGGGCCGGGTCCTCCGTGGTGAACTGCACGAAACTGGACCACGCCATGGACGTGATTGAGTACCACGGTTTGGACATCGTGGGCTATGAACCGGGCTATCCCCGGACCGGACCGGCGGATCCGGATATGAAGGCAAAGGCTGTGGAACTGGCGAAACAGGCGGACGTGGTGCTGCTGTACATCGGTCTGGACGAGATCAGCGAGTCCGAGGGCCTGGACCGTCCCACCATGAAGCTGCCCCGGAGCCAGACGGACCTGATCAACGCGGTGGCCGCCGTGAACCCCAACATCGTGGCGGTCATGGCGGGAGGCTCCGCCGTGGAGATGCCCTGGCTTCCCAAGTGCAAGGCCCTGATCCACGGCTACCTCCACGGCCAGGCCGGGGCCAACGCGGTGCTGCGGGCCATTATGGGGGAGATCAATCCCTGCGGCAAGCTGTCGGAGACCTATCCCGTGCGGTACAAGGATGTGCCCTCCGCCCCCTACTTCCCCGCCAAGGAGCGGACCGTGGAGTACCGGGAGGGGCTGTACGTGGGCTACCGCTACTTTGAGACGGCCAAAGTCCCGGTGCTGTTCCCCTTCGGCTTCGGCCTGAGCTACACCCGGTTCGCGTACAGCGATCTGACGGTGACTGCGGAGAAGGCCGTGTTCACCATCGAGAACACCGGGTCCCGGGACGGGGCGGAGATTGCCCAGCTGTATGTCAGTCCCAAAAAGACCCACATTTTCCGGCCCGTGAAGGAATTGAAGGGCTTTGTGAAGGTCTTTTTGAAGGCCGGGGAGAAGAAAACCGTGGAGATCCCCCTGGACGACAAGGCCTTCCGGTATTTCAACGTGAAAACGGACCGCTTTGAGATCGACGGCGGGGAGTATGCAATCCTGATTGGGGCCTCCGTGGCGGATATCCGGCTGGAAGGCAGTCTGACGGTCCAGGGCACCAACGCCCCGGAGCCTTACAACATGGCGAAACTGCCGGAGTACCAGTCCGGGGAGATCACCGACATCGACGACGGACAGTTTACGGAGCTTTTGGGGCACCCCATTCCCGACGGCCATTGGAGCGGCACCCTGGGCATGAACGATGCCATCTGCCAGCTCTATTACGCCAAGAGCCTGAAAGCCCGCCTTGCTTACAAGGTCATGACGGCCCTGCTGAACCGGAGCATGAAGAAGGGACAGCCGGATCTGAACATCATCTTCATCTACAATATGCCCTTCCGGGGCATCGGGAAGATGGCGGGCGGCATGGTGTCCCAGGAGATGTGCGAGGGCATCGTGGAGATTGTCAACGGCCACGCCGGGGCCTTCTTCCGCGGTTTTGGCAAGCTGGCGGGAGGCTTTTTCAAACAGCGCAAGGTGGCGAAAAAGGCCAGCACCATGGAGTAACATCCAAAAACGCAATCTAAGGAGGCGTGATCTATGGGCTTCTGGAAGAGTTTTCAGGAGAAGCATCCCGGCGCGGCACAGTGGATCCGGGAGGGCGGACTGTTTCTGGTGTTCAGCTATGTGGTGACGGGCATCAAGGCCCTGCTGCTGATCTTCCTGCCGGGAATGTACCGGGGCATGGTGGGAGACGCGGAGTGGATGTGGCCTGGAATCGGGGTGTCCCTGTTCGGCGTGGACTTCAGCCTTGCCATTGTGGGCAATGACCTGGCCTCCGGGGGCCTGGCCTTTACCCTGGCGAACCTCACCGCCATTTTCTTCGGGGAGTGCATCAACTTCCCCTTGCAGCGGAACGTAACCTTCCGCAGCCACGGTCCCCTGTCCCCCCAGATCGTGGCCCATTTCCTGGCCACTGTGGCGGTGTTCCTGGTGATGAACCTGTTCACCTGCGTGTGGAACCCGGTGGCCCTGGCGCTGATCTCCAACGCCGCCCTGCGCAACACCGTGCAGAGCATCGTCACCACCGTGGTGACCGGCGGCGTGGCTATGGTGATCATCTTCGCCGTGGATAAGACCATCTTTGCCCCGGGCTGGGGAGAGAAGAAGGCGTAAAAAGCGCGGACGGTACGAGTAATGATGGACGGGCAGTCCCGGAAGGGACTGCCCGTGGTGTTGTGGGGATTATCGGGCCATAAGGTGCAGAAGTTTCCGGTCAAAGGCCGCTATTTCCGCGCCTGCCGTTTTGTGGTAGGCATAGAGAACACAGTCCACAAAATCCAGATTCTCACGTCCATATGTTTCCAATGCGATACGTACAACTTCCTTATCGCGGCATTGGACCATTTGGAGAAAATCCAGGACCACATCGGCGGTCATAGTTCGTTCCATATGATAAACGCCCCTGAGAACATAGACAACTTCCGCAATGACCTCCGTTGTAATCGTCACCGTGCTTTGATTGAGATATTCCTCCGCTTTTTCCGCCATGTTCGGGTTATCGTTCAGCAGATAGCGTAAAATCATATTCGCGTCAAAGAGTACCATGTTTTTCCTCTGCGGCACGTTCCCACGCTCCTCTCTCTTTCTCCGCCAGGGCCGGATCCGCATAGTCTGATAGAATCCCCCGGAGGCTCCTTTTTTGCGGCAGCTTCACAGGTTCCACATCATCGTCGATGAGGGTAATGATCACTCTCTGGTTCGGCTTTACTACAATGTCCTCCATCAGCCGGATGTTCCGGCCGTCATAATATCCCTGTACCGTTCTCATATGCCTCCCTGCCTTTCTGCCGGGTTTCTCTTGCCGTTCCTATCTTATCACATCCGTGCGCCGGACGCAAGACGAAATGCTCCCCCTTCGTCAAAATCCACAACTCCCCTCATCCCCCTTGCATTTTCCCGCCAATCGTGTTATGATCCCTTCCGCGGTTTCCGCCCCGGAAGGGATTTCCTGCCGGGATTCTATGACGAGAAAGGCTGAAAACGTTGAAACTGTTAAGCGTAGCGGTACCCTGCTACAACTCGCAGGATTATATGGAACACTGTATCCAAACCCTCCTCTCCGGCGGAGAGGACGTAGAGATCCTTATTGTGGACGACGGGTCCACGGACAACACCGGCAAAATCGCCGACCGCCTCCAGCAGCGCTATCCCGCCATGGTCCGGGTCATCCACCAGGAGAACGCCGGACACGGCGGCGCGGTCATGACGGGCCTGAGAAACGCCACGGGCCTGTATTTTAAGGTAGTGGACAGCGACGACTGGGTAGACGAGGACGCCTTCTCCCGGGTGCTGTGGCGTCTGCATATGCTGACGGAGGCGGGCAGCCCCATCGATCTGATGGTGTGCAACTACGTCTATGACAAGGTAGACGCGGGCCGGAAGCGGGCCATCCGGTACGCCCACGCCCTGCCGGAGGACCGGATCCTGACCTGGGACGACGTGGGCCGGTTCCGCAAGTGGGAAAACCTGCTCATGCACGCCATGATCTACCGCACGGCGGTACTGCGCCAGAGCGGCCTGGATTTGCCTAAGCACACCTTCTATGTGGACAACCTGTACTGTTCCGTGCCCCTGGCCTGTGTACAGAAACTCTACTATATGAATGTGAACCTGTACCACTATTATATAGGCCGGGAGGGGCAGTCCGTCCAGGAGGACACCATGATCCGGCGCATCGACCAGCAGATCCGGGTAAACAAGCTCATGATGGAGCAGGTGGACGTGGAGCACATCCCCCATCCCCGCCAGCGCCAGACCATTTTGAACTACCACGCCATTATCACCGCCGTCACCAGCATCCTCCTGATTGTCGGCGGCACTCCGGAACATCTGGCAAAAAAGCGGGAACTGTGGGCCTATATCCGGGAGAACTACCCCTGGGAGTACCGGAAACTGCGTTACGGCTTCTTCGGCATCGGGCTGCACCTGCCCGGCGGCATCGTGGGACGGAAAATCGACATCCTGGCCTACCGGGTGGCCAACCGGATCTTCAGTTTTAATTAGAGCCGCAAAGAGAGATCTAAAAGAGAGATCTAATAGAGAGATCTAATAGAGTTCCAATGATGGAGTTTCCAATGGGGGAGGGGGACCTATGAGACACTACGACTATTTGATCGTTGGCGCGGGGCTGTACGGCGGCGTGTTTGCCCGGGAGGCAACGGACGCCGGGAAACGGTGCCTGGTGATTGACCGCCGGAACCACATCGGCGGCAATATCCACTGTGAGGAGGTGGAGGGCATCCAGGTCCACCGCTACGGCGCCCATATCTTCCACACCTCTGACCGGCAGGTGTGGGAGTATGTGAACCGGTTTGCGGAGTTCAACCACTTCGTCAACTCCCCGGTGGCGGTGTACAAGGACGAGCTGTACAACCTGCCCTTTAATATGAACACCTTCTCCAAGCTCTGGAACGTGCGGACCCCGGCGGAGGCCCAGGCGGAGATTGCCCGGCAGATTGAGGAACTGCACATTGGAGAGCCGAAAAACTTAGAGGAACAGGCGCTGAAACTGGCGGGGCGGGACGTGTATGAGAAATTGGTGAAGGGCTACACGGAAAAACAGTGGGGCCGTCCCTGTACGGAACTGCCCGCCTTCATCATCCGCCGCCTGCCTCTGCGCTTCACCTATGACAACAACTATTTCTCTGACCGCTGGCAGGGCATCCCCATGGAGGGCTATGACGCCATTGCCCAAAAGCTCTTGGAGGGCAGCGACGTGCTGCTGGAAACGGACTATTTCCCGTTTATTCAGGAACACCCCGGCATTGCGGACCGGATCCTCTTTACGGGCATGATTGACGAGTTTTTCGGCTTCCGTCTGGGGCATTTGGAGTACCGCACCGTCACCTTTGAGACGGAGGTCCTGGACGAGCCCAACTATCAGGGCAGCGCCGTGGTGAATTACACGGACCGGGAGGTGCCCTACACCCGGATCATTGAGCATAAGCATTTTGTCTTTGGCACCCAGCCCAAAACCGTCATCAGCCGGGAGTACCCCAAGGCCTGGGAGCCGGGCATGGAGCCCTATTACCCCGTAAACGACGCGAAAAACCAGGCCCTGTACCAGAAATATTTGGCTTTGGCGGCGGCGCGTCCGGAGGTCCGCTTTGGCGGACGCCTGGGGCATTACCGCTACTATGACATGGACAAGGTCATCCGGGCCGCCTTAGACGACGCCCGGGCGGAACTAAAATAAACCGCTCCAAAAAAGACACCGGGGACCTGCGTCCCCGGTTTTTCATATCTTACGTTTCGGGCGGTTTTCCTCCTTCCTCGTAGATTCCCTCATTTTGTTGGTCTGTATCTGTGACTTTATCAGATTTGCGGATTCTTATCAAGGGGCTGCCTAAACTGCGGCAAACCTTAAAGAGCGCGAGTATAAATCCCCCTTGCGAAACCACCCCGCTTGTGCTATACTCCCCTCTCAGACAGGTGCCATCACCCTGTCCGGACGCCAGCGCGGAGACGCGGCGGCGTCCGAATAAAAAAATGGAGGCTGCGCGGGCCTTACCCGCAGCGTTTTCTTCTGCTGGGATTCGTGCGCCTCCTGAGAACTCCCGCCCCCAAAAATGAGGGCGCGGGGATAAGAGGAGGTTTTTTTATGTCCCCATCCCGTTCCACCCGGCGCTTAGCCGCCGCCGCCCTGATTGCCGCGTTGTATGCGGTGCTGACCGTGGTGCTGCCCATCCCCGCCTATTACGGCGTCCAGTTCCGGGTGGCGGAGGCCATGACGGTGCTGCCCTTCCTGTTTCCGGAGGCGGCCCTGGGCCTGACCGTAGGCTGTTTTTTAGCCAACCTGTTCTCCCCGATTCTGCTGGACTGCGTGTTCGGCACTGCCGCCACGCTCTTAGCGGCCCTGTGGACTGCCCGGATGAAACGGCCCTGGCTTGCCCCTCTGCCGCCGGTGGTGTGCAACGCCGTCATTGTGGGGGCGGAGATCGCCTGGTTTGAGGCCCAGGACGGTACCAGTTTTTGGCGGGCCTATGCCTTCAACGCCCTGACCGTAGGATTGGGAGAGGCCGCAGCCTGTTTCGGCCTGGGCCTGCTCCTTCTCCGTACCCTCACCTCCTGGCGGCGTTCCAACACGCTCAGCGCGCTCAGCGCGCTCTAAAAGTCCTGCGCCTCCAAGGCTTCTGCGACGGCAACAAAGGCACCACAAAACCGGACTCATCCTCCTGGCGGCGTTCCAACACGCTCAGCGCGCTCAGCGCGCTCTAAAAGTTCTTCGCCTCCAAGGCTTCTGCGACGGCAACAAAGGCACAGCAAAACCGGACTCATCCTCCTGGCGGAGGGCCAGCGCGCTCTAAAAGTTCTTCGCCTCCACGGCTTCTGCGGCGGCAACGCAGGCACCGCAAAACCGGCCCCCCGCTCCTGGCGGAGGGCCGGCACGTTATCCGACCTCTAAGGATTCACTTGCCGCCTATGCGTCCGCCAACAGGGGAGCCCCGGACAGCGCCTCTTTGATTTCCGCCCGGATTCTGTTTCGGTTCATGCTGCGCCGCTGTTTTTCATCCAGGCTGTGGTACTGTTCCGGGACGATCAGCCGGATATGGTCCTTCACAAACACCCGGAAATCCTCCCCTAGGCTGAGGAGCAGATTGTGGATGGTCCGCAGTTCCAAATCCAGAAACGGCTTTTCCAGGCAAATGGCGTAAACTGCCGTCTCCGTCAAGACCTGATGGAGGATGCGGATATCCTCGTTGATCTCCTCCCTGACTGACTCTTTGGTTTTTGGAGGGCGCTTTTGAAAGAGCATTCGATATGTCTCCACATCCAGGAACATCTCTTTTTCCGCCGCGCCTCTTGTCAGATCCGTCAGGGTGCTGTTCACTCTGTTAAGCCTTTCGGAGGGAAGCTCATTCCGGCTGGCGGCAAGCCAACTGCTGCTTTTTGCCTGAGACTGCCCGCTGTTTTCCAGCTTCTGGCGCAGAATCGTATAGGCTCCCTCTGGATCGCTCAACACCAGTTTCCGGATCATATCCAGCGTATCTCTGCTCAGGACCTGGCTGCCGATAAAGTCCAGAACGTATTTTTTTACCTGCTCCATGGCCTCCTGAAACTTCAGGGAACTGAGCTTGGGATCCCGGCTGTGGAACAGGAGCAGATAGTGGAAGGACTGGCAGTCCGGCGTTTTCTTGGGATTCATCTCAGGATCGAACATCGCCAGGCTAAAAAAGATCTGTTTCTCCGCGTCCCATTTTTCCCAGCGGGCATCCTCCCCAAAGGGAAACCTGAGCAGCAGCTCAAAGAGATCCATTGTAAAGCGGCTGACAAGGCTGTCATAATAACTCTCGTAGGAGCCGTCCCGGACCCTGCCCGCTTTCCGCCGGTCCACATAGTCCCGCACTGCCTCCCTCAGCTGCAGGAATCCGTCTGTCCCGTTCTCCGTCACGCCCAGGCTCCTGGTCATGATTTGAATCAGCTTTTCTTCCTCTTTCTCATGCTCCTCCACAGCGAATGTGAGCATACTTCTATGAAACTCGTCATAGATTTCCGCGCTCTTTTTTTCCCGGAGATATTCCTCAATGGCGCTGGTCAGCTCTACCACATGGGAAACCGTGTATTTTTTCTTCTCCGCAGTTTCCAGATCTTCCGGCTTCACGGCCAGCCGTTCGGGATCCATATTCCGCGTCACAGCCTGAATCATCCCCACTGTCAGGGCGCTTCCGGGGTTGGAATACTGTTCAATGAGCTCCCGGCGGCGGGCTTCCAGGCTGGCCCGGAGCCTGTCTCTGGCCTGATCCAGGGTCTGTGTTACAATGTTTTCCTGTCCGCCGGAGAAAAGCGGCTCCGTCTCCTCTTCCAGCAGTTCCCGGAACACTGCCTCCAGGTCCCGCCGCAGATGATCCCCCCGGCTCTTTAAAACGTGGAAGCGCTCGTTGTCATAATACTCCTTCAGTTTGTGGTGAACCGCCTCAATGCCGTCGTTGGAACCACCTCTGTTTTCCAGATGCGCCAGGGCGGAGCCGTACAAAAGCCGGACAGACAGTTTTTCCGGTTCCATCCCCACCCGGCTGCGCAGTTCCTCCCGGATGATCTCCATATTCTCCGCCAGATTTCCCGCCAGATCCGCCCGGTTGGCAAAGACAAAGAGCTTGTCCCGCAGCCGCAGCCCGTCCTGGTCGGTTTCGCGCCCTGTCTGGTCCAGGATTTCCACCAGCGGCCCGGTGAAGCTGGGCTTGTCCGCCCCGGCAATGAGGACAATGGCGTCTGCGGACTTCATTTTTCGCAGGGTCTGGTCCTTATGGATCTGCGTGGGAGAGTCCAGGCCGGGCACATCATAGATCACCGCCTCCGGCATATCTTTCAGGCGGCTGGAGCGCAGGGTGGCCTCCTGGACCGCGTGGGCATATCCCGGCTGGCTGATATAGCGTTTGAATTCCGGACTTCTCAACTGCTCTTCGCCGGAGAAGAACAGAGGTTCGCCGCCCAGATGCGCCTCCAGAATCTTCTTGTTCTCCTGGGTCAAAATGGCTTCCATATCCAGGTTTTGATCGTGGAACGCTCTCCGGGTGCGCTCCGGAAGCGCCTGAAAAATGCGGCGGTACTCTTCCAGGGACATATCAAAAAAATTCAGCGTCTCCCATCCGGGGACCTCCATGCTGTGGAGTTTCTCTTGAAAATCCTGGTTAAAGGCATCGCGGCTGAAAAATTTCACAGTGGCTTCATTTTCCCCGCCCCGGAGGCTGGTGGTGGTATAGGTACAGCGGCTTTCCGCAGTGGGCAGAATGTCGTTTCCGATGAGCGCGTTGGAGAAGGTGCTCTTTCCGGCCTTTTCCAGCCCCACGATGGCGATCTCGAATTCACCGGTTTCCAATTTCCTCAGCAGTGCTTCCGCCCCGGCACGAAGTTCTTCCATCCTCTGCTTCACATTCAGGGTCAGGATTTCATGGGATCCCACCGCAAAAATCCTGTCTATAGCGGCAATCTCACCCCGCAGCTGCTCCGCGAAGTCCTGAAATTTCTGCCTGTACAGTTCCATGGCCGTCCCCCCCTGGTTTTTCCTCCATTATACACCGGGATTCGGCATAATACAAGCTGATATTTGTGCGCCATAAGATTTCCCGTCAGCTGCCGTGCCGGCGGCCTAAACTGTGGCAAAAGGAATTCCCCCTCATAATTTCCCCCGTCCCGGGCAACCTATCCTGTATCTCACAGCTATCTCACAGCCTATCCCAAAGAGAGAGGAAGATTGCCATGTCCTGGATTCCCTGTACCAGCGCCTGTGTGTACCAGTCCGACGGCAACTGCACCTTGGAAAGCGCCTCCGCCGTGGGACTGCCCTCCCTGGAAGGCGCCTGCATCCATTTCATTCCCGCAGAGCGGCTCGGATCGCCTCACCGATATGGGCAGCGGACAGCAGCCGCAGTCCCTCCGGCGCTTCCAAACGCCCCAGGCCGTGGGCCGGAAGCACGCAGGTCCGGAACCCCAGCCGCCGGATCTCCCGGAGGCGCTGCTCCAAGCGGTTGACAGACCGCAGTTCCCCGGTCAGGCCCACTTCCCCCACCGCCGCCAGGTCCCGGGGAAGGGGCCTGTCCAAATAGCTGGACGCTAAGGCCAAAATCACCGACAGATCCGCCGCAGGTTCCTCCAGCCACAGCCCTCCCACAATATTTAAGTAGGCGTCGCAGGCGGAGACCCGCAGTCCCCCCCGCTTTTCCAGTACCGCCAGGAGCATAGCCGCCCGGTTGTAATCGAACCCGTTGCTGTTGCGCCGGGGGCTTCCCCCGGGACAGGTCACTACCAAAGCCTGGACCTCCGCCAGCACCGGACGGACCCCCTCCATGGCACAGGTGACACAGGACCCGGGGGCGTTCTCCGGACGGCCCTCCAAGAGCAGTTTGGACGGCTCCCGGATCTCCTCTAAGCCCGTATCCCGCATCTCAAAGACGCCGATCTCGTTGGTGGCCCCGAAGCGGTTTTTTGCCGCCCGGAGGATCCGGTAAGAGGTGTGGGTGTCCCCCTCAAAGTAGAGGACGCAGTCCACCATATGTTCCAAAACCTTGGGCCCCGCAATGGACCCCTCCTTGTTCACGTGTCCGATGACAAACACCGTAATGCCCTGGCCCTTGGCAAGGCGCATCAGGGCCATGGTGCAGTCCCGGACCTGGCTGACGCTGCCAGGGGCGGAGTCCAGGGCCTCGTTGTACAGCGTCTGGATGGAGTCCGCCACCAGAATCTCCGGATGTTCCTCCCGGACCGCGTCCAGCAGTCCCCCTAAAGAGGACTCGGACAGCACCAGCAGCCCCGGCTGCTCCACCTGAAGCCGCTTTGCCCGCATTTTCAGCTGATGTTCCGACTCCTCCCCGGAGCCGTACAGCACCCGGTTGGTTTGACACAGCTTCCCGCAGATTTGGAGCATGAGGGTGGATTTTCCGATCCCCGGCGCGCCGCCGATGAGGACCAGAGAGCCCCGGACGGCCCCGCCTCCCAGTACCCGGTCCAGTTCTCCCAGGCCCGTGGGAAACCGGACCTCCTCCGCCTCCGAAAGCTCCGTGATACTCCGGGCCTTCCGGTGTCCTCCGCCGCCTGGGGCGGAGTTTGTTTTTGTCACCGGGGACGGCTGTTCCTCGATGGTGTTCCAGGCCCCGCAGGCGGGGCACCGTCCCGCCCAGCGCAACGTCTCATTGCCGCAGGCCGTGCAGTAGTAGACTGTCTTTTGTTTCATAGGCGATTCTCCCTGTGAAAAAAGAATTTCAAAGTAGATTTTCTATGAATGGTTCAGATATCCCGCCGCGATGGCCGCCGCCAGTTCCAGCTGATAGGCGTCCTGGCGCAGACGCTCCGTCTCGGCGGCGTTGGACAAAAAGCCGCACTCCACCAGAGCCGCCGGAATCTCCGCGTGTTTCATGAGATAGATGTCCGGGGAGATGGGCCGGGCGGTTTTCTCATTGCCCTGGTTGATACCCCGGTTCAAGGCCTCCTGAATGGCCTTTGCCAGGTCCTCCGCTCCGGACTGCCGGTTCCAGAACACCTGGGCCCCGTGGGTACCGGGAGAGGAGGGCAGGCTGTTCTGGTGGATGCTGATGAGCGCCCCGCCGGGGACGGCGTTGGCGGTCTCCACCCGCCTCCTGATGTCCGACGCCTTCCGCGCCCGCACGGTGGGCAGGTCCGGATCCCCCACGGCCTCCGGCGTCTGGCGGGTATAGACGGTCCGGACGCCGAAAAAGCCCAGCAAGGCCCCGGTCTTTTGGGCCACCGCCAAGTTGATGCCGCTCTCCGGCGTACCGTCCGGGGACACCGCGCCCCCGTCCTCTCCGCCGTGGCCCGGATCCAATACCACCACCGCCGTCTCCGCCGCCGGGTCCCCCGGGGCCAGGGCCGGGAGATACTGACGTAAGGCCCACGCCGTCGCCGCCAGCACGCAGAACGCCGCCCCGCACAAAATCAATACGCCTCTGCGCAAACAAGAGTTCATCACACATCCCCCCGCCTCATTCCTATGCCCGGGGGATTGTCCCGTATGTGTGCATTATACCAGCGGTCCCCCCGGGGCGCAACGGGAAAAAATCGCCGGAAATCCGGTACAGGCAGGAAAAAACCCTTGCAATCCGGGAAAGGATCTGGTACAATACAGTTCTTAATACGGCAAAAGCCGCGATTTTCAGGCGTCCGCCGGAGGGAGGTGCAGGGTTTGCCGAACATCAAGTCCGCCAAGAAGCGGGACCTCATCGGGAAAATGCGCAATGCCCGGAACAAGGCCCGCAAGTCCGATTTGAAAACCGCCATCAAGAAGTTTGAGGCCGCGGTGGCCGACGGCAGCCGCGAAGAGGCCGGCGGCGCGTACCGGACCGCGGTGAAGAAGGTCGATCAGGCTGTGGCCAAGGGCGTTCTCCACAAGAACGCCGCCGCCCACAAAAAGAGCGCCATGACCTTGAAACTCAACGGAATCGGCTGAAATCCTCCCCAAAACGGCACCGCCGCTTTGGGGGGTTTTCTTATCTCTCTTGCTTTTCGTGTATAAGAAAGGACGGCGACGCGGCGTATGCGGCTTTTTGATACCCATGCCCACTATGACTCCGGGAAGTTCCGCCAGGACCGGGACGAGATCCTCTCCGCCCTGCCATCGGCGGGGGTGGAACTGGTGGTGGACCCGGGCTGTGACCTTCCCTCCTCCCGCATGGCCATAGACCTGGCGGAGCGCTGGCCCCATGTCTACGCGGCGGCGGGGATCCATCCGGAGGACTGCGCCGGAGCGGGGGACGATGACTTTGCCGAACTGCGCCAGCTGCTCTCCCGGGCGAAAGTGGTGGCGGTGGGGGAGATCGGCTTAGATTATTACTGGAAGGAGAACCCGCCCCGGGAGTTCCAGCAGGCCGTGTTCCGGCGGCAAATCGAGCTGGCCATCGAATTGGATCTGCCCGTCATCGTCCACGACCGGGAGGCCCACGGGGACTGCTTAACTATCATCCGGGCATACCCCGCCGCCCGGGGGGTGTTCCACTGTTTTTCCGGCAGCGCGGAAATGGCGGCGGAACTGCTGAAACGGGGCTGGTATCTGGGCTTCGACGGCCCGGTGACGTACAAGAACGCCCGGAAGGCGGAGGAAGTGATTGCCGTCACCCCCCTGGACCGTATGGTGATTGAGACGGATTCCCCCTATCTCTCCCCGGTGCCCCTGCGGGGGAAACGGAACGACAGCCGGAACCTGCCCTATATTGTGGAGACCCTGGCCCGGTGGAAGGGGATGCCGCCGGAGGAACTGGCGGA
>CAJOHW010000023.1:26603-42492 GCA_905234565.1 uncultured Oscillibacter sp. | reverse complement strand
CCTGTACGGCCAGACCGTGCGGCTGGAATTCTACGCCCGGCTCCGGGAGGAGATCCGCTTTCCGTCCCTGAACGCCCTGAAAACCCAGATCGCCGCCGATGCGGAGGCCGCCCGGCAGTGGTTTACGGAATATGGATGAAAAAACGGATGAAAAACACACCCCTTTCTTTAGAAAAGGAAGGGAGATATCATATTGTCCCCTTTTGAAAAAGCAGACCGCACGGCTGGCAAGAGAAACCCTTTAGGGACGAGAGAAAGAAATGATGCGGCAGGATATACTTTCCCGCATGATAAAAACACCGATGAAGATTTTTGCCTGATAGTGAAAAAATTCTAAAGTGCGGTATTGTAAACAGATGGAATCTGTGGTATGCTGGAAAAGATATAGCAAGATAGAAAATTTGGAAAAGGATAGAATTCCGCAACGGGCCGTTGGGAAAAACGGAGGAGGGCCACATGAGGAGCGTATTGGACATGTACGATTATCAACATGGGATCGCAGAGTTGTATGGAACTTTGCAGGATGATCTGTCGCGGGAGGTGTTTTGGGCACGGCTTCAGGCAGACGCGGAGAAGGAGGCAACGATAAACGCGGAAAGTCAGTTTACCGGAATGCTGAAACTGATTGATCTTCGCAAGGCCGCTCCGGAGAAGGAAGCTTTAGATCAATGGAGAGATCGCTGTAAACAGCTCGCTCAGGAAAACAAGCGTGTCATTCTCTATGGAACTGCCTTTACAGGACGCTTTTTAGCCAGGCATTTGCTGTCCACCGGGGTGGACTTTTACGGATTCTGCGGGCGCAGCGCAGAGAAATTTCCTCACGGACTGATGGGAAAACCCGTAGTGACGCCTCAATGGCTGATCGAATCCGGACGGGACTGCTATGTGATTATCACGGCGACAAAAAACAACGGAAGTTATCAGGAAATAGAAAGTTTTCTGCGTCAAAGTGATTTTCCGGAAGCACAGATCCTAAGCAGTTTTTGGGAGGATTGCCGAGAAGCTGCCCTGGAATGGGTGCGCAATTTCCAGTATTTTGAATTTCCGGAATTGTATGAACCAGGAACAGCGTTTATAGACGGCGGATGTCTGGATGGTGACAGCAGTATCCGGTTTTCCAAAATGGCGGGGAAATATTCTAAAATTTTTGCCTTTGAGCCAGACACTATCAGCAAAAAACTGTGTGAAGCCAATATGTCCGCAGCCGGACTCCATGATTTTCAAGTAATCGAGGCCGGATTATCAAACCGAATCGGCACGGCAGAGTTTTTCGCCACGCATTCAGAGTCGAGTTTTGTACTCTCAGAACATTCTCCGGAAAAGCCCCTGCCTTTCAGTGGAGAATATACCTCCATTCGCACAGTTATTTTGGATGATATTGTGGGAAATGAAACCGTCGGCTTTATCAAAATGGATATCGAAGGCGCGGAATACGGCGCACTCCACGGAGCGGAGCGCACCATCCGGCGGGATCGTCCTCTGCTGGCAATCTGTGTCTACCATCGTCCGGGAGACTTACTGGCCATCATGGATTACTGCCATCGTTTGATTCCAGAATATCGGTTCTGGCTGCGGCATTATTATATGAATAGCACTGAGACCGTTCTCTATGCGTCCATAAAATCTTTGACCCGCTGAATCTATGAAGCCCCCTCCCAACATTGGAGGGGGCTTCATAGATTTGGCAGCTTCCGGAGAAGCTGTTTTTTGTTCCGACGCTCTTTTTTCTCTTGTGCTTTCCAGGCGGATCCGATATAATAGGGCATCATATGGAAAACGGGTGAGGAAGCGAGGGGTTCCCAATGATGAAATTCCAGTCGGAAAAGGGCGAAGTCTCCATCAGCAACTCCGTATTCTCCAATATCACGGGCCTTGCCGCCATGAACTGCTTTGGCGTCAAGGGCATGGCCTACCGGTCCATGACCGACGGGCTGGTCCACCTGCTGCGGCGGGAGGCTATGAGCAAGGGCGTACGGATCGCGTATCTGGAGGACGGGGCCGTATCCATCGAGCTGCATATCGTGGTGGAGAACGGGGTGAACATCCCGGCGGTGTGCAGGTCCATCATGAACGAGGTGCAGTACGTGGTGGGGAAGAACACGGGCGTGGAGGTGCGGTCCGTGGATGTGTGTGTGGATTCTATGACGCTGTAAGGAGGAACAAACGGCATGAGCGAACAAATCACCGGGGCGCTGTTCAAAGAGATGATCCTCCACAGCGCCGCCGCCCTCAGCGCCAAGAAAGAGGCCATCAACGATCTCAACGTGTTCCCGGTGCCGGACGGAGACACAGGCACCAATATGTCCATGACCATTGCCGCCGCCGTGACGGAACTGGAAAAGTCCGCGCCCTATCGGCTGGACGAGGCCGCCTCCGTCACCGCCTCCGCCCTGCTGCGGGGAGCAAGGGGAAACTCCGGCGTGATTTTGTCCCTGCTGTTCCGGGGCCTGGCCCGGAGTTTGAAGGGCGCGGAGAGTGCGGATGCCGCCGTGTTCGCCGCCGCCATGCAGGAGGGCGTGTCGGCGGCCTATAAGGCGGTGATGAAGCCGGCGGAGGGCACGGTGCTGACAGTGTCGCGCCTTGCGGCGAAGCGGGCGGTAGATGCGGCGGCAGCGGGTGCGGACCCGGAGGCCATGCTGGTGCAGGCCCTGGAAGAGGGCCGGACCGCCCTGGCGGAGACTACGGAGATCAACCCCGTGCTGAAAAAGGCAGGGGTGGTGGACGCCGGCGGCAAGGGCTACCTTCTCATTTTGGAGGGAATGCTGGCGGCGGTCCGGGGAGAGCCGGTGCCGGAAGTGGAGCCGGAGACCCGGGGCAAGGCGGATTTCGCCGCCCTGACCGACGAGGAGATCACCTTCACTTACGACACCGTGTTCATCGTCCGGAAGAAGCCGGGTGCCGCCATTGAGCCCTTCCGGGCCTTCCTCAGCAGCATCGGCGACAGCCTGGTGATTGGAGAGGACGACGAGGCGTTCAAAGTCCACGTCCACACGGACATCCCCGGGGACGCCCTGAATGAGGCCCGGAAATACGGCACCCTGGAACTGGCCAAAATTGAGAATATGCGCCTGCAGTACGAGGACATGGCGGCAGGCCGCAAGACCCGGTCCACAGACGATTTGGACGCGGTGGAGGCGGAATTGGAGGCCATGGAGCATCCCGCCGAACCGGTGGAACAGAAACCCTACGGCTTTTTGGCTGTGTGCGCCGGGGAGGGTTTAGAGGCCATCTTCCGGGACCTGGGAGCCGACGGCATCGTCTCCGGAGGCCAGACCATGAACCCCTCCACAGAGAGCATTTTGGCTGCTGTGGAGCAGATTCCGGCGGAGACCGTGTTCATCCTTCCCAACAACGGCAACATCATCTTAGCCGCCCAGCAGTGCGCGGATCTGACGGAGAAGCGGGTGGTGGTGATCCCCACCAAGACGGTGCCCCAGGGCATCACCGCCCTGATGAACGCGGATTTTGACGCCCCGGATCCGGAGACCCTGACGGCGGGCATGACGGAGTGTCTGGGCAGCGTCACCACCGCCGCCATTACCTACGCCGCCCGGGACTCGGACTACGACGGCTTCTCCATCCACGCCGGGGACTATCTGGCCCTGGAAGAGGGAAAACTCTTCGGCTCCGACAGCACCCTGGACTCTCTGCTGGACCGCATTGCCCATGCGGCGGCGGCGCTGAGAGCCTCCTTCATCTCCCTGTACTTCGGGGAGGACGTAGACGAACCCTCCGCCAAGGCGGCGGGCAAGATCTTTGAGACTGCCTGTCCCGACGCGGAGGTGGCGGTACTCTACGGCGGACAGCCCGTGTATTACTATATGATCTCCATCGAGTGAAAGCGGATCTCAAGAACCACCGCGCAGTGCGATTTCGCAGGCGCGGCGGTTCTTTGTATTGGATTTTGTGTGCTTGTTATGACAGCAGTTCCAGCAGTTCCTCGTTGGACAGCGTAAAGAGGGAACTGCTCTCGCCGGACAAAATGGCGTCGGCCAGATCCTTTTTGGCCTCCTGCAGGGCCAGGATCTTTTCCTCAATGGTGTCCTTGACAATCATCCGGTACACCGTCACCTGCCGGGTCTGACCGATGCGGTGGGCCCGGTCCGTGGCCTGGTTCTGAGCCGCCAGGTTCCACCAGGGATCGTAGTGGATCACCACATCCGCCCCGGTGAGGTTCAAGCCCGTGCCTCCGGCTTTCAAGGAGATCAGAAATACGGGGGTGTCTCCCTCGTTGAAGTCCCGCACCAGGCGGATCCGCTTCTCCTTGGGCGTAGCGCCGGTAATCTCATAGAAGGGGATATCGGCCGCCTTCAGATCCTCTTCCAGCAGGGCCAGCATGGAGGTGAACTGGGAGAACACCAGCATCCGGTGCCCGCCGCTGACGGCGCTCTCAATCAGTTCCAGGCACGCCGTCCGCTTGGCGCTGCCACCGCTGTAATCCTCAAAGATCAGCGACGGGTCGCAGCAGATCTGCCGGATCCGCATGAGTTCCGCGAAGATCTGGATCCGGTCCTCCTGGGTGGCGGTGCCCAGCAGCTGTTTCATGCGCACCACCTGGCCGTCGTAGATCTTGCGCTGTTCCTCCTCAAAGCGGGAGTAGCGGACCTCTTCCAGTTTCGGCGGCAGGTCTTTCAGCACGTCCCCTTTCAGACGGCGGAGGATAAAGGGAGAGGTCATCTTCCGCAGTTTCTCCGTGGCCTCCGGGTCCTTTCCCTTGGCAATGGGGGACTCGAAACGCCGCAGAAACTCCGGATAGCCGTACAGGAAGCCGGGCATGAGAAAGTCGAAGATGCTCCACAGCTCCGCCAGACGGTTTTCAATGGGGGTGCCCGTCAGGGCAAAGCGGTGGTCCGCCTTGATAATCTTCACGGCTTTCGTCAGGGCGGCCTTCTGGTTTTTGATATACTGGGCCTCGTCCAGCACCATGGTGGAGAAGGACAGTTTCTCATAGAGGGCCACATCCTTGCGCAGCAGATCGTAGCTGGTGATATACACGTCCACGCCGCCGCTGCCCTCCCCCGCCTCCTTGAGCCACCCCTTCCGGGCAGCGGCGGGGCCGGATACGGGCAGAACCGACAACCCGGGGGCGAAGCGGTGGAACTCCTCCTGCCAGTTGAACACCAGGGACGCGGGGCACACCACCAGTCCCGGCTTGGACTCCCCCTCCTCTTTCCGGGCCTGGAACAGGCAGATGGTCTGCAAGGTCTTGCCCAGGCCCATCTCATCCGCCAAAATGCCGCCAAAGCCCGCCGCGTACAGGGTCCGCAGCCACTTGTATCCAAAGAGCTGGTAGGGACGCAGTATCTCCGCCTGGGCGGCGGGGGCCTCGTAGTCCGCGTCCCGGATGGTACGGAAATTCCGGACCAGGGCCCGATAGGTCCGGTCCCGGCTGGAAGCTAAGGCGTTGTGCTGTTCCAGCATGGTGTCTAAGTACAGCGCCCGGTAGGCCGGGAGCTGTACCTTGCCCCGGAGGACATCCTCCCGGGTCAGGTGCAGTTCCTCCACCACCGCCTCCAAGGACGAGAGCTGTTCGTCTCCCGCCAGGGTCACAAAGTCCCCGCTTTTCAGGCGGTGGTAGGTCTTTTTTTGACGGTAGCTCTCCAAAACCGCCAGCAGTTCCGCCGGAGGGATGTCTTTTGTCAGAATAGAGATATCCAGCAGGCCGCTGTCCATGGACACGCCCACTTGTATCGTGGGCATGGACCGGGCGTGGATCCGCCGGAAGGCGTCGCTGCCCTGGACCTCCCCGTACCGGGCCAGCACCGGCCCCGCCTCCGTAAGCAGGCGGTACATCTCCTCATCCGTGGCCTTCGTGCGGTAGCGGACGGACTCCTTGTGGAATTTGGGAAAATACTGTTTCACCAACTTCAGCACCCGGTCCTCCTGGGCGCCGTCCCGGTAGCCGGAGAACTCCTGCAGCCGGGGCAGGGTCATGGGTTCCTCAGAGCCGTAGGAGACCAACACCCGGCAGAAGCAGTATCCGTCCTCTAAATCCAGCCGGAACAGGAAGGCCGGTTCCGGCGGCAGAAGGGGTTCCGCCTCCTCCGCGCAGGGGTCGTCCAAGTCCACATAGGGGCTTTCCAGCAGTTTCGGGGCCACCCGGTAATAGAACTCCGCCAGCTTGTCCTTTCCCACCAGAAAGCGGATCTGTCCGCTGGCATTGGCCGCCGCCTGGAAGGGCCGCAGGGCCTGGGCCTCCTCCCGGGTGATTTTGCTCAGGTGCTCCGGATCCAGAATATAGCTCCCGGCGCTCCCTTTCAAAATCACCGGCATGGTGCCCTCCACCGAGATCCCTAAAAACTTTCCCCGGGCATCGGCAATGCGGCTGGAGGACAACCGCACCCGCATATCCGTGTGTCCCACGGCGATGGAGCCGGTATAGCGCCGGACCTTGTCCGTATACTCCACCTGGCTGCCCTCCGCCAGCTCATAGAACCGGTCCAGAGTGGCCCCCTGCAAGTCGTCCTGGAAGCGGACTTTCAGGGTGGGACTGCTGCTGCCCCAATAACTGCGGGACTGTAAGCGGTCATTGGCCCAGTCCGTCTCACTGAGCCGCCGCTGGATAAACATGAGCCAGGGACCGCTCTCCTCGGTGAAGTCCTCTTTTCCAAAGTCCAGCACCAGGGTTTTGCTCAGGGCCAGTCCCGTCCCCTGCTCCACGGCGTCCAGGAACTCCCGGAAGTTTTTCAGGATGATCTGTTTGCTGTCCGGCCGGCCGATTTTGAAGGACAGCTTGGCCTCCCCCTCATCCACCGTGATCCGGGGAGCCAGGAGCAGGGTCCGGCTCTTGCGGACCGGCGTTTCCAGTTCCGCGGGGACCGCAGGCGCGACGTCCAATTCCTGGAAGAAGGCCTCCGCCGCCTTGTCCGTGGCGTCCCCGGGATTCTCCCGGGCCACATACTCCCGCACCTTGGTGAGAAGCGCCAGCTCGTGTTCGCACAGCAGATCTCCGTTGCGGTTAATGACGCGGTGCTGGGGACAGCGGCAGCCGTGGCGGTACAGATCCTGGAAGGACAGCTCCACCATGGCGTTATATTCTTCCAGCACATGGTCTTCTATTGCCTCCCGGAAATCCGCACGGGCCAGGAGATGCTGCCGCCCGTCCTGCCCATAGGAGAGCTTGGGGGGATCCATCCGGATCTCCGCGTGATCCAGAAGCTCCCTGGCCCGGTTCACTGAGAACCGGTTGGTCCGGAACGTCCCCACCGCCTCCCGGACATCGAAATAGGTCCCCGGCGGGGTGTCGCCCGGGAAGAACTCCACCGGGTCCGCACTGATGGGGGTCTCCTGTTCCCGCTGCTGCTCCCGCCGTTCCAGTTCCGCCTCTGCCTCCCGGGCGATCCGTTCCTCCCGCAGCCGCTCCTCACGCTCCTCCGGCGTCTCCCGGAAGTGCCAGGGTCCCCCCCTGGCCCTCTCCCACAGCACCATCAGCGCTGCCTCATGGACACACATCCGACGGACGGCACCGTAGCCATAGGGGTAGCGGCTGTTCATGCAGCTGCAGGAGAAACTCTCCGGATTCCAGTCTTCGGCATACCGGGTGGGGGCGTCCCGGATCACCGCCCGGCCAATGTTGTATTTTTTCCCGATGATTGCCCGGGCCTCCCGCTGGTTGTGCTCAAAATCCTCGTACTGTCCCCGGGTGACAAAGTCCTCCCCAGTGCGCAGAACGGATGGCGGGAACAGATGCCGCCAGTCCTTCACTTCTTCTAAGAGTTCCTGGCTGTTGTTTGTCTGGCTATCCATAGTGCCTCCCGTCTGTGTGCATAATCAAGCCTGAATTGGAAACAAAAGCCCCCATACCACAGAAGGGGTGGGGGCGAAAACGCGGGGGTTACACCTCAATCAGTTCATACTCCCGGGAGCCGAAGCCCAGGGCCGCGGCGGCCTCGATGGTGTGGACGCCGTGGCGGGACTCCACCCGTTCTATAAAGTGGCCCTGGCCGGGGTCGTCCTTGGCGGCGTAGATCAGGTCCATGCAGGCCTGATCAATGGCCACCGGGTCCAGAGAGGACAGGATGCCGATGTCCTTCATGCAGGGGTCCTCCGCCACCGCCGTGCAGTCGCAGTCCACGGACAGGTTCTTCATGACGTTCACAAAGGCGATCTTCCCGGTGAAATAGCTTACCACGCTGGACGCCGCGTCGGCCATGGCCTCGCAGAAGGCGTCCTGCTCCGCGTGGACCTTCCAGGTCTCGATGTTGTCCCGGCTTTTGCCGCCGGAGTGGATCAGGGCCTTGCCCTCCCGGGAAGCGCAGCCGATGGACAACTGTTTCAGTGCCCCGCCGTAGCCGCCCATGGGGTGTCCCTTGAAGTGGGCCAGCACCAGCATGGAGTCGTAGTTGGCCAAATGCGCCCCTACCCGGTTGGTTTTCAGGATCTTGCCGTGAGGGACCTCCAAAACCAGGTCCGTGTCCGGGCCGTCGGCGTCCATAATGTCCACGGTGTACTGTTTTGTCCAGCCGTGGTAGTCCATGAGCTTCCAGTGTTCCTCCGTGTAGTCCCGGACGCCCTCAAAGGCCTTGCCATAGGCGGTGTTGCACTCCACGATGGTGCCGTTCACCGCCTCCACCATGGGCTTCCAAAACTCCGGACGCAGGAAGTTCTGGTTTCCCTTCTCCCCGGAGTGGAGCTTGCAGGCCACGTTTCCGGGCAGTTCAATGCCCAGTTTCCCGTACATCTCCACTACCTTTTCCGGCGTGATCTCCCGGGTAAAATAGACTTTCGGTTTCATCTGCCCATCCTCCCTTTCCAGAAAACCGCTGTAAACGAAAAAATTGTTTGTATATTATAACAGACGCCGCGGCGTTTCGCAAGACAGTTCACGAAATGTTCATAAAGAAGGCGCCGTGTGGAAGTTCTTTTATTTTTCCGCGTAGTGGGCCAAAAACCGGCGGGTCCGCTCCTCCTGGGGATGTTCGATGACCTGCCGGGCGTCCCCCTGCTCCACAATCACGCCGCCGTCCATAAACATCACCTGATCCGCCACGTCCCGGGCAAAGGCCATCTCGTGGGTGACGATGATCATGGTGGTCTTTTCCTCCGCCAGCTGCCGGATCACCCGCAGCACCTCCCCGGTGAGTTCCGGGTCCAGGGCGGAGGTGGGCTCGTCAAAGCACAGGATGTCCGGCCGCAGGGCTAAGGCCCGGGCAATGGCCACCCGCTGCTGCTGTCCGCCGGAGAGCTGGTGGGGATAGTGGCCCGCCCGGTCGGAGAGGCCCATACGGGCAAGCAGTTCCCGGCCCGCCGCCTCGATGGACGCCTTATCCTCCCCGCCCCGCTCTTTCGCCAGCAGTTCCCGGGCCAAGGTCACGTTTTTCAGGGCGGTATACTGGGGGAACAGGTTGAAGTTCTGGAACACCAGCCCGAAGTGGAGCCGTTTTTCCCGCACCGTCTCCTCCCGGCGGGTGGCGGGATCCGCCGCGTCGAACAGCATCTCTCCCCGGACGGAGATGGAGCCGCTGTCCGGCTGCTCCAAAAAGTTCAGGCACCGCAGCAGGGTGGTCTTACCGCTGCCGGAGGAGCCGATGACGGACAGGGCCTGTCCCTCTTCCAAAGAAAAACTGATATCGTCCAGCACCCTGGTAGCCCCGAAGTGCTTTTCTAAGTTTTTCACTTCCAAAATTGCCATGGTCTCCCCTCCTTACCGGAAGTAATCCAGTCTGCGTTCCAGCCAGCCGAAAAACCAGGTCAGAAGGCCGGTGAAGCAGAGATAGTACACGCCCGTGAAGAACAGGGGCCAGGTCAGGCCGGAATAGCCGTGGGATCCTTTCAGGAAGGCGTATCCGGCCCAAATCAGCTCCTGATAGGAGATGATGCGGGCAATGGCGGTGTCCTTTACCAGGGTGATGAACTCGTTGGACATGGGCGGCACAATGCGCTTGACCATTTGCAGCAGGGTCACCCGGAAGAAGATCTGCCGTTTCGTCATACCCAGCACCAGTCCCGCCTCCTGCTGCCCCACGGGAACACTCTGGATGCCCCCCCGGTAGATCTCGGAGAAATAGCAGGAGTAGTTGATGATGAAGGCAATGGCGGCGGCCAAAAACCGTCCGTTCTGTCCGGCGGGCCAGGGACTGCCCCCTTTGAGGTAATAGCCCGGCACATAGAACAGGATGATGAGCTGGAGCATCAGAGGGGTTCCCCGGATGATCCAGATCAAAAACCGGCACACCAGGTTGATGGGCCGCAGCCCGCCCAGAATCTGCCGCCAGGCCGGGGCCTCCGGACCGTGGATAAGAAAGCCCAAGGGGGCCCACCGGTTCATGGAACCGAAGGCCAGGACCAGTCCCAGGGGCACCGCCCCCAGGAGCGTCACCGCGAAGAGCTGCAAGGTGGAGAGAAATCCCTCCGTCAAAGCGCCTAAAACCGTCAGAATCACGCTGTCCCACCTCTCTTTTTGACTTTACAAAAAACGCAGAGGGCAGAAACCCTCTGCGTCTTTTTAGCGCGCCCTGAACGCGCCCTGAGCGCGCCCTGAGTGCGCCCTGAGTGCGCCCTGTTTAGATCTGCGAAAGTTCAGGCCCATGACACGGCAACTGAGGCAAATCTAATCAAGCTGTCTGGGGGATTCTCTCTTACTGGGCCACAAGCTGCTGCTCAATGCCGTAGGTCTGGGCGAAGATCACCATGGAGCCGTCCTGATAGGACTGGGCAAAGAAGTCGTTCAAGGCGTCCGCCAGGTCGGAACCCTTCCGGAAGCCCACGCCGTACTCCTCGCTGTTAAGGCTCAGGGTGTAGGTGAGGTCGGCGTAGTTGGTGCCCTCTCCGGTCATGGCCTTGGCCATGAGGAAGTCGATGATGGCGGCGTCCGCGGTGCCGGAACTGACTTCCAGCAGGGCCGTGGCCTGATCCGCCACCTGGGTATAGGTGAAGCCGTTGGCCTGGGCCTGGGCCTCCCCGGCGGAGCCGGATTCCACCGCGAAGTGAAGCCCTTCCAGGCTGTCCAGTTCCTGATACGTATCCGCCTGGGCAACCGGCACGATGACCACCTGGGCGTTGTTGAAATAGGGCTTGGAGCACTCCATGGAGTTGAGGACCTCGTCCGTCAGGGTCATGCCGTTCCAGACCACGTCAATGGACTTGCCTTCCAGTTCAAAGACCTTGTTGTCCCAGTCGATGATCTGGAACACGGGCTCCACTCCCAGGGACTGGGCAAAGGCCGCCGCCATATCCGCGTCGAAGCCGATCCAGTTGCCCGCCGCGTCCTGATAGTCCATGGGCTCAAACTCCGTGATGCCGATGATCAGCGTGCCCTTGTCCTGGACATAGTTCAGATCGCTCTCCGCCGCCTTCTGGGCATCGCCGGATTCCGCATTCTCTCCGCCTCTCTCCGCGCTCTCCCCGCCGGTAGTGGCGCCGCCGTTGCAGGCCGACAGGACCAGCATCATGGCCAGGGCCAGCAGAACTGAGAGTACCTTCTTTTTCATGGTTTCATCCTCCGTTTGGGGTTCTTCCCCGAAAAGTGTTCTATTAGTTTACCATGCTAAAGCCCCGGTGTAAAGAGAGAGACCCCCAAAAACCGCAGGGGTTCCGGGGGCCTTTTTGTGCAGGTTTGATAGGTTTTATCCGCCCTGCGGGTCCGGATGCTCCGAATGCTCCGGATTTTCTTTCCGCTCCGGCTCCTCGTCCAGATCCAGCAGCCGCAGACCCGCCGTGTCGCTGACAGGCAGGGAGAAGATGATGGATTTGGCCTGGCTGTCCATGCCGGCCTTGCGCATAATGGCCTCCATGATGGCGTTTTTTCGGGCGGTACGGGTGACGATGAAGGTCACGTCCTTTTCGGAGGCCAGGGAGATGCCCAAAAACCGCTCTGCCCGCTCCATGCCCGTTCCCCGGGCGTGGAGGACCGTGCCGCCGTTGGCCCCCGCCTCCCGGGCGGCGTCCATGACCTGATCGTTGTAGCCCTGGTTGCTGATGACCACCAGCAGTTCCCGATTGGTTCCCTTCATCTCCGACTCCCCCTCCCGCTGATAATTCTGTCCCTCGGTCAGGAAAGCCAGTTCCCGCCGTCCGCCGATGCTGCTCATGGGAATCAAAAACGCCACGCCGGTGCCCGGCACGTCGATGCGCAGTTTCCGCTCCAGGTCCTGTTTCACCTGCCTCCAGACTTTCTCCGTGACCACGTCGAAGCACACGGCCCGCTCCGTGCCCCCCAGGCCTAAGACGTTCAGCAGTTCTCCCGTGGCGGTGCCCCGGCCCAGGGTGATAAAGCTGGACAGGATGCCCCGCTGTTGGTACAGGGCCACAAAGTGCGGGAATTTGGCCCGGTCCGCAATGGTGATCATGAGATACAACACGTCCGGCACCCCCTTACAGCTCAATAATGGCGTAGTCGTCCAGCTGGACCTGGGCCGGTTCCGCCGCCGGAGCGCGGCCCTGCCGCAGACGGTAGGCCACCCCCAGCAGCTGGATGGCCACCAGCGGCGTCATGGCCACCATGGCCACCACGCCGAAGGCGTCAGAGGCCACATCCCCGCCCACGGCCATACAGGCCCCCATGGCAAAGGGCAGCAGGAAGGTGGCGGTCATAGGCCCGGAGGCCACGCCGCCGGAGTCAAAGGCAATGGCGGTGAAGATGTCCGGCACGAAGAAGGACAGCCCCAGGGCCAGGGCGTATCCCGGCACCACGAAGTAAAGAATGGAGACCCCCGTCAGTACCCGGGCCAGGGCCAGTCCCACGGACACGGCCACTCCCCAGGACAGCGTCCTCCGCAGTACCGCCCCGGCAATGGCCCCGCTGGTCAGTTCCTCCACCTGCCGCATCAGTACATACACCGCCGGCTCCGCCTTGACGATGAAAAAGCCGATGAGCATTCCGATGGGGATGATGATCCACCGATAGGGCAGGGACGCCAAGGTCTGGCCCAGATAGGTTCCGGCGGGCATGAAACCCACGTTCACCCCCGTGAGGAATACCACCAGGCCGAAATACGTATACGCCAGCCCCACGCCGATGCGGTACAGAGTGGTGCGCCCTAAGTGCAGGCGGAAGATTTGGAACAGGAGGAACACCCCCGCAATGGGCAGCAGGGCCCGGGCAATCTCCCCAAAGTACTCCGGAAAGGCCGACGCGAACATCTGCCCCATCTCCACGGTGTGGGCGGCGGAGGGGGCGGACTCCGCCGTATAGGCGGCGCTGTCCGGCCGGAAAATGAGGCTCAGGGCCATGACCGCCAAAATCGGTCCCACGCTGCAAAGGGAGATCAATCCGAAGCTGTCGTCGGCGGCGTGGCGGTCGCTGCGGATGGCGGACACGCCGATGCCAAAGGCCATAATAAAGGGCACCGTCATAGGCCCCGTGGTGACGCCGCCGGAGTCAAAGGCCACCGCCAGAAACCCCGACGGGGCAAAGGCCGCCATCAAAAACACCAGGGCGTAAGAACCCAGGAGCATGGCCCGGAGGGGGATGCCTAAGAGGATCCGCAAAAGGGCCAGGGCCAAGAACAGTCCCACGCCTCCCGCCACGGAGGCAATCAGCACCGCGTTGGGAATGGACTGGACCTGTTCCGCCAGGACCTGCAAATCCGGCTCCGACACGGTGATGAGACACCCTAAGAGAAAGCCGATGCCCAGGACCACGGAGAGCTTTTTCGTCTTGGTGAGTTCCGTCCCCATGTGCTGGCCGATGGGTTCCATGGCAAGTTCCGCCCCCAGGGTAAAGAACATATTCCCCACCACCAGCAGCACCCCTCCAAAGAGGAAGGCCAGCAGCACGCTGGGAGTCACAGGGGCCGCCGTCAGGCACAGGATCAGCACAATCGCCACAATGGGCAGCACCGCCGACAGCGACTCGTCCAGTTTACTTTGAAGCCTGCTTCGATACACGCCGTATCCAACCTCCTCTATATTATCCGGCATCATGATTCTATCATCCCGCGGGGGCTGCATAAAGTTACGGGTTATTCTCCTGGGCCTGGAACAGGGCGGAGACGGTCTGGGTGTAATTCCGGTCCGGCAGGTCCTGGCTGAAGTCCAGCAGGGGCTCCACGTCCTCATAGCGGCCCCGGACCAGGTCAAATTCCGACTCCGTCAGCGGCGCGGTGCCGCCGTCCCGGGCCATGACGTACTGCCGCAGTTCTTCATCAGAGCGCAGTTCCGCCCGGTGGGACAGGAAGGTGTAGCACAGCCGCACGCCGCTTGGCAGGTCCTCCGTGCCCAAGATCCCCAGTTCTCCCTGGGACTTCACCAGCCGCAGTTCCGTCACGTTGTCGGAGCCGGGGATCTCTTCCAGCGTGCCACCCCGCCAGCGGTACAGGGCAAAGCGGCAGGAGGTGCCGTTGTCCGCCGTATAGGTCCCCTCAAAGGCGGCGAACAGTTCATTCTCCCCGTCCCCGTCCAAATCCAGCAGCCGGGCCATGCACAGCCGGGTGTTCCCCTGGACGGAAAGCCGTTCCAGGGCAAAGAGCTTTTGCAGCATGGCCGCCGCCGCCCGGTGGGGGCCGGTGTGGTCTGGGGGCACTTCCACCATCTCCGTCTGGGCGTCCAGGGCGGAGGCGTAGCCGTTGAGACAGCGGATCATGTCCCGGAGGGAGCAGGGCTTCACGGTTTCCAGGGCCCCCCAGGCGGCGGTCCGCTCTCCCTCCGACGCCCGGGCCACCATGCCGCCTCCCGGCAGGGCGTCCCACTGGGCGCGGGTCAGGTCATCCGTCACGCCGTTGCGGGTGACGTGCATGACCTCCGCCGCCGGGTCCCACACCGCCGTCCACTCCTGATAGGCGTCCGCGCCGCCCCGGGAGAAGCGGTACACCCGTCCCGTGCGCCGGTTCCCCTCCGGGGGATCCGATTCCTCCATCACCGCCGCTCCCCGGACCGTCTCCGTCAGTACGGCGGTCTGTCGGCTGCCCCAGGACTCCGCCCCCGCCGCCAAAACCGCCTCCGTGCCGTTCCAGCCGTAGATGGTGAAGGAGTTGTCCGACACCTGGGTGCTGCGGAGAATGAGGTAGGGGTTTCCGTCCCCCGCCAGATCCCCCAGCCACGCGGAGGCCCGGTCCGTGGCGTAGGACCCGGTGCCGATGACGGCGTAGGGTTCGTCCCAGAACACCGGGCGGTCATAGAGGGGCTTGGCGTAGCCGCCATAGCCCTGGAATTTTCCCCGGATGCCGTCGGCAATTAGGGCGGCGTAAGCCGACGCCTGGGCCGCCGTCATCCGGCACCCGGCGATGTTTCCAAAGTAAGGCGCGGCGGACAATGCCGCCTCCGCAGTAGCGCGCCGCTTCTCCTCCGCCTCCTGGGCCATGCGGCGGTTCAGGGCCTCCAGCCGGGCGGACACCACGGAACTGCGGCTGTACGCCGCCCCCTGTTCCAGCAGGGCCGCCGCCTCTTCCAATCGTTCCAGTTCCATGAGCAGGTCCGCCAGACGGATGCAGGAGTCCGGATTGGACCAGTCCAGGGCATAGGCCGCCCGGTAGGCGTCCTCCGCGGTGCCGTAGCCCTTCTCCGCCAGGGCGGCGTCTCCATATAACAGGTAGGCGTCCAGGAGTTTGCGGCGCAGTTCCCCCCGGGAGGGCTCCAGCTCCATGGCCGTCTGATAGTCGGCAATGGCCCCTAAGTAGTCCGCCCCCGCCAGGGCGGCGTCGGCCCGGCCCACATAGCCCTCCGCCCGGTCCGGGGCCAGGTCCACCGCCTCCCCGTAGGCGTACACGGCGGCGGTCCAGTCCCCCCGCTCCAAGGCCCCGTCTCCCCGGGACAGGGCGTCCCGGTAGGCCCCGCAGGCGCACAATACCGCCGCCGTCAGGGCAGCGAGACAAACCAGCATGGCCTTTTTCACAGCGCCCACCCTCCTGTTCTCTCTGACGCGCCTTCGGATTCGGTCAGTTTCTCCCTTTTATTATACCACACTTTTCCCCTCCCGTACAGTAGGGATTCCCACAAATTGCCTCCGGAAAAG
>CAJOHW010000023.1:24904-26571 GCA_905234565.1 uncultured Oscillibacter sp. | reverse complement strand
AACCGAATAGAATAGTAAAGGATTCGTGAAGGATTGGTCAGGGCTTCTTGATGTTCCCCGGGAGATGTGGTATAGTAGGAGAGAGAGAACACAGAAAGATTCCCTCCCGGTCGTCTGCGCGGCCCGGTTTCCGCCCCTTTTCCGGAGAAATTGGCATTTTTTGTCGGTTTCCCCAAAAGACGCGAAACCGCCGGGGACGATTCCGCCGGGAGTTGAAAAAAGGGGAAGCGGTCATGAACGATCTGGAGGACATCCTTGCGGCAAAAACAGACGAACTCCGCCTCAGCGCCCTGGTGGGCACCTACAAACCCTGGATTCTGCGGTGCGCCTCCGAGGCCGCCCACCGCTATGTGACAGACAGCGACGACGAGTGGTCCATCGCCCTCATGGCCTTTTCGGAGGCGGTGCAGAGCTATGAGGAGGACAAGGGACCCTTCCGGGTCTTTGCCACGGTGGTGATCCGGCGGCGGATTTTGGACTACCTGCGCTCCGAGGGCCGGCACCGGGCGGAGATGCCCGTAACCCCTGCCGCCTTTGGCGGGGACCTGCCGGAGGAGGAAGCGGCGGGGGTGAACCTGCAAGTGCGCTCCCAGGTGGCGGAGGCCTCCGTCCAGACGGCGGAGGCGGATCTCTCCACCCGTACCCGGGAGGAGATCGCGGAGGTCCAGGGCGTGCTGGGCCGATACGGGTTCTCCTTCTTTGACCTGACGGAGTGCTCTCCCAAGGCGGAGAAAACCCGCCGGGGCTGCGCCCTGGCCATCCGGGTGCTGATGGGGGAGCCGGAACTGATGAAACAGCTCCGCTCTACCCGGATGCTTCCCATGAAGGAGCTGTCCGCCACCAGCGGCGTCTCCCGGAAGATCCTGGACCGGCACCGCCGTTACATCATTGCCGCCGCTGAGATCCTCTCCGGCGACTACCCCATTCTATCCGCGTATCTGGACTTTATCAGGAAGGTTTGACAGCCATGAAAGGATTAGTTTTGGAAATCAGGGACGGCTATGCCGCCGCCCTGCGGGAAGACGGCGTAGTGGTCAAGGTCCGGCGGAGCTGTCAGGTTGGGGAGACCATTGAGTTGGAGGCCCAGCCCCTTCCCTTCCCCCTCCCGAAAACCGGAACCGCCGCGCCGGACCAGACAGCCGCCGCGCCCGCCCCGAAGCCCTCCGGGCCGAAGCGGATCATAAAACCGGCGGCGTTCAAAGCCGTGCGGAAAGCTGAAACAGATGAGGTAAAACCGGAACCTGCCCCGAAAGCGGCCCCGAACCCCGCCCCCAAGGCGGTGAAAGAGAAGAAAGAGAATCAGAAAACCGAAAAGGCTGCGCTTCCCCGGGTGGTGCCCTTTGTCCTGCCGGGGAAGGGGGCCAGAGAGGCGGCACCCAAGAGACAGGCGGCTTCCGTCCGGCAGACGGCCTCCGTCCGGCAGACGGCCTCCGTCCGGCGGCGCAAGCGCTGGATACAAAGCGCGGTGGCGGCGGTGCTGGCCCTGGTGGTGGCCGGAGGCTCCTATACCTATAACACCGCCCTGGCCTGTTCCTATGTGTCCCTGGACGTAGACGACTCCGCCGTGGAGTTCTCCATCAACCGCATGGGCCGGGTGCTGTCCGTCCGGGCCATCAGCGCCGATACCACGGAACTGGCGGAGTCCCTTCAGGAGGAAGTGCGCAATA
>CAJOHW010000023.1:0-24881 GCA_905234565.1 uncultured Oscillibacter sp. | reverse complement strand
GAGGGTTATCTGGACGGAGAGGACGCCGCCATCATTGCCAGCGTCACCTCCAACACGGAGAAGCGGGAAGCGGCCCTGACCCAGACCGTGGCCCGGACCGTGGAGCGGAACAAGAAGGAGAACCACCGGCTCTATATGATGGAGGCCAGCCGTACGGAGCGGGGGCAGGCCCTGGCCCAGTCCTTAAGCCCGGGACGGTACCTGTTCCAGCAGCTGGAGGACCCCTCCAGCCGGGAATCCAGCGCTCTCCTGCTGAACCGTCCCACATCCACCGGGGAAGTGGAGGCCAAAGCGCCCCAGGCGGAACCCTTGGCGGATCCCCCCGCCGCGCCGGAAGTCCCGCCCCTGAAACCTACGGAGACGGAGACGGCTGCTCCCGCGGAGGAACCGGAGGAAACCACCCCCAGCAATCCGTCCGGCAGCACCCAGTCCGGCGAAACGTCGGGAGAGGGCACGTCCTCCGGCGGCTGGCAGGCGGCCCCGTCCAAACCGGAACCGGAGACCACCCGTCCCGCCCAGAGCGGAAGCGGTTCCAATACGAACAATAACAACGCGAATTCCAGCGGAAATAAAAACAACAGCACTTCCACGCCTCAGCAGGGCAAGAACAACAACACGCCGAAGCCCAGTCCGGACACCGGAACCTCCGGCGGGAACTGGAATACCTCCCCCGCCGTCCAGAAACCGACGGAACCGGAGGAGCCCAAGGAACCTGTAAAGCCCTCTGAGCCGGAGAAGCCTGTGGAACCGGAAGAACCCGAAAAGCCGGAGGAACCGGAGAAGCCCGACGAATCTAAAGAACCGGAGAAAGAGAAACCGGAGACGCCGGATCAGCCGGAGAAACCCGATACCCCCGACAACCCGCCGGAGACGCCGGAGGAACCCCGTCCTGACACGCCGGAGAATCCGCCCGAGACGCCGGAGACCCCCGATAAGCCCGATAAGCCCGACAATCCGCCGGAGAACCCGGAGGAACCGCGTCCTGACACGCCGGAGACGCCGGACAATCCGTCAGAAAACCCGCCGGAGGACAATCCCCCGGAGAATCCGCCGGAGGACGGCGGCTGGGGCTCCCTGCCAGAGCGCACCACACAGCCGCCCTTGAATCCTACGGAACCACAGACACCCCAGGAAAATGACAACAGGCCCAGTCCGGAGGAACCGCCCCGGGACAATGACAACAGTTCCGGCGGCAGCCGCAGCGACAATTCCACGGACCAAGGCGGCGCGGACACCCACAGCGGCAACGGCGGCAGTGCCCCCGGGGATCCCGCCCCCCGGGAGACGCCGGAGAACAACGCCGAAAGCGGTGGCGGCGAATCCCACGGAGAGCCCGTCGGCGGCCCCGGCGGGGAATCCGGCGGCGGAGGCCCGTCGGAACCCGGCGGCGGTCCTGGCGGGGACCGGCCCTAAAAGAGAGAACCAGCCAATCAACTGCCCAACAGCTTGCCGCCCTGTTCCAGGTACGGAACAGGGCGGCAGGTTTTGTTTTTGGGTGAGGGTTTATCCCCGCCGGACCTGACAGGCCCAGTGGGACAGGGGCAGGGAGATGCCCGTCAAAATCAGAGACACCAGCAGAAAAGGAATCCCGCCCAAACCCGTTCTCAGGGG
Organism: uncultured Oscillibacter sp.; assembly: GCA_905234565.1. Lineage (GTDB taxonomy): Bacteria > Bacillota > Clostridia > Oscillospirales > Oscillospiraceae > Oscillibacter. Next base: position 23,270 of record CAJOHW010000023.1, on the reverse strand, counting down.
ACCCGCCGGGAGTACCCCCGGGACCCCCACAGCGGCGTACATCCCGCCCGCAAAGGCGCAGATCACAAAGATCATCACCATCCGGATCACCCGGCTGCGCTCCGCGTCAAAGCGGAAGAGCACGGGCATACTGATAGCTAAAAGGCAGAGCCCAAAAGCAAACTGGGCGAAAAAGACCGGATCCTCGTCAGGCCAGGGCACCAGCCAGGAGAGGGCCGTCCGGGCCAAAAGCCCCGTGGCCGTGAACCCCACAATCCCCAGCCAGCCCAGAATATACCGGCTCAGCACCAGATCCCAGGTGGAATAGGGCATCATAGCGGCCAAGTCCCCCCACTTGCACCGGTCGTCGTAGGCAAAGGCTGACGACGGAAGCAGGGCGGCGTACAGCACCGTCAGATAGTTGGTGCCGGGCAGCGCCTGAAACGCCATGATGATCACGGCAAACAGCCAGAACTGCTTATAGAGTACATAGATATCCTTCCGAATCAGCGCTGTCATGCCGCCTTCGCCCCCTTTACCATAAAGAGAATCACGTCCTCCACCGTGGGCCGTTCCAGTTCCAGTCCCCTGGGACACAGTTCCCGGTCCACCAAGGCCCGGACCCCGCCGTACTGCCGCCGCTCTACACCGATCACCGCCTCGGGCAGCAAGCTCTCCGCCTGTTCCGACGTGCCCGCAAACAGGCCGTACCGATCCAGCAGGGCGTCCTTGTCCTGGCAGAACAGGAGCTTTCCCCGGTGGAGAAAGGCAATCGTGTCGCACAGCTTCTCCAAATCACTGAGGATGTGGGAGGAGATGAGGATGGAGTGGTCCATCTGGCGGGTGAAGTCCTGGAACAGCTCCACCACCTCGTCCCGGACAATGGGGTCCAGTCCCGCTGTGGGCTCGTCCAGCACCAGCAGTTTGGGACGGTGGCTCAACGCCGCCGCAATCCCCAATTTCATCCGCATTCCCCGGGAGTAGTCCTTAAAGGGCTTCTTCTCCGGAATGTCGAACCGCTTCAAAAAGGCGTCGTACTGTTCCCCGTCCCAGTTCCGGTAGGTGTCCCGCAGAACCCGGCCCATCTGGACCGCCGACAGGGTTTCGGGGAAATACGCCTCCTCCAATACCACGCCGATGTCCTCTTTCACGTCCCGGAAAGCCGGGGACCGGGAATCCGTGCCCAGGACCCGGGCCTCCCCGCCGTCCGGACGGATGGCCCCCATGAGCAGGCGGATGGTGGTGGATTTTCCCGCGCCGTTCTCCCCCACCAGGCCGCAGATGGACCCCTCCGCCACGGAAAGGTTCAGATCTTCAATGGCAAAGCCCTGGTACGCCTTGCGGATGTGGGACAGTTCTATGACATTCATGCTTGTTCCTCCTCCCAGAGAATGCGCAGCATCTCTTGCAGTTCCTCATACCGGACGCCGCAGGTCCGGGCCAGAGCGGCAGCGGCGGACAGGTGGGCTTCCAGTTCCTTGGCCTGGTCCTCCCGGAGGGGCTCCAGATCCTTCTCCGACACGAAACACCCCCGGCCCGCCGCCGTCACCAAAAAACCCTCCGCTTCCAGCTCGTCATAGGCCCGCTTGGTGGTGATGACGGACACCCGCAGATCTTTCGCCAACGCCCGAATGGAGGGCAGGGCCTCCCCGGGGCACAGTTTTCCCGCCAGGATCTGGGCCTTGATCTGTCCGGCAATCTGGGCGTAAAGGGGCTGATCGGACCGGCCTCGGATAATAATCTCCATAGGCATCCTCCGTTCTTGCTGTATATGAACAGTATATACAGTATATACAGTTTTGTCAAGGGGGTTGGGGAGAAATATTTTTGACGGGGCCGCTTCCCAGAGAAGCGGCCCCGCCGTAGTTTTGCGGATTCGATATTTACAGCCCCTGGATCAAGATCACCAGAATCAGAATGGGCAGAACGAATTGGAAGTACGGTTTCAGCCACCGGGGGAGTTTGGGTCCATGGCCCGCGTTGGCCTCCTTTAAGAAATTGTCGTAGCCCCAGCCCCAGCGGGTGACGCAGAACAGCAGATACACCAGGGACCCCAGGGGCAGCAGCAGGCCGCTGACCAGGTAGTCCTCGCTGTCCAGCACGTCCCGTCCGCCGATGAGGCGCAGATCGCTCCACAAGTTGTATCCCAGCACACAGGGCATACTGGCCAGGAGGATAAAGGCGCAGCCAATCCAGGAGGCCCGCTTCCGGGACCAGCCAAAGAGGTCCATGCAGTTGGCAATGAGGTTTTCAAAGACGGCGATCACCGTGGAGAAACTGGCAAAGGTCATGAACAGGAAGAACAGGGTCCCCCACAGGCGGCCTCCCGCCATGTTCACAAACACCCGGGGCAGGGTGATGAAGATCAAAGACGGCCCCGCGTCCGGCTGTACGCCGAAGCTGAAACAGGCGGGGAAGATGATAAGCCCCGCCATTAGGGCCACAAAGGTGTCCAGGGCACAGATCCGGGCGGCCTCCCCCGGCAGGGTGTGCTCCCGGGAGATGTAACTGCCAAAGATCTCCATGGCTCCTACGCCTAAGCTCAGGGTAAAGAAGGCCTGGTTCATGGCGTCCCGGATTACGCTGCCCAGTCCCGCCTCCGCCGCCCGCCGGAAGTCCGGCAGAAGATAGAACCGGAGCCCGTCTAAGCTCCCCGGCAGGGTCATGGCCCGGACCGCCAGTACCAAAATCAGCCCCAGCAACCCCAGCATCATGAATTTCGTCACCTGTTCCAGGCCGGACTGTAAGCCAAAACTGCACACCAGGAACCCCGCCAGCACCGTCACCGCCATCCAGGCGGTCATCTCTCCCGGAGAGGACCGCATCCCTCCGAACACGCCGTCCACCGCCTCCGGAGGAAGGCCGGAGAAAGTTCCGGCGGCGAATTTGAAGAAGTAACCCAGCATCCAGCCGGACACGGTGGTGTAGTACATCATCAGCAGGGCGCATCCGCCGAAGCAGAACCAGCCGTGGAGGTGCCACTTGCTGCCCGCCGGTTCTAAGGCCCGATAGCCCAGCAGGGCGCTTTTCCCGCTGGCCCGGCCCACCGCCAGTTCCATGGACAGCACCGGCAGACCCATGATCACTAAAAAGATCAGATAAAACAGCACAAAGACGCCGCCGCCGTTGGCGCCGGTGATATAGGGGAACCGCCAGACGTTGCCAATGCCAATGGCGCATCCGGCGCTGACCAGGAGGAATCCCAGCCGGGAACGAAAGCTTTCACGATCCATGAGGCTCTGTCTCCTTTTTCGGATTTGCTCTGCGATTTTGCGGAATATACTCGTGAACGATAAGATTTGCCATTCGTTGCCGTGCCAGGGACCTGCAATGCGGCAAATGTGAAAGAGCGCGAGTATAAATGCGCCTCCCAGTATACGGCATTGGGAGAGAAAAGGCAAGGACGGGTTTTGCGCAATCCGTCTCATGAACCCAGACTTTTCACTCCGTCCGGAGGCGGCGGTCCAGACGTTCCAGGAAGAAAGCAAGGCAGAACCCTCCCGCAAAGCACAGCGCGGAACACACCGTCTCATGGGCGCTGGGATACTCCGTGGGCACAATGGCCGCCGTGGAGGCCAGCACGATGCCCAGAATGCCGTGGAAGGTCACAGAGTGGAACCGCCGGAACAGCCAGGTCACAAACCGGGCCAGGGACGCCGCCGTCAATCCCATGGCCGGAAGGGACGCGGCGAAAATGGACACGTCCAAATGGGACATTCCCTCTAAAACCGGCTGGTACAGCCCCAGGGCCATCATCACCGGGGACGCGCTGAACCCGGGGATCACGATGCCCGTCCCCCACAGCACGCCGCAGAAGGCGTACCAGAACAGGTTTGGCTCCGCCGTAAAGTCCCGCACATGGCCCAGATAGAAAAGCCCCGCGAATACGCCCAGGGCGCACAGAGCCAAACTGGTCCAGGACGCCGCGGTCCGGCCCTCCCGCCCCGCCTCCCGGAACAGAGCGGGCACGGTCCCGGCGATGAGGCCGATAAAGAGCCAGGTAGTGACGGTGACGGAAAATCCAATGGCCAGGGCGATGCCCCGGGCAAACAGCAGGAAGCCCGCCGCCCAGCCCACTCCCAAGGGGAGGAAAATGGGCCAGTACCGGGGCAGGGCCTGTTTCGGATGGGTCAGTGTCTCCATAAAGGGCCGGTAGATGCCGAACACCACCGCCAGTACCCCGCCGGAAACTCCCGGCAGTACGGCCCCCGCCCCGATCAAAGCGCCGCACACCGCGTAGCGCACCCACCGCGCCCAGCGATTGTCCATAGGTCCTCCTTTGTCTGTTCTGTCTGTTTGTGTCATTTTCTATGCTCTCCGCCTTGAAAAGCGCGCAAAAGCGCATGAAAAGGACTGCCCGTCCCGGACGAAACCGATTCCCGTACTCTCAGTTTTGCCCGGGGCGCGCAGTCCCATGCCGCCCAGTTTATTCCCCTGGTCTATCCGTGGGGCTCCTCATGCCACAGTTCCAGCACATAACAGGTGAAATGCCGCTCCCAGGGGTGGAAAATCTGCAGGTTCCGCAGTCCCGTGCTGCCGGTGGGATAGGCCAGGCTCACCAGCACCTCTCCGGGCTTCGCCGGAAGCCAGCCCTCCGGGATCATATTCAGCAGCATAGTCTCGTTCAGGCCCCCCTCCGGATACATCATCTGATCCAGGGTGCAGGGGAGCCATACCTGCTTTACAGGCCGCTGGACGCCCCGCTGACGGCGCATCAGCTGAAGATACATCTATCCCGCCTCCGCCTTACTCCGCCGGAAAAGCCACAATGACTTCCAGCCGCTGGCCCTCCCGCCAGAGGGTAACCGGCATCTTGTCGCCCAGGTAGTACTGCCGCCGCACCCGCAGAAGATCGGTGCTGGAAGCAATCCTCTCCCCTCCGGCCTCGATGACATAGTCCCCCTCCTGGATTCCGGCGGCCTCCGCCGGGGAGTCCTTCGCCACGGACTGCACCTGGATCCCCCACAGGTCCTCCTCCAACTGTTCCCCGGCCGTGGACACCATAATTCCCAGCGCCGGCTCCGGAAGCGTGGCCCCGTAGAGCAGCAGGTCGTTGATCCAGCGGCTCATATAGGCGGAGGGAATGGCAAAGCCCAGGCCCTCCACCGTGGAGCGGCTGGAACTCATCTTCACCACGTTGATGCCCACTACCTGGCCGTACTCATTGATCAGGGGTCCGCCGGAGTTGCCGGAGTTCAGGGCGGCGTTGGTCTGGATCAGGGTCATGGTCCGGCCGTCCACTCTCACGTTCCGGTTAATGGCGGAGACGATGCCGTCGGTCAGCGTGCCCCGCAGTTCCAGGCCCAATGGGTTTCCGATGGCGTAGACCTGGTCCCCCACACTCAGCAGGTCCGAGTCTCCGAACTCCGCCGCCGGAAGATCCGTCTGGTCCACCATCTTTAGTACCGCCAAATCCTGTACCGGGTCCCCCGCCACGTACTGGGCCTCGCACATCAGCCCGTTTTCCAGCACCACCTTACAGGCCGTGCCTCCCTCTACCACGTGGTAGTTGGTGATGAAGTAGCCGTCGGAGGTAAAGATCACGCCGGTGCCCACCGCCGCCCGCTCCTCGCCTACCTCCACCACCACCGTCATGACGGAGGGGTTGACTTTCTGGTAGACCTCCCGGGCGGACAGGGTGTCCCCGTGCTGGGGAAGCACCGAAAAGGCCACGTCCTCTCCCGGGTCATAGGTGGGAATGGAGACATCCAGGTAACTGCTCTGGCCGACATTCTCCGGCAGTACCGGAACCGGCCGCCGGGGCCAGTACCTGGCTCCCGCCGCCAGGGCAAAGGCCGCCAGCAGTCCCGCCAGGAAGCTGACAAACCCCCGGCCGTGTCCGGGCTGGACCCGGCGTCCCCCCCGGCGGCGGGTTTTCCGCACCAGCGATTCCCCCGCCAGGACAGCGCTCTCTGCCGCGGCGTTCACCGCGGACTCATATTCTTCCATAACGCCCCCCATCCACAGCCGGACCGCGTGTCCTCACGCGGTCCAGTTGTTCCGCTTCCTTCCGCGCCTCTCATACGATTTATACGATCTTCAATCCAAAGGAGAACTCCGTCACGCCGTATTCGCTGCTGGCAAAGATCTCCTCCCGGTGCTGTTTGAGAATGGTTTTCACAATGTAAAGCCCAAGACCCACGCCGTCCCGGTCCTCTCCCCGGGACTTGTCGCCTTTGTGGAACCGGTCAAAGAGCCGGGGCAGTTCTTCCGGCGGGATGGTAGCCCCTAAGTTCCGCACGGTGACGCAGGCCTTCCCCTCCCGGGGGGCCAGCCCCAAATACAGGGTGGAACCCTCCCGGGCGAACTTGGCGGCGTTTTCCAGCAGGTTGTAGATGACCTGGGTGATCATGTCCTGATCTCCAAAGACATAGATGGGTTCCTCCGGGATATCCGCGTCCACGTCCAGCTTCCGGTCCGTGATCTTCTTCTCCATGGAGATCAGCACCCGGCGCATACTCTCGCAGAGATCAAACGCGGCACCGTTGCGCAGGGGGTCCACGGCCTGGATCTGGCTCACGTCCAGCATCCGCCGGACCATGCGGCTCAGACGGCGGCTCTCCTCGGAGATGATCTCCAAATATTTCCGCTCGCTCTCCGGCGGGATGGTGCCGTCCAAAATGCCGTCGGTGTACCCGGCGATGGTGGTCAGGGGCGTTTTCAGATCGTGGGACACGTTGGAGATAAACTCCCTCCGCTGCTGTTCCTGAAGCTGAAGGGAGTCCGCCATCTGGTTAAAGGACGCCGCCAGCTCCCCGATCTCGTCCGTGCGGCCGTCATCCCCCATGCGGATATCAAAGTTCCCCTCCCCGTACTGCCGGGTGGCCTGGACCATCTCCCGCAGGGGCTTCACCAAATGGGATGCCATCAAAGAAGAGGCGATAATGGCGATGAGCAGCACGGCAAAGGCCGTGGCAAAGAAGATGGCGGTGAATCCCCGCCAGAGGGTATCTAAGGATTCCTCCGTAAACACGGCGAACACCAGCCCTACCGGTTCTGTCCCGGGTTTCACGGCGCTGACGCCCACCACAAACCGGCGCTCCCCCTCCAAATCCCGGCGGACGGACTTCTCCGCCGTGATAGAGCTGCTCAGGGCCACAGAGGGGGTTTTGGCCGCCAAGGCGTCGTCCGTAGCCAGGACCACCCGGCCTTTCCGGTCGCAGATCAAAAACTGCACGTCAGAGGAGGCGGCGAAGCGCAGACGCTTTTCAAACTCCCGGTTTCCCCCCAGCTGCCGCACGGAGGACAGCCCCGTGTCGTCTAAATACTCCGCCGTGCGCAGGCCGATGTCCCTGGCCCGCCGCTCGATCTCCGCGCTCTTTTCATAGCGCACATACTGGTAGCTGGCAAAGAAGAACGTCATGCCCAGCAGAATCAGCGTCAGCAGCACCATGCCGGCGGTGACAAACAGCTGCCGCCAGTACATTCCCCGAAACCGTCCGCTGATCATCCCTCGTCCGTCCCGTCCCGCAGTTCAAACTTGTAGCCCACGCCCCAGACGGTTTTCAGCGCCCACTGGTCCGACACGTTCTCCACCTTCTCCCGCAGACGCTTGATGTGTACGTCTACGGTGCGGCTGTCCCCGAAGTAGTTGAAGCCCCACACCTCGTCCAGCAGCTGGTTGCGGGTGTAGACCTTGTTGGGGGTGGAGGCCAGGTGGTACAGAAGCTCCATCTCTTTCGGGGGCGTATCCACCTTTTTTCCGTCCACAATCAGCTCATAGCCGTCCAGGTTGATGACCAGCTTGTCAAACACCAGCTTCTTGCTGGTGTCATTGGGAATCTCCGTGCGCCGCAGCACGGCGTTGATCCGGGCAATCAACTCCTTCATCTCGAAGGGCTTGACCACGTAGTCGTCCGCCCCCATCTCCAAGCCCTGGATGCGGTCCACCACCTCGCTTTTGGCGGTGAGCATAATCACCGGCACCCGGGAAGTCTCCCGGATCCGGGAAAGTACCGCCCAGCCGTCCATCACCGGCAGCATCACGTCCAAGAGAATGAGATCCGGGGTCTTTTTCTGGAACTCCCCAATGGCCAGCGCGCCGTCCCCGGCAATGCGCACGTCAAAGCCCTCTTTCAACAGGTACATCCGGATCAAATCGGAGATGTTGTGTTCATCCTCCACCACCAGAATATCGCGCCCCATGGCATTCCCTCCCAGGTTCTATCCGCGCTCTCTCCCCCGGCACCGCCGGACAGGAAATCTCCACCCCCCAGTATACCCGAAGCGGCGGACCATTTGTTGAATATTCTGTGAATCCTTGGGGGGATTTCTCAGGAAAACGCGGTTTCCGTCAGGGGAAGGCAGGCGTCCCCGGCGTCGGAGGCGGCGTCCAGCAGGGCCAGCAGCCCCGCCTGGGTCACATTCTCCCCCAGGAGAACGCTGACCCGGGAGCCCTGCCGTCCCGCCAGGGCCAGCAGAGCCTGGGCCTGGCCGGAGGTCCGGAGGATGCTTCGTTCCAGAACGGGGCGCAGACCGCAGCCCCCCGCCTCCTGGAGCTCCTGATACGCCGCCTCATTACCGCCCTGTGCCAAAAGCACCAGCCTGGTTTTCCGGCAGGCGGCCTGTTCCAGGATTTGATTTCCCTGGTTCATCTGAGCGGCCAGGGTCCGGTCCGGGTCGGAGGGGTCCACAAGCAAGCCCACGGCGTGGCCGGAGGCCGTCATTCTGCGGACCAGATCCCCCTGGTCCCGCAAGAACGCCTCGTCACAGAAGAACGTCCCCCGGACGCCGTACCGGTCCAGGGCATCCAGCAGGGCCTCCGTGCCATTGCGAAAGCAAAGATACAGGTTCTGTCCGCCGGACACGGGTGTCTCCGATGGTTCTTTCGGCGCATCCGGCGGCGTCTCCGGTTCCTCCGCTGCGGGAGTTTCCGTTTTCGGCGGTTCCGGGACCACAGGGATCGGCTCCGGGGTCACGGGCTCCGGGGCACTGGGCCGGACCGGCTCCGGCGGCACCGGATCGGGGGAGGCCGGCGGTGTCTCCGGGATTGACGGCGTCTCCGGCTCCGGCACAGGCGGAAGCACCGGGTTCTCCTCTATGGGCGCAGGTTCCGGTTCCGGATCCGGTTCCGGCGGGGCGGGAGGCTCCAAACTCTTGAGATACGCCTGATATTCCTGACGCATTTGGACAGATACGGCGCTTGCAAAGGTGGCAATGCCCATTTGATTGGAAGCCCTGCGCAGCCACACCAGATAGCCGTTCTCCACCTCCTTCACGGAGTACTGGAAGTGGAGAATCCGGGCGGTCAAAGAGGCGGGGACAAAATAATCCCCGTTGCGCTGCAAAACGCCGGGGGAGTAGGTATCCCCCTCTCCGTCCTGGGCGTAAGGCTGTCCCGCCTTATAGAGCAGGGATTCCCCGCTCTGGTTGGTCAGCACCACGCCGCCGTCCCCGATCCGTCCCCGGGAGACCCCCAGCTGTTTGCCGGAGAACACAGAGGTAGGGATGTAGAGATACCCGCCGTTCCAAAAGGGCATGGTGTCTCCGGTCAGAGGCAGCAGATTGTCCTCCACCGCCGTAAAATACACGCTGCCCTCCGCCCGTACCGTCGGCGTCACGGCGGGGAACAGGGCCAGCAGTACCGGAACACAGGCCAGCGCCGCCGCCATCCACCGCCGAAGGGTTCGTCCCGCCATGGAAACCTCCTTTCACCACGCATTAGAGAGAAGCTTTTACTGTGAACGATAATTCAAACGTCCTGTGCCAGGGGAAATAGGGAGACACGATCCGCACGTCCTGAATGGTCCCCTCCTGCCAGGGGTCCACGCCAGTGAGCAGGGGAGAACCGCGCAGATTCTCCCGGACTTTCCGGCACTCCGGGGCAAAGAGGGATTGGAGTTTCCAGCGGATCCGCAAGGTTTGGACGGGATTGGGCAGCAGATTGTTCCGATTCAGCCCCATGGACTGGACGTATTCGTTCAGAGGCGTCCGGGTGTGGAGGATGTACTCCGTCAGGGCCATAGAGTTGGCGATTTGCTTGACCTGGGCGGTTTGAGCGGCGTCCTCCCGGTCCTCCCGGCAGCGCAGATACAGATACCGGGAAAAACCCATGGCCATCGCCGCCCCGGTGACGTTGGCCTGATCGTACTTTCCGGCGTAAGCCACCAGCTGACCGAAGGGGATCCGGTTTAGGAGCGCTTGTTCCAGGGCGTCGCCGTAGGCGTTGTTGCTGGCCTCGTCCAGCACCGTGGGGATGTGATGGGCCAGATTCTCCTCCAGGATGGACAGCAGTTCCTCCCGGTACTCCGCCGCCCGGTCCGGCTCCGCCGGAGCCGCCATAACCACGATTTGCAGTTCCGCCTCCTCCGGGGGAACGATGACCGCCCGGAAGAAGTCTATGTGCAGATCCACCACCTCTTGCAGGGTGTAAAGGTCGAATTCTGAGGACGGCCTCCCCTCCGTGCCCCCCACATACCGCACGGCGGCCCGGACCTGATAGCCGTACTCCTCCTGGGCCAGCCGCCCTATCAGCAGGCGGGACAGGCTGTCCAGTCCCGCAATCAGGGCAGTGCCGGGGCCTAAGCGCTTTTTCAGATACCGCAGTTCGTTGTATTGGATGTTCTCCGTATTGGAGGAGTCGTCAATGCCGATGAGCAGTTGGAACGTGTCCCCGGGCAGGGCGGACACCCGGTCTATGACCTGGTCCAGCAATGTCAGTTTCCGCCTCCGGACGTTTAAGTATGCTTCCAATCTCTCCGGCGTCAGGGTGTGGCGGAACTTGTCGCTGCCCAGGGCGTCCTCCGCCGGGGTCACGCCGTCCGCGGCGTAAGGATACCGGGCAAAGACGTTTTCCAAAGTCAGATCCGCCTCCGCCAGAGCCGGACGGGGCACCATGCCGTATTCCCGCAGTCCGTAGTACTCCGCCTCTCCAAAGCCCAAATAGCCTACGGTGGGAGACAGGCGGACCACGCTGTCAAAGAGATACACCCGGTTGGCCGGGTCCTCCGCCAGGGGCAGGAGATACGTTTCAAAGGCTCCGGTTTCGTCCAGGACTGCGCCGTCCGGGAAGGGGATGGCCTGGGGGCCGCCGATGGACCGGGAGTTCACCAGCCCTCCGGAAAAGAGCTGGTCCAGGGACAGGAGAAAGCGGTCACAGCCCCGGGCGTCCATGTCCCGCACCCAGGCAAAGATGGCCCCCCGGTCCCCGTACGGGGTGCCGTTGGCGTTAGGTGCCTGACCGTCCAGGGCGGTGTGGTACCAGTCCTTGGGGGGCAGAACCACCCGCCAGCCGGAGGCCTCCGCCAAGTATACCGCATCCTCTAAATTGTCCGTCCGGTCGTCCAAGGGCACGTAGGCGATGACCCGGCTCCAGTCCTCCACCGTCTCCGGTTCCACCTCCAAGCTCTCCAATACCTCCGGCGGCGGCTTCAGGGCGGCATATCCTCCCAAGCCTCCCAAAGTTCCTAAGAGGACCAGCGCCGCCAGTATGAATGCTGTCCATCGTCTCCGGGCCATGCCGCGCCTCCTAAGCTGTCAAATCTACAATGTGCATTATAGCATACCCCTTCCGACTTCGCAAGTTGAGGGAAAACACTTGTATTTTTCTCCCCCGGCTGGTAAGATAGGCCGGAGACTCAAAGGAGGGATGCTTCTTATGCCCGAAACCGTGAAAAAACTGCCGGAGCTTTTCGGAAGCCTGGTTTTTAACGAGGACACCATGAAAGAGCGCCTGTCCGCCCCCACCTATCAGGCGTGGAAACAGTGCGTCAGCCAGGGGTCCTCCCTGAACCTGTCCACCGCCAACGAGATCGCCGAGGCCATGAAACAGTGGGCGGTAGAGAAAGGCGCCACCCATTACACCCACTGGTTTCAGCCCATGACCGGCGTCACCGCCGAAAAGCACGACGGCTTTCTCTCCCCCGCCGGAGGCGGAAAGGTCCTCATGGAGTTCTCCGGCACGGAATTGGTCCGGGGAGAGCCGGACGCCTCCTCCTTCCCCTCCGGGGGACTGCGGGCCACCTTTGAGGCCCGGGGCTATACCGCCTGGGATCCCACCTCCTTTGCCTTTATCAAGGAGGGTTCCCTGTGCATTCCCACGGTGTTCTGCTCCTACTCCGGCCACGCCCTGGATAAGAAAACTCCCCTGCTGCGGTCCATGGACGAGGTGTCCCGGCAGGCCGTGCGGATTCTGCGGCTGTTCGGGGACAAGGAAACCCGCCGGGTGACGCCCCAGGTGGGGGCGGAACAGGAGTACTTCCTCATTGACAAGGTCCTGTACAACAAGCGCAAGGATTTGCGCCTGACAGGCCGCACCCTGTTCGGCGCGAAGCCCCCCCGGGGCCAGGAACTGGACGATCACTACTACGGAGCCATCAAGCCCCGGGTGGCGGCCTATATGCGGGATCTGGACGAGACGCTGTGGGCCATGGGGGTGCTGTCCAAGACAAAACACAACGAGGTGGCCCCCTCCCAGCACGAGATGGCCCCCCTGTACTGCGACGCCAACACCGCCTGTGACCAGAACCAGCTGGTCATGGAGATGATGAAGAAGGTGGCGGACCGCCATGGACTGGTGTGCCTGCTCCACGAAAAGCCCTTCGCCGGGGTCAACGGTTCCGGCAAGCACGACAACTGGTCCCTGAGTACCGACACGGGGAAAAACCTCTTCAAGCCCGGCTCTACCCCCGCCCAGAACGCCCAGTTCCTCCTGTTTTTGGCGGCGTTCCTCAAGGGCGTGGACGACTACCAGGACTTCCTCCGGGCTACGGTGGCCTTCCCCGGCAACGACCACCGTCTGGGGGCCCAGGAGGCTCCCCCGGCGGTGCTGTCCATCTTCCTGGGAGAGGAACTCAACGGCGTGGTGGAGTCCATCATCCAGGGCACGGACTTCCAGGGCACCAAGAACCGCACCCTGCAGATCGGCGTGGACGTGCTGCCCGCCATCCCCCAGGACACCACGGACCGCAACCGCACCAGTCCCATGGCCTTCACCGGCAACAAGTTCGAGTTCCGGATGCTGGGGTCCTCCCAGTCCGTGTCCGGGCCCAACATCGCCCTGAACACCATCATGGCGGAGGAGCTGGGCCTGTTTGCCGACGAACTGGAGAGCGCGGCGGACTTTCCCTCCGCCTTGAACGCCCTGATCCGCCGGACCTTCACGGAACACCGCCGGATCATCTTCAACGGCAACGGCTATGACGACGCCTGGATCCAGGAGGCGGAGCGGCGGGGCCTGTCCAACTTCGTCTCCACCGCCGACGCCCTGCCCATGTACACCGCAGGGAAGAACGTGGACCTCTTTGTCCGCCAGGGCATTTACACGGAGGCGGAGATCCGTGCCCGGGCGGAGATCCACATCGAGAACTACACCGTGGTGCTGACCATGGAGGCCCGGACCATGGCGGACATGATCCGCCACGAGATCCTTCCCGCCGTGTCGAACTACTCCGCCGAGCTGTGCCGCCGGGCCTTCCAGAAGGACGCCTTAAACGTACCCCACGACTATGAGACGGACTGCGCCAAGGAGATCGGGGAACTGTCCGACAATCTGTGGGCGGCCTGCCAACGGCTGGAACGGGACTTGACGCAGGTGCCCCAGGGTTCCACCCAGGCCATGGTCTACTGCCACGATGTCATCGTCCCCGGCATGAAGGAGGCCCGGAAGTACGCCGACCGTCTGGAAGTCCTGACGGATGCCGCTTACTGGCCCTTCCCGGTCTATGACCAGCTGCTGTTCTCAGAGTGAGCAAAGGACGGCAAAGGCGCACAGGCCGGGGGAAAACCTCCGGCCTGTGCGCCGCGCCGCCGTTTCAAACGGATGGATACGAACTCTTACCGGAAGCCGCCGCCCTGGTTCTCCCGGCCCAGCACCAGACGGTCCGCGATCATGGCGATAAACTCGGAGTTGGTGGGCTTGCCCTTGGTGTTGCTGACGGTGTAGCCGAAATACTTTTGCAGCACTTCCAGATCGCCCCGGTCCCAGGCCACCTCAATGGCGTGGCGGATGGCCCGTTCCACCCGGGAAGGCGTGGTGTTGAAGGTCCGGGCCACGGAGGGGTACAGGGCTTTCGTGACGGCGTTGATCACATCCATGTCGTCGATGGCAATCAAAATCGCCTCCCGCAGGTACTGGTAGCCCTTGATGTGGGCGGGGACGCCGATCTCATGGATCACCGCCGTCACCAGGTTCTTCATCTGGGCCCCGTGGTCCTGCACCGTTCCGGTGCTGCGGAACAGGCTGTGCATCCGGTCCAGCAGGGCCTCCACCGCAAAGGGCTTCAGGAGAAAATAGCTGGCCCCCATGGCCACGGCCTCCATCTGAAGCTCATCGGTGCAGAAGGTGGAGCTGAGGATCACCTTTACCTCGCTGCCCATCTCCTTGAGCTTGCGCAGAATATACAGCCCGTCCGCCCCCGGCAGGGTCTCGTCAATCACCGCCAGTTCCGGCCTGCACGCCTCCATGCGCTCCAGAGCCTCCAACCCGTTGCCCACGCAGTCCACCACTGTGAAGCCCTCCGCTTTCTCAATGGCATCCCGCAGCAGCATCCGGTAATCCTCGTTGGCGTCCGCCAGCAGTACCGTTCTCATGTTCTCCATGGTTCCCCTGCTCCTTTCCGTAGTATGTTCCCAAAGGCTGTTTCTTCGACGGATTTCAAAGCTTTCAAATCCGCTTTTCCATAAAATACCACATACTTCTCCGTTTTTCAAGGGTTATCTGTAAATTTTTTCCAGAATCGTTCGACAGATTTCACGGGACAAGAAGGAGGACGGGTTATCCCGTCCTCCAAATGCTTTGCATATCCGGCTGTGAAATGCGATTTTCCTTTACATCAGGTTCTCTTTTCCCGTGGTCCGCCTTCGGGCGGGGCTGGAAATTTCAGGGATCAGGCCGCTTCCAGCATGGTCTCCATGGAAATGCCATATCCTCTGGAAGGGTCCTGCAGGAGCACATGGGTCACGGCCCCCACCAGCTTACCGTCCTGCAAGATGGGACTGCCGCTCATGCCCTGGACGATGCCGCCGGTCAGGTCCAGCAGGGCCGGGTCCGTGACGGTGATCATCATGTCCCGGCCGTCGCCGCTGCCGGGCATGAGTTTCACGATCTCAATGCCGAAGGACTCCACCTGGTCCCCCCGGACGTTGGCAAGGATTTCCGCCTGTCCCTTTGCGGGTTCCCCCACAGGGACAGGCTCCCCGGCGATGTCCGCCCCGGGTTCCAGGTCCCCAAAGACGCCCCGGCCCGTGTTGGCGTACAGGGTGCCCAGGTCCGCCGTCAGGTCAAAGTCCCCCCGCAGTTCCCCGGCGCTGCCCCGCTCCCCCTTCTTCACCGCTTTCACGGTGGAGGGCAGAATGGAGCCGTCCTGGAAGGGCATCAGCAGGGCCGTGTCCACGTCCGTGATGCCGTGGCCCAGAGCGCCGAAGCGGTTGGTCTGGGGATCGTACCAGGTCATGGTGCCGATCCCCGCCATGCTGTCCCGGATCCACGCCCCAATCTGGCACACGCCCTCCGGGTTCCGCTCCGGCTCCACCTGTACGGTCAATTCCCCCCCGTTGCGGCTCACCCGCAGTTCCGCCGGGGACTGGACCTGTAACAGGTCCTGGAACTGTTCCGCCGATGTGACTGCTTTGCCGCCGCACTGAAGGATCACGTCTCCGGTTTGCAGGCCGCCGTCCCGGGCGGGGGTATCGCCGTCCATGAGCTTTACCACCATCACACCCCTGGAAAAGAGTTTGATGCCTACCGTATGGCCCACCGGGATCAGGCTTTGGGTCTCGTTCACATTCACGGCCCCCGCGGTGGCAAGGCACACCAGCAGCGCCAGTGCCGTAGCCCAAAACCGTTTCGCCCAGGCTCCATACAAGCAAATCACCCCTTTTTCTCCCGCCCATGTCTGTTTTGGGCGGAAATTCTCTCCCTGCATTTTGCAAATGCGGGATTTTCCGGGAACCTTGCGGATCCAAACGCGCCCGTCTCTTCTATTCCGGCGTGGGGCGCCGTATCCGCCGTGGCCGCGCCGGCCAGGTTATGATTTGCGGCAAAAGGGCCGATTAACCCTTGAAATGTCCCCCAGTTCTTCCTGTTTTCATGAAAAAAACGATAAGGACTTGCGCAATAATAAGAAGTGCAACTATGGCGCAGTATCCGTCGTTCTGGACGAGGCGGCGGAGCGCCGCAATCCTTTGTGGATTGCAAACGACGACAACGAAGTCCAGAGCGGCGGAGACAATCCAGAGTGCGCAGATTATTGTTGCGCAAGTCCTAAAACACCGCGCCCCCTCCCGATTGGGAGGGGGCGGTTTTGGAAACAAGTAATTTCTTACTTGTTGTCCACAGAGTACATATAGCGGATGAGTTCGGCCATCTTGTTGGCGTAGCCGCACTCGTTGTCGTACCAGGACACGACCTTGACGAAGTTCTTGTCCAGGGACAGGCCGGCCTTCTTGTCGAAGATGGAGGTCATGGTGCAGCCCAGGAAGTCGCTGGAGACCACGTCCTCATCGGTGTAGCCCAGAACGCCCTTCAGCTCACCCTCGGAGGCTTCCTTCATGGCGGCGCAGATCTCATCATAAGTGGCATCCTTCTCCAGGATAGCGGTCAGATCCACCACGGACACGTCCAGGGTGGGGACACGCATAGAAATGCCGGTGAGCTTGCCGTTGAGCTCGGGGATGACCTTGCCCACAGCCTTGGCAGCGCCGGTGGTGGAGGGGATGATGTTGCCGGTAGCCGCACGGCCGCCGCGCCAGTCCTTCATGGAGGGGCCGTCCAGCAGCTTCTGAGTGGGGGTCACGGAGTGGACCGTGGTCATGAGGCCCTTGACAATGCCGAACTTCTCGTTGAGAACCTTGGCAATGGGGGAGAGGCAGTTGGTGGTGCAGGAGGCGTTGGACACATAGGTCATGTCGGAGGTGTACTTCTTGTGGTTCACGCCAAAGACGAACATGGGGGTGTCGTCCTTGGAGGGAGCGCCCATGACCACGTGCTTGGCACCGGCCTTGATGTGGCCTTCGCACTTGCTCTTTTCCAGATGCAGGCCCGTGCACTCGCAGATATACTCCGCGCCCACGCTGGCCCAGGGAATATCGGAGACTTCCTTGGCGGTGAAGATGGTGATGGGCTTGCCATCGACCACCAGCTTGCCGTCCTTGGCCTCGACAGTGCCGGGATACTGGCCGTGAGTGGTGTCATAGCGGAGCATATACACCATATAGTCCAGATTCATGAAGGGATCGTTGATTCCGACCACTTCCACGCCGTCCAGCTTCATTGCCGCCCGGAGCACGAGACGGCCAATCCGCCCAAACCCATTGATGCCAATTTTCGCAGTCGCCATGTTAGAAAACTCCTTTCGTATTTTGGGGAACTTTCTGGAACCGCACGCAAGGCGGAACCCCTTGCGGTACGTTTTACCAAAGCACATCATAGCATATTGATAACTTTTTGGCAACTGTCAATTCTGATAACAAAATCAGGAGAAAATTGTGAAGGATTACCAATGCCGGAACCCGGGTGCCTCCGGGGTTTGGGCCGGGGTTCTTTTTCACTCTTTTTTCACCGGTTCCCCGGCCCGGAGGGACTGCCACTGTTCCGGCGTAATCAGGATCTGCCGGGGGCGGGAGCCCTCAAAGGGGCCCACATAGCCCCGCTCCTCCATCTGGTCCACCAGCCGGGCCGCCCGGGAGTACCCCAGTTTCAGCTTCCGCTGAAGCAGGGACACGGAGGCCTGTCCCGTTTCCAGCACCGCGTCCACGGCCTTGGGCAGCAGTTCATCGTCCGCCTCCGGCTCCGGTTCCGCCGGGGCCTTCACCTCCTGGACGGAGGCCTCAATAGAGGCCATCACCGTCTGGTCGTAGCTTGCCTGGGTAGTAGATTTCACCCGGGACACCACCCGCTCAATCTCCTCCGGGGAGATGAAGCAGCCCTGGACCCGGATCCGGCCCTCTCCCAGGGGGGCATAGAGCATATCCCCCCGGCCCACCAGTTTCTCCGCCCCGGTGGTATCCAAAATAATCCGGGATTCGATGGAGGACGCCACGGCGAAGGCAATGCGGCTGGGAATGTTGGCCTTCATGAGGCCGGTGATGACATCGGCGGAGGGCCGCTGGGTAGCGATGACCAGGTGGATTCCCGCGGCCCGGCCCATCTGGGCCACCCGCATGATAGACTCCTCCACCTCTTTCGCCGCCACCAACATCAGATCCGCCAGCTCGTCGATGACCACCACCACGCTGGGAAGGGGCGGCGGGCCGTCCTTTTTGGCTGACAGGCGGTTGTACTCTTCCAGTTTCTTCACGCCCTGTTCCGAGAAGGTCTTGTACCGCCGCATCATCTCTCCCACGGCCCACTGTAAGGCCCCCGCCGCCTTCCGGGGATCCGTCACCACAGGGATCAGCAGATGGGGAATGCCGTTGTAGGGGGCCAGCTCCACCATTTTCGGGTCCACCATAATAAAGCGCACCTGCTGGGGAGTGGACTTGTACAGGAGGCTGATGATAAGACAGTTCATACACACGGATTTTCCGGATCCGGTGGTGCCCGCAATCAGCACATGGGGCAGGCGCTCAATACAGCCGATGATGTTCCGGCCGTTGATATCTTTTCCCAGGGCAAAGGCGGTCTGGGAGGGATGGCGCTGGAACTCGTCGGAGTCCACCACGTCCCGGATCAGCACGGGGATCACCTGCCGGTTGGGGACCTCAATGCCCACCACGGAGTTTTTCGTAGGGATAGGGGCAATGCGGACCCCGGTGCTGCCCAGGGACAGGGCGATGTCGTCGGAGAGGTTGGTAATCTTGCTGAGCTTAATGCCCTGTTCCAACTGGAAGTCGTAGCGGGTGACGGAGGGGCCGTGGATGGGACGGCCGCTGAGCTTGGCTTCCACGCCGAAGCTGTGGAGGGTGTCCCGGAGCCGCTGGGCGTTCTCCCGCAGTTCCGCTCCCACTTCCACCCGGTTGGCCCCGTCGTTTTCTTTCAGCAGTTCCATGGGCGGGTACTGGTAGCCCGCCGCCGGACCGGGCCGGGGCCGTTCCCGATTCTCCGGGGGCGTCTCCGCTGCCGCAGCGGTTTTTTCGGCGGCGGGAGGCTCCTGGGAGCGGCCCCGCAGGGGCACTGGGGCCACGGTCTGGGCCGGAGGCTGGGGAGTGGACGGGGCGGTCCGGGTTTTCTGGGACCTTTGGGCCGGGGGCAGGGCTTTGGCGGGCTTCCGGGCAGGCAGAAGCCCTTGCAGGCGCTCCATGAGACTAAGCTGGTCCTTCTTCCGCTTCCGCCGGGGCTCCTCATAGGCGAACTCCTCATAGGAACCGGTCAAACGGTCCATGATCCAGTCCAGCAGTTCCAGGGGAGAGCGGCGGATAGCCGCCATAGCCAGAAACACCCACCCCAAAGCCAGCAGAACCACGGAGAAGGGGACCGACAGGGCCCAGGCCCCCAATTCCGCCAGCCCCTCCGTCAGAAGGCCCCCCGCCCCCCCGGACTGTCCCTCTGTCCACAGGGCGGAGATTACGTCGGACAGTTCCAGGCCGGACCGATCCGGCATCTGCTCCTGAAAGAGGCAGAACAGTGCCCCGGTGACCACCGGCAGGGTCAGGGTACAGGCCAGCTGTCCCACAAGGGATTCCTTCTGCTTTCGGTAGTACGCCAGGGTCAGGCACGCCCACAGCAGCACCGGCACCGCCGTCCGGTAAGTGGCCCCCAGCAGGCCCTGGAACAGGGCGGCCACCCATCCCACCACCGGGGCGGCGGCGCTGGGGGAGTAAAAAAAGACGCACAGCCCCAGAATCAGGCACAGGGCGCTGCCCAGTTCCCGGCGGCGGGGGGGATGGGATTTCCGCTTCCGGCGGCGGGTCTTTCGTGCCGCCACGGTTACCACTCCCCGGACTGCCGCCGCCGGACAGATTTGATATGGATTGAGAAAAAGCGCGTCATACGTACAAACTCCAATCTGAAAAGTAAAATCTCGATCCTCTTTATCCGTGGGACAGTTCCGGCATGACCTCTTTCTTGCGCTGGGGCAGTTGGGCCAGAATCACGGCGCAGAACATGAGACAGCAGCCGAAATACTCCCGGACCGTCAGCCGCTCGTGAAGGAACAGGGCGCCGGACAAGGTGGCGAACACGGATTCTAAGCTCAAAAGCAGGGACACCACTGTGGGATTGGCCCCCTTCTGGGCCAGGATTTGCAGGGTATAGGCGATGCCGCTGGAAAAGAGGCCCGCGTACAGAATGGGTCCCAATCCGGAGATTACCGCGTCGGTTGTCACCGTCTCCCTCATGACCGCCGCCCCCAGGCAGGACAGGGCCGTCACCGTGGAAAACTGCACACAGGACATCTCAATGCCGTCCACCCGGAGGGAGAAGTGGTCAATCACCAGGATGTGGACGGAGAAGCACAGGGCGCATACAAAGACATAGGCGTCCCCCGGCGTCACGGTGAACTGTTCCCCCACGCACAGGCAGTACAGTCCCCCCACCGCCAGGACCACTCCCGCCCAGACGGTGACAGGGGGGCGTCTCCCCAAAAGGGCGCTCAGCAGGGGAACCACCACAATATACAAAGCGGTAATAAACCCGGCCTTGCCGGAGGAAGTGGTCTCCAACCCCTTTTGCTGGAAGTAGGCGGCTACCGTGAGACAGGCCCCGCAGCAGCCCCCGGCGGTCAGCAGATCCCGTATGGGCACGGCGGGGACCCGTCCCAGTTTCCGCCGGACCACACTGACCCCGAATAAAAACACCATCGCCACCGCTGAACGGGCGGCGTTAAAAGAGAAAGATTCCAAATAGTTTGCGCCGATGCTCTGGGCCACGAACCCGGTGCCCCAGATCATGGCCGCCAGCACCGGCAGTACGGTCTGCCGGACCCGGTTTTGCCTCACAACGCTTGCCCCCTGTCCTGTTTCGTGATAAAATATCGTTGAGTATAACACCGAGGTGGAAAAATGGCAAGGCTTTCTTACGACTTCTACAACCGGGACACGGTGGAGACAGCCCGTGCCCTGCTGGGAAAGATTCTCGTCCGCCGCTTAGAGCCGTCATTGCTGCTGGCGGGACGGATCGTAGAGACGGAGGCGTATATCGGCCGGTGCGACAAGGCCTGCCATGCCTACGGCTATCGCCGGACGGTCCGGACAGAAACCCTGTTTTTAGGTCCCGGACACGCCTATATCTATCTCATCTACGGGATGTACCACTGCCTGAACTTCGTCACGGAGCCGGAGGGGGAACCGGCGGCGGTGCTGATCCGGGGATTGGAACCGGTGGCGGGGGAGGCGTACATGGCCCGGGCAAGATACGGGGAAAAACCCATGACGACGGCAAGGCGGCGGGGGCTTTTGAACGGCCCGGGGAAGGTGTGTCAGGCCCTGGGACTTACCCGCCGGGAAAACGGCATCGATCTCACGGGAGACGTTCTGTCTGTGTGGGATTCTCCGGCGGACTTGGGGCTTCCGGAACCGCCGGGTGTGCCGGAGCGGATCTGCGCGGGGAAGCGCATCGGCATAGAGTACGCGGAGGAAGCCCGGGACTTCCCCTGGCGGTTTACCCTGGTGGGAGAAGATGGAAAGGGGGCGTGAGGGGTGCTGTTTTTCGATTTGGACGGAACCCTGATTGACACCAACGGCATTTGGAAGGACGTGGACCGGGAGTTCCTGGCCCGCCGGGGTCTGCCTTACACCCGGGCCTACTATGAGGGCGTGGCCCACACCATCTTCCCCCTGGCGGCGGAGTTTACCAAACAATACTGCAACCTCTCGGAGAGCTGTGAGGAGATTATGGCGGAGTGGATGGAGATGGCGGAGGGGCTGTACGCCCACGCAGGTCTCAAGGACGGGGTCCGGGCCTTTCTGGACCGGTGCCGGGCCGCCGGGGAGCGCATGGCGGTGGTGACTTCCAGCGTGCCGGAACACTGCCGGGCGGCCCTTGCCCATTTGGAACTGGACGGGTATTTTGAGGGCGTGGTCTTTGCCCAGGACTTAGGGCTGGAAAAGCGGGACGCGGCGCTGTGGCGGACGGCGGCGGCGCGCTTTGGCGTCTCTCCGGAGGACTGCACCGTCTATGACGACAGTCTTGCCGCCTGTCAGGGGGCCCAGGCGGCGGGAATGGGGGCTGTGGGTGTCTACGACCCCTGCTTCGCGGAGGACGAACCCGTCATGCGGGCGGAGTGTGACGGATATCTGCGCTCTTTCGCGGAAGAGACGTAAATTCTCCGGCGGATGAGAGTAGGAAGAGAGGAGGCCGCGTGAAACACGATACCATCCGGGGGCTGGGGCTGTTCGCCCTGTTTGCCCTAATCCTGGCCCTGGGCCTGCGGTACGGGGACGGAGTGATCCGGCGTTTTCACTTGGATTCCCCCGTGCGGTCCCTGCCGGTGCTGATGTATCACGCCGTGGCGCCGGACGGCACGGAGAACTTAGAAGAAACCCAGGTGACGGTGTCCAAACTCCGGAGAGATTTAGAGTACCTGCAAAAGGCCGGTTACACCACAGTTCTGCCCCGGGAACTATTGTCTGGGGAACCCCTGCCGGAAAAGATCGTCCTTCTGACCTTTGACGACGGCTACCAGAACAATTACGACCTGCTCTTTCCTCTGCTGCGGGAGTACGGCATGAAAGCCGTCCTCTCCCCGGTGGTGTCCCTGACAGACCAGGAGGCGGAGGGCTACTGCACCTGGGCCATGCTGCGGGAGATGGACGCCTCCGGCCTGGTGGAGATCGGGTCCCACACTTACGCCCTGCACAACCTGGAAAACCACGGCATGGCCTACCCCGCCGGAGAGGCCAACGGCATCCAGCGGCGGAGGGGAGAGAGCCGGGAGGCCTTCCAGGCCCGGGTGCCGGAGGATCTGCGCCGGAGCTATGAACGCCTGACCCAGGAGCTGGGCCGTCCCCCGGTGTGCTTCGCCTATCCCTTCGGGACCGTGGAGCCGGAGGCCCAGGGCGTTTTGGACGCCCTCTTTCCCGTGTCCCTCACCACCCGGTCCGGCATCGGGGACCTGGCAAGAGGCACCCGCCGCCTGCCCCGGATCACCATGGCCATGGGGAAGGACCTCCCAGGGATTCTGCCGTAGGGAAGCGGGAAAAACGTTCCTCCCTGGGACGTTTGTGGAAAATCCCTCTTACTTTAGCGGGCGCCGGATATGGACTTCGGCGATTTGACGAAACCTGCAGGCGCGCCATATTGACATCGATCCGCATATGCGGTATAATATATTTATAAGCTGAAAAATTTGACGTACTTCAATAAGCAGACAAATCGTAATTTATCTTTTTAGGGGGAAAAGGAAATGCCGCTTGCGGATTATGTAAGGCATAAACCAATCATAGAAACGGACAGACTATATCTCCGACCGATGACG
>CAJOHW010000022.1 GCA_905234565.1 uncultured Oscillibacter sp. | reverse complement strand
CGTGGTCCACGCCGCCGAAGCCGATGTCATAGGCCCAGCCGTCGCCGCCGAAGATCCAGAAGGACTTCTTGCGCAGGTACTCGGCCTTGTCCAGAATCTCGGAAACCAGGGAGCAGGCGGAGCAGTTGCAGAACTGAGCGCCCTGGGCCTTACGGGACTTGGCGGTTTCCAGCATCTGGGCGGCCTTCTCCGCGCCGAAGATCTCCTTGCCCTGTTCGCTGCCAAAGAGGGCGATATTCTCGTCGATGGTGGCGATGTTGGCTTTCAAGGCGGCGATATAGTCGTCGGTGGCCTGGTTGTTGGCCTCGCCGTTCTTATAGGTATCCAGCCACTTCTGAGCGGCGGCCTTCAGCTCGGGACGGGTCTGGGGCTGGGCAATCAGCTCTTCCGTCTTGGCCTTCAGGCTGTCGCGGATGGCGTTGTGGCCCAGGGACATACCCAGGCCGTGCTCGGCGTTGTCCTCAAAGAGGCTGTTGCACCAGGCCACGCCCTGTCCGCGCTTGTTGGTGGTATAGGGAGAGGTGGCAGCGGGGCCGCCCCAGATGGAGGAGCATCCCGTGGCGTTGGACACGTACATCCGCTCGCCGAAGAGCTGGGTGATGAGGCGGGCATAGGAGGTCTCGGCGCAGCCGGCGCAGGAGCCGGAGAATTCCAGCAGGGGCTGGCGGAACTGGCTGCCCTTGACGTTGCTGGTCTGCACGTCCTTCTTCTCGGACACTTCCGCCACGCAGTAGTTGAACACGGCCTGCTGGGCGGCTTCCTGCTCCTGGGGCACCATCTTGAGGGCCTTGTTGCCCTTCTTGCCCGGGCAGATGCCCACGCACACGCCGCAGCCCATGCAGTCCAGGGGGCTGACGGTCATGGCAAACTTGTAATCGGCCTTGCCGGTCATGGGCAGCATCTTCATGCCCTCGGGGGCCTTGGCGGCCTCGTCGGCGTTCAGGGCGAAGGGACGGATGGTGGCGTGGGGGCACACATAGGCGCACTGGTTGCACTGGATACAGTTCTCGGGCATCCAGGTGGGCACCGTCACGGCCACGCCCCGCTTCTCATAGGCCGCCGCGCCCAGCTCGAACTGGCCGTCAGCCCGGTCCTTGAAGGCGGACACGGGCAGGCTGTCGCCGTCCATGCGGCCCACGGGGTTCAGAATCTTCCTGACCATGGCCACCCGGGCGTCGGGACCGGACAGCTTCTCCTCCTTGGGGGTATCCGCGGCGGTCTTCCAGCTCTCGGGCACGTCGATCTTCTTGAAGGCGGTGGCGCCGGCGTCAATGGCCTTGTGGTTCATATCCACCACGTCCTGGCCCTTCTTGAGGTAGGAGTGGGTGGCGGCGTCCTTCATATACTGGATGGCGTCCTCAGCGGGCAGGACTTTCGCCAGGGCGAAGAAGGCGGACTGCAAAATGGTGTTGGTCCGCTTGCCCATGCCGATCTGAATGGCCAGGTCAATGGCGTTGATGGTGTAGAGGTTGATGTTGTTCTCGGCGATGAAGCGCTTGGAGGCGGCGTCCAGGTGATGCTCCAGTTCCTCCGGGGACCACTGGCAGTTGATGAGCAGGGTGCCGCCGGGCTTCACGTCCCGGGCAATGGGGAAGGCTTTCGTGATATAGCTGGGCACATGGCAGGCCACGAAGTCCGCCTTGTTGATGTAGTAGGAGGACTTGATGGGCACATCGCCGAAGCGCAGGTGGCTGACGGTGACGCCGCCGGTTTTCTTGGAGTCATACTGGAAATACGCCTGGACGTACTTGTCCGTATGGTCGCCGATGATCTTGATGGAGTTCTTGTTGGCGCCCACGGTACCGTCGCCGCCCAGGCCCCAGAACTTGCAGGACACGGTGCCCTTGGGGGCCACGTCGGTCTTGTTGTTCTCGTCCAGGGACAGGTTGGTCACGTCGTCCACGATGCCGATGGTGAACTGGCGCTTGGGGGCGTCTTTCTTCAGCTCGTCGAACACGGCGAACACGCTCTGGGGCGGGGTATCCTTGCTGCCCAGGCCGTAGCGTCCGCCGATGACGGTGATGTCATTGCGTCCGGCGTTGGCCAGAGAGGTGATCACGTCCAGGTACAGGGGCTCGCCCTGGGAGCCTGGCTCCTTGGTGCGGTCCAGCACGGCGATCTTCTTGCAGGTGGCGGGGATGGCGGAGAGCAGCTTGTCCGCCTTCCAGGGACGGTACAGATGGACTTTGATGAGGCCCACCTTTTCGCCCTGGGCGGTGAGGTAGTCGATGACTTCCTCCGCCACGTTGCACAGAGAGCCCATGGCGATCATGACCCGGTCCGCGTCGGGGGCGCCGTAGTAGTTGAAGAGCTGGTAATCGGTGCCCAGTTTCTCGTTGATCTTGCCCATGTACTTCTCTACGACTTCCGGCAGGGCGTCGTAGTAGGGGTTGCAGGCCTCCCGGTGCTGGAAGAAGATGTCGCCGTTCTCATGGGAGCCCCGCATGACGGGATGCTCGGAGTTCAGGGCGTGCTTGCGGAACTCCGCCACGGCGTCCATGTTGGTCATCTCTTTCAGGTCCTCATAGTCCCACACGGCCACTTTCTGGATCTCGTGGGAGGTACGGAACCCGTCGAAGAAGTTGATGAAGGGGACTTTGCCCTCGATGGCGGCCAGGTGGGCCACGGGAGCGAGATCCATGATCTCCTGGGGATCGTTTTCGCACAGCATGGCGAACCCGGTCTGGCGGCAGGCCATGACATCGGAGTGGTCGCCGAAGATGTTCAGGGCGTGGCTGGACACAGTCCGGGCGGAGACGTGGAACACGCAGGGCAGCAGTTCCCCGGCGATCTTGTACATATTGGGGATCATGAGCAGCAGGCCCTGGGACGCGGTGTAGGTGGTGGTCATTGCCCCGGTGCCCAGGGAGCCGTGGACGGTGCCGGCCGCGCCGGCCTCAGACTGCATCTCGATGACCTTTTCTGTCCGGCGGCGGACCACTGGTCCACCAGATCCGCCATGGGCGAGGACGGGGTGATGGGGTAAATGCCGGCCACTTCCGTAAAGGCATAGCTGACATAAGCCGCCGCGTTGTTCCCGTCCATGGACTTGAACTTTCTTGCCATACTCTTACCTCCTCATTTTTCCCCTTTTATGTACCCGGCAGGGAGTCTCCCTTTCAGGGCGTTCCCATCAGCCGTGGAAGCTCTTGCCGGACGCGGGAAACTCCGCGCCCTGAAAGAGCGTCCATGGGCGAAGGGGGACCCGGCGGACAGAGAAAACCGGCACGGGCACAGGTCAGGGCGGATCCGCCGCTGCGCGGGCGGAGGACCCCATATAGAGCTTAGTATAGCACAGTTTCGCCGCTGTGTAAACGGGAATTTGTGTTTTTTCTCATTCTCCTGTCTATGGGAAATCCGTCTATGCTTGTGAACGATAAGTTTTTCCGTCAGTTGCCGTGCCAGTGGCCTAAAATGCGGCAGATCTGAAAGAGCGCGGGGAAAATTCCTGGACGGCGCGGAGAAGAAATCCGGAGGCCGGGACGATCAGCCACAGGCTGCCCCCGGTGCGGACCATGACGTACCCCAGCCCCGCCGCCAGTCCCAGCCCCCACACCGCCCCGGTTCCCCGGGCGATCCGGTCCCCCCAGACCGGATCCCAGGCCCAGGACGCCGCCAGTTCCAAGGCCCGGCCTCCGTCCAGAGGGCGCACGGGCAGCAGGTTGTAGACGCATAGCACGATATTGGCTCCGATAAAGGCGGTCCAGGGGACGCCCAGCCGTGCAAGGCCCAGGGCGCAGAGGAGATTGGCGGCGGGCCCTGCCAGCACGGCGGACAGCTCCCGGGCATAGGACAGCCGGGCGCAGTCCGCCTCTATGGCCGCCCCAAAGGCGCTCAGGCGAAAGCCCGTGACTTTGGCCCCCCACAGCCGCAGGACCAGCAGATGTCCCCCCTCATGGACCGCCGCCGCCCCCAGTACCAGGGCCAAAGGCCTCCAGCCGCTGGCGGCGGCGAACCAGAGAAGCACCGCCGCCGCCCCGGCGGCCCCCCGTTCCGTCCCGGGACGCCGCTCAGGACGCCACATAGTAAATGGGGTTCAGGTACGCGCCGTTTTGCTGCAATTCAAAGTGGAGGTGGGGCCCGGTGGCCTGGCCGGTGGACCCGGCCTCGGCGATCTTCTCCCCCCGGGACACGGACTGCCCGGAGGCGGCAGTGATCCCGCTGCAATGGGCGTAGATGGACACGGCCCCGCCTCCGTGGGCCACCACGCAGTATTTCCCGTAACTGCTGCTCTCCCCGATGGTAGTGACCACGCCGTCGGCAAAGCAGTGGATCTCCTCTCCCTCTGCCGCCGCCAGGTCCACCCCGTAGTGGAACCGCTCCCCGCCCTCCGTGGGATGCTCCCGGTAGCCGAAGCCGGAGGTGACGGCCCCGGGCACCGGGGCGGCGTAGTCGAAATTCAAGATGGCCTGTTCCATCCGCACCCCTTCCGGCAGGGTTTTCCCGTTGTACAGAACCGGGGCGGGTTTCGTCTCCATTTCCTCCGGAGACGGGGGCGCTTCCGCCGCCGGATCCAAGGGCGTTTCCGACGTGTCCGGGGCAGGGACGGGGCTCTCCGGCGGGGCCTCCTGATGGAGCCGGGCCAGGGCGTCCTCTCCCTGGGGATCCCCGGTCCACTGATACGCCGGGGCGTTGCTGTCCTCTCCGGGGTCCTCTCCCGGATCGGCGGGCAGGTCCAGCCCCGCCGGGGCGAACACCGCCTGATAGAGCCGCTCCGCCGGACTGTCCTCCTCTCCCGCCAGGACGCCGCCTACCGCGGAGAACACCGCCTGCACGTCCATATTCCGCTCTAAAGCCCCGGACAGGGCGGAGCGCAGAGGGGCGGCGTGGTCGGAGGAGAACAGTTTCGCCGCCACCAGCAGTACAAACGCCCCTCCGCAGATCAAAAACTGCACCGTCTGCCAGGACAGCTGCCAGGGCGTCTCCCGCCGCCGGGCCGCCCGGCGGGCCATGCGCTTGCGCCGCTGCTGCTGTTTCATCACCTGTGCCGCCGTCTTTGCCGCCATGGTTCCCCCTCCTTGTGGAAACGCGGACGGATTTTTCAGCGTTTCCTTGTGCCGCCGTGGGCTATGGGCACAGCCTATGCGAACCAAAGGGCGGATAGAACCGTCCCCCTTGCGCGGCGGGCCGGAATGGGGTATACTGGACGCGCTCTTTCATCGCGCTCTTTTCGATCTGCCACAGTTGAAGTCCCCGACACGGCAGCCAAGGCAGCTGTGATCGCGCACGGGGATATGATTCATGATCCGGGAGGAATCTCTTATGAAACTGATGGTTCTGGACGGCAACAGCCTCTTAAACCGGTCCTATTACGGCATCCGCCCCCTGACCAACCGGGAGGGGCTGTACACCCACGCCATTTTCGGCTTTCTCACCACCCTTCTGCGCTTAGAGGGGGAGGAGGCCCCGGACGCCCTGTGCGTCACCTTTGATGTCCACGCCCCCACCTTCCGCCATAAGGCGGAGGAGAGCTACAAGGCCACCCGCAAGCCCATGCCGGAGGAACTGCGGATGCAGATGCCCGTGATGAAAGAGGTGCTGGACGCCCTGAACATCCCCCGCTATGAGCTGGCGGGCTGGGAGGCGGACGATCTCCTGGGCACCATCTCCCGCAAGTGCGAGGCCCAGGGCTGGGACTGCGTGGTGGTCACCGGGGACAAGGACAGCCTTCAGCTCATTACGGATCACACGAAAGTGAAACTGGTGTCCACCCGCATGGGCCGCACCACCACCCGGGATATGACGGCGGAGGCCTTTCAGGAGGAGTACGGCTTTGCCCCCATCCACATGATTGACCTGAAAGCCCTCATGGGAGACACCTCCGACAACATCTCCGGGGTTCCCGGCATTGGGGAAAAGACCGCCATGGACCTGGTCCGGCGCTATGGAAGCATCGACACCCTGTACGAGAAACTGCCGGATATTGAGGCGAAACCCGCCGCCATCCGCAAGCTCACCGCCGGGGAGGACAGCGCCCGCAGGTCCTACTGGCTGGCCACCATCGTCACCGACGCGCCCTTGGACTTCCGCCCGGAGGACAATCTGCGAAAGTCCCCGGGAAGCGCAGCCTATCCCCTGTTTCTGCGCTTAGAGTTTACGAAACTCTTGGACCGCTTTGCCCTGAAACCGGAGGAATCCGGCGGCGGGGAGGCGGAGGTATTCACAGGCACCTGCACCATGGAGGCCCTGACAGACGACGCCTCCGTGTCCCACGCGGCGGAGGTTCTGCGCGCTGACGGCGGCCCGGTGTGGGTGCGCCTCAGTGAGAATTTGGATCTGGCGGTTCTGCACCGGGAGGCGGAGGAAGGGGCCAATGCCTATGTGCTGGACCGGTCCCGCTTTTCCGGGGACTGGGAGACGGCTCTCCGGACGCTGTTCGGATCGGAGATCCCCAAGGCGGGGCACAACGTAAAGGACCTTCAGCGTCTGCTGCTGCCCTACGGTACCGGCGGAGAGAACTGGGTGTGGGACACGGCCCTCATGGCCTGGCTCATTGACGCGGCGTCGGGGCACTATGAACTGGATCGGCTCACTGTCAAGTACGGGAACTTCCGCATTGGCCGGGCCTCCGACGCAGAAGAAGGGGAGCAGCTGTCCCTGCTGGACGGAAACGCGGAGAAGTGGGATCAGGCAAAGCGGTACGCCGACTATGCCGCCGAAGCGGCGGCGTCCGCCGCCCTGCGCCCGGTGCTGGAATCCCGGCTGGACGCCCTGGGCCTCCGGACCCTCTATGAGACCATGGAACTGCCCCTGTGCCCGGTGCTGGCGGAGATGGAGGGGACCGGGTGCCTGGTGGACCGGAAGGCTCTGTGGGACTTTGGAAATATGGCGTCCCAGAAGGCGGCGGAACAGGAGAAACTGGTGCATGATCTGGCCGGGGAGCGGTTCAACCTGAACTCCCCCAAGCAGCTGGGAGAGGTGCTGTTTGACAAGCTGGGCCTGCCCCACGGGAAAAAGACCAAGACCGGCTGGTCCACCAACGCCGACACCCTGGAAAAACTCCGGGATCAGCCCATTGTCAAGGCGGTGCTGGACTACCGGCAGTACGCCAAGCTGAAATCCACCTACGCCGACGGCCTGCTAAAGGCCATCGGTCCGGACGGACGGGTGCACACATCCTTCCAGATGACCGCCACCGCCACGGGACGCCTGAGCTCCGCGGAGCCCAACCTGCAAAACATCCCCACCCGGACGGACCTGGGCAGCGAGATCCGGAAGATGTTCATTCCGGCGGCGGGGAACGTGCTGGTGGACGCGGACTACTCTCAAATTGAACTGCGGCTTCTGGCCCACATCTCCGGGGACCAGGCCATGATCCGGGCCTTTACCCAGGGGCAGGACATCCACACCGCCACAGCCGCCCAGGTGTTCCATGTGGCCCCGGAGGACGTAACCGGGGAGATGCGCCGCAGCGCCAAAGCCGTGAATTTCGGCATCGTGTACGGGATCTCCGCCTTCTCCCTGGCGGCGGACATCGGCACCAGCGTGGCCGACGCCAAGGCCTATATGGAGGCGTATTTTGAGACTTTCCCCGGGGTGCGGCGGTATATGGACGGCATTGTGGAGAAGGCCCGGCAGGACGGGTTTGTGGAGACTCTGTTCCAACGGCGGCGGGATCTGCCGGAACTGAAATCCTCCAATTACAACCTCCGGTCCTTTGGGGAGCGGGTGGCGCTGAATATGCCCATTCAGGGCACCGCCGCCGACGTGGTGAAACTGGCTATGATTGCTGTGCGGAACCGGCTTCTCCGGGAGGGACTGCAAGGACGGCTGGTGCTGCAAATCCACGACGAACTGGTGGTGGAGTGCCCGGAGGGGGAGGCGGAACAGGTGGCCGCTCTTTTGCGGCAGGAGATGGAGGGGGTGGCGGACTGGTCCGTGCCCCTGATTGCGGAGGCCCACTGGGGCAGAAACTGGCTGGAAGCCAAGGGATAAGACGGGGGAGAACGATGGAAGAACCGATGGGCATCCGCATTGTCCCTATGGAGGCGGAACACTTGGATCAGGTGGCGGACCTGGAACGGATCTGCTTCTCCGATCCCTGGTCCCGGCGACTGCTGGCGGAGGAATTGAAAAACGATTTGGCCGCCTGGCTCGTGGCCTTAGACGGGGCGGGGAACGTGGCGGGCTACGCCGGGATCCAGGTGGTACTGGACGAGGGCTATGTCAACAACATCGCCGTGCGGCCGGACTGCCGCCGGAGAGGCGTTGCTTCCCGGCTCTTGCAGGTCTTTCTGGACTTTGCCCAGGGGCACCACTTGGCGTTTTTGACCCTGGAAGTCCGGGCCTCCAACGCCCCCGCCATCGCCCTCTATGAGAGCCGGGGGTTCCGGGAAGCGGGACGGCGGCGGAATTACTACGAGCATCCCCGGGAGGACGCCATCATTATGACACGTACGTTTTCCTATGACGGGACGGAGGAAACCCACAGGACAGGAGGCACTCTATGAGGATTCTGGCCTTTGAGTCCTCCTGTGACGAAACCGCCGTAGCGGTGGTGGAGGACGGACGGCGGGTGCTGTCCAGTGAAATTGCCTCACAAGTAGAAGTCCACGCCCTGTACGGCGGGGTGGTGCCGGAGATCGCCTCCCGGGCCCACATCGAGGCCATTGCCCCCCTGACGGAGCGGGCTTTGGCCCACGCCGGGTGCCGCCGGGAGGAGATCGACGCCGTGGCGGTGACCTACGCCCCGGGGCTCATTGGGGCGCTGCTGGTGGGGGTCAGTTTTGCCAAGGCCTTTGCCTTTGCCCTGGACGTGCCCCTGGTTCCCGTCCACCACATCCGGGGCCACATCGCCGCGAATTATCTTGCCTTTCCGGAACTGGAACCGCCCTTTTTGGCCCTGGCGGTGTCCGGGGGCAACACCCTCATCGCCGATGTGGCGGACTATACGCGGATGAAGATCCTGGGCTCCACCCGGGACGACGCGGCGGGGGAGTGCTTTGACAAGGCGGCCCGGGTGCTGGGCCTGCCCTATCCCGGGGGAAAGCCCATGGAGGACTTGGCGTCCCAGTCGGCGGGGGGCGTGTACGCTCTGCCCCTGGCCCATGTG
Organism: uncultured Oscillibacter sp.; assembly: GCA_905234565.1. Lineage (GTDB taxonomy): Bacteria > Bacillota > Clostridia > Oscillospirales > Oscillospiraceae > Oscillibacter. The sequence goes on along the minus strand of CAJOHW010000022.1, from coordinate 19,962 downwards.
GACGGTGCCCCTCTGGACATGAGTTTTTCCGGCTTGAAAACCGCCGTGGTGAACCTGGCCCATCATGCGGACCAGACCGGGGAGCCCTTAGACCGGTCGGCCCTGGCCCGGGACTTTACGGAGGCGGTGTGCGAGATGGTGGTGCCCCGGGCCATGGAGGCGGCGAAACAGACGGGCAGGAAGGTCCTCTGCGCCGCCGGAGGCGTGGCGGCCAACCGCTTTGTGCGGGAACGTCTTATGCGGGAGTGCGGCGGCGCGGGGATCAAACTGTACCTGCCGCCTCTGTCCCTCTGCGGGGACAACGCCGCCATGATCGGGGCCCAGGGGTACTATGAGTATTTGGCGGGCCATACGGCGGGGATGGAATTGAACGCCTACGCCACGCGGGAGATCGAGTGATCTGCGTGGAAAACAATTCAAAATTGGTAACGCCTCTGCTTTGCAGGGCTGAAAACCTTTCCTTGACTGCTGAGGCAGAGTGTGTTACAATGCCGTGACTGAACAAGGCGGGGCCGGAGAGCCCCCCCGTGAAAGGAGAGGAGAAGCTATGGCGGAAATCCCCTACAAGATCTATCTGGAAGAGACGGAGATGCCCACAGCGTGGTATAATATGCGGGCGGACATGAAGGTAAAGCCCGCGCCCCTGCTGAATCCCGGCACCGGAAAGCCCATGACGGCGGAGGAACTGGGCGGGGTCTTTTGTGAGGAACTGGTGAAACAGGAGCTGGACAACGACAACCGCTGGGTGGAGATCCCCCAGGAAATCCGGGATTTCTACCGGATGTACCGTCCCTCTCCCCTGGTGCGGGCCTACTGTCTGGAGAAGAAGCTGGACACCCCGGCGAAGATCTACTACAAGTTTGAGGGCAACAACACCAGCGGCAGCCACAAGCTCAACTCCGCCATCGCCCAGGCGTATTACGCGAAAAAGCAGGGCCTGAAGGGCGTCACCACGGAGACGGGGGCGGGCCAGTGGGGGACCGCCCTGTCCATGGCCTGCGCCTATCTGGAACTGGACTGCAAGGTCTATATGGTGAAGGTGTCCTATGAGCAGAAGCCCTTCCGCCGGGAGGTCATGCGGACCTACGGCGCGGAGGTGACGCCGTCCCCCTCTATGACCACCCAGGTGGGGAGGAAGATCTTGGAGGAGTTCCCCGGCACCACCGGGTCCCTGGGCTGCGCCATTTCGGAGGCGGTGGAGGCCGCCACAAGCCAGCCGGGTTACCGGTATGTACTGGGCAGCGTCTTAAACCAGGTTCTTTTGCACCAGTCCGTGATTGGCTTGGAGACGAAAGCGGCCCTGGACAAGTACGGCGTCCATCCGGACATCATCATCGGCTGCGCCGGCGGCGGGTCCAACTTAGGGGGACTGATTGCGCCGTTTATGGGGGAGAAGCTCCGGGGAGAGGCGGATTACCGGATTGTTGCCGTGGAACCGGCCTCCTGTCCCAGTTTCACCCGGGGCGTGTTCGCCTATGACTTCTGCGACACGGGCATGATCTGTCCCTTAGCGAAGATGTACACCCTGGGCAGCGGGTTCATTCCCGCCCCCAACCACGCCGGGGGGCTGCGGTTCCACGGCATGAGCGGCATCCTGTCCCAGCTGTACCATGACGGGTTCATGGAGGCGGTGTCCGTGCCCCAGACGAAAGTCTTTGAGGCGGCGGAGGCGTTCGCCCGGGTAGAGGGCATTCTGCCCGCCCCGGAGAGCGCCCACGCCATCCGGGCGGCCATGGACGAGGCCATGAAGTGCAGGGAGACGGGAGAGGCCAAGACCATCGTCTTTGGCCTGACGGGCACGGGCTACTTTGACATGGTGGCCTATGAGAAGTACCACGATGGCAAGATGGATGACTATATCCCCACGGACGAGGATTTGAAAAAGGCGTTGGAGAAGCTGCCCAAGGTGGCGGAAGCCTGAGAGATAAGAGAATCGGAAAATTTAGCGTGTACCGGAATGTCTGTTCCCCCTCCTGTGCCGGGAGGGGGAACCCATCCATGTGGAAAGGCGGGATACGGGATGTGGGCGGAGAACGCGGTATTTTATCAGATCTATCCCCTGGGGCTGTGCGGCGCGCCCCGGGTCAACGGGGACGGGCCGGTGGTGGAGCGGCTGTCGGTTTTAGAGGACTGGCTGCCCCATTTGGAGCGCCTGGGGGCCAACGCCATCTATTTCTCCCCGGTGTTTGAGAGCGACACCCACGGCTATGACACCCGGGACTACCGGACCATAGACCGGCGGCTGGGGAGCAACGCCTCGTTCAAGAAGCTGTGCGACGCCTGTCATGCCAAGGGCATCCGGGTGGTGGTGGACGGAGTGTTCCACCATGTGGGGCGGAACTTCCCCCAGTTCCAGGATGTGCGGCGGCGGAAATGGGACTCCCCTTACAAGGACTGGTTCCACATCCATTTTGACGGCAACTCCGCCTATAACGACGGCTTCTGGTATGAGGGCTGGGAGGGGCACTATGAGCTGGTCAAGCTGAATCTGCGCAATCCCCAGGTGGCGGACTATCTGTTGGACTGTGTGCGCTTCTGGGTGCGGGAGTTCGGCATTGACGGGCTGCGGCTGGACGTGGCGTACAGTTTGGATATGGACTTTTTGCGGCGGCTGCGGAACCTGGCCCGGGACTTAGGACCGGACTTCTTCCTGGTGGGGGAGACCCTCCACGGGGATTATAACCGATGGGTGAACCAGGAGATGCTCCACAGCTGCACGAATTATGAGTGCTACAAGGGCCTGTATTCCAGCCTGAACGACCGGAACCTCTTTGAGATTATCCACAGTTTGAAGCGGCAGTTCGGCCCGGAGTACTGGACACTGTACAAGGGCAAGCACCTGCTGTGCTTTGTGGACAACCACGACGTAACCCGGGCGGCCAGCATTCTGAAAAACAAGAAGCACCTGCCCCTGATCTACGCCCTGCTCTTTGGGATGCCGGGGATTCCCTGCCTGTACTACGGCAGCGAATGGGGGGAGAAAGCGGAGAAGCAGCGGGGCAGCGACGACAACCTCCGTCCGGCCTTTGACGCCCCCCAGTGGACCTCCCTGACGGACCGGATCGCCGCCATGGCTCTGGCCCACCGCCGCAGCGCCGCCCTGTGCAGGGGGGATTTTCAGGATTTGGTTTTGACGAACCTGCAGACGGTGTTCCGCCGCCGAACGGAGGCGGAGACGGTACTGGTGGCGGTCAACGCGGACGAACATCCCTATCACGCCCGTTTTCACGCGGGCTGTGCCAAGGCGGAGGACCTGCTGACGGGGAAAACCGTGTCCCTGGCGGACGGGTACCGGATGCCGCCCTATCACGCGGCCTTTTTGAAGTGCCTGTAAAGGGAAAAGATTTGCAGACGGCTCCCATTTGCGGGAGCCGTCTCTTTTTGACACGATGCTGTGTCGTCACGGCGGGGCGGGCATAGGATGGATCAGGCACGGAATGCCAATCGGCTCTGTGCCGGTTCCATGACAGGAGGGATATCATGAGTCGAAACGACGAAGATTTCCGACGTTATCGCGGCAGCAGCCTGTGCGAGGCGGGGCGGGGGCCCTGCCATGAGGACTGCTGCTGTATGCCCGGACCTCCCGGGCCTCCGGGTCCTCCGGGCCCTCCGGGGATGCCCGGTCCCAGAGGCCCCCGGGGTCCCATGGGGGAACCGGGCTATCCCGGCCCCACCGGTCCCCAAGGTCCTGCCGGTCCCGTCGGCCCCATGGGTCCCGCAGGTCCCAGAGGTCCCCAAGGACCCACCGGACCAGTGGGTCCCCAGGGACCAACTGGTGAAACAGGTCCGGAAGGTCCCCAGGGTCCATTAGGCCCACAAGGTCCGGAAGGTCCTCAAGGTCCGGAAGGTCCTCAGGGTCCGGAAGGTCCTCAGGGTCCGGAAGGTCCCCAGGGTCCATTAGGCCCACAAGGTCCGGAAGGTCCTCAAGGTCCGGAAGGTCCTCAGGGCCCGGAGGGCCCCCAGGGCCCGGAAGGTCCCCAGGGCCCGGAAGGCCCCCAGGGCCCGGAAGGCCCCCAGGGCCCGGAAGGCCCCCAGGGTCCGGAAGGTCCGCAAGGTCCGGAAGGTCCCCATGGTCCGCAAGGTCCGCAGGGTCCGCAAGGTCCGGAAGGCCCCCAGGGCCCGGAAGGCCCTCAGGGTCCGGAAGGTCCCCAAGGTCCGGAAGGTCCTCAGGGTCCGGAAGGCCCCCAGGGTCCGGAAGGTCCGCAAGGTCCGGAAGGCCCCCAGGGCCCGGAAGGCCCTCAGGGTCCGGAAGGTCCGCAAGGTCCGGAGGGACCTGCCGCTGAATTGACGTTCGCGGATTTCTACGCGGTAGCCGCCGCCAGTGCCGTGGACCCCGGAGAGGATGTCCCCTTCCCGGAGGACGGCCCCAACAGCAATACGGGTATTTCCCGGGCCAGTGAGAGCAGCTTCACCCTGGAACAGCCCGGCGTCTATCTGGTCCACTTTGCCGTGGACGTGAACGGAACCAGCCAGCTGGTTCTGACCCTGGACGATGTCCCTGTTGCGGGCACCCTGACGCAGGATAACCAGTGGATCTCCCAGACCGCCCTCATCGCCTCCGACGCGGAGAACGCGGTGCTGACGGTCCGCAATCCCACGGATACCGCCGAGGCGTATGCCTCCCTGGATCCGGGTACCTGTATCGCCCGTCTTGTGATTGTGCGCCTTTCGTAAAGTTTTCTTATCCGTCCCCGGCATCTGCCGGGGATGTTTTTTGGGGGCTTGATCTTTCTCAAAAAGGGAGTATAATAAAGAATGCCTAATTCGATTGCGCGCAATCGAATTTGCGGAGATTATGAGAGGAGACGGGTTTATGGTCATCAAAGCAGTCAAGCTCTATGAGAACGGGTTCATGGTCCAGCCCTTTGCCATGGGCGGTGAGGGCATGGAGGGCTTGAATCCGGCGGTGAAGTACCGCTCCAGCCTCCAGAACTATGTCATCGACACGGGCAGAGAGGTGATCTTGGTGGACACGGGCCTGCCGGAGGGGATTCCGGATCAGGTTCCCGATGAAAAGACCATGATCTACATGGGAACCCGGATTCAGGACTATCTGCCCGCTCTGGCGGCGGCGGGCTATCAGCCGGAACAGGTCAGCAAGATTCTGGTGACCCACAAGCACGCCGACCACACCGGGGCCCTGCGGCATTTCCCCAACGCCGTGATCTATACCTCCGGCGCGGAGGCCCAGACCGACGAGTTGAAGGACCTGCCCAATATCAAAACCGCCAACTTCCAGGACGGTCCCTTTGAGAACTTCCCGGCGGCGGAGAAGATCGCGGAGGATGTGTGGTATCTGTCCGCTCCCGGCCACACCAAGGGCAACTGCATCGTCATTGTCAAGGACGGCGATGTGTACTACATGATCCACGGCGACGTGACCTACACGGACGAGGCCCTCTATGCCAACAAGCTGTCTGTGGTGTTTGAGGACGTGCCCGCCGCCCGGGAGACGTTGGACCGGGTGCGGGAGTTCATCCGGAACCATCCCACGGTGTACCTCTCCACCCACACGCCCCTGGGCTATGAGAATCTGGAAGGGAAGAAGATCGTGGATCTGGACAACCCGCCGGAGAGCATTCCGCCCAAAGCGGTGGAGGCCAAAGCCGCCACCGGAAAGTATATCTGCTCCGTGTGCGGCTACGTGTACGACCCGGCGGTGGGAGACGAGAAGGGCGGCATCCCTGCTGGGACGAAGTTCGAGGACCTGCCCGCCGACTGGAAGTGCCCCCGCTGCCGTCAGGGGAAGGAGAAGTTCAACAAGGCGTAACCGGGCGTAACCAGGCATAAGCATCGGAGCGGTTTCGCCTCTCCCAGCGCAAAACAATTTGTCCCGTGCGGAATGGCAGCCGCACGGGACAGATTGTGAGGGGAAAAAGGAGATAAGTGTCAAACCTCCGGTCCGGGTGCGGGCCATGGGTTCGAGGTTAGTATAAGCTAACCATGGTGCTATCATACCACGCTTTCCCGGGACTGTCAAGGTTTTTTTGAAAAAACGTGGATATCTCCTGTCTTGCAAAGAGCAGCCGGACCGCTTACGCGGTCCGGCAGTCGGGGTTTACGCCATATGGGGCGTATTCCGGGACATCTCGCTGTCCCGGAACAGCAGGGTCAGGCACCACACGCCGGCCAGGCCCACCAGGGTAAAGATGAGCCGGGAGAGCAGGGAGCCCTGTCCGCCGAACAGGAACCCCACCGTGTCAAAGCCAAACAGGCCGATACCGCCCCAGTTCAGCGCGCCGATGATGGCAAGGGTCAGGGAAATCTTATCCAACATAGGATCCGGACCTCCGTTTTTATCCGCGCAGGCAGACGCCGCCGACGCCGGAAACGGCACATCGGCAGATTTGTCTGCCCGCAAGCATATCCCCTGTGGGGACAGGCATAGTGTGGCCTGATTTCCCCCGGCAATACTGGAAAAAGGTGGATCAAAAAGGGCGGATTGGCAGATTGGCGGAGGGAGGGTTTCTTGACTTCCCCGCCGTCCCATGATACAATTTTCCCGCAAACATTTGGAGAGAAGGAGGCGGAGACAGTGGGGCGGGTATTGGAGCATTTCTGGATTGACGGATCCTACGGCTGGAACCAGGACTGGTTTCCGGACTTCTTTATGCGCATGGGGGGCTGCGCGGCGGTGACGGCCTGTGACTGCTGCGTGTATTTTGCCCTGCGGCAGGGCAGGACGGGCCTGGTGCCCTTTGACCCGGCGCACATGACCCGGGCGGATTATCTGAATCTGTCCCGGCTGATGAAGCGGACCCTGGGCCCCCGGATGCGGGGGGTGGACCGGCTGGAGCTGTACGAAAACGGTTTCGCGGACTATCTGCGGAGCATGGGCCAGGGGGAGCCCCAGGTAGGGGGCTATGAGGGGATTCTCCCCTATGAGGGGGCGGAGCAGCGGCTGATTGCCCAGATTGACGCGGGAATCCCGGTGCCGTATCTGCTGTTGAAGCACGTGTCGCCGGAGTTCTCCTTCTATGAGTGGCACTGGTTTCTGCTCATGGGCTATGAGCGCCGTCCGGAGGGGTTTTCCGTCCAGGCGGTGACCTACGGCACCCCCCGCTGGCTCCACTTCCCCCGGCTCTGGAACACGGGCAACGAGGAAAAGGGCGGTATGATCCTGTTCTCGTTCCCGGGATCGTAAACCATAAAACCCAAAGATTCCCAGTCCGATGTTCCCGGTCTATCGGTTTGTGGACCCGGTCAGGAGGATGTCGGCGATGCGCTGGCTGGCGAAGCCGTCCCCATAGGGGTTGCTGGCGTTGCTCATGGCCCGGTAAGCCGACGGATCCTCCAAAAGCCGGGTAAAGGCCTCATAGATGGGGGCCTCCTCCGTGCCCACCAAAAGCAGGGTACCGGCCTCCACGCCCTCCGGACGCTCCGTGGTGTCCCGCATGACCAGGACGGGTTTGCCCAGGGAGGGGGCCTCCTCCTGGATGCCGCCGGAGTCCGTCAGGATCAGGCAGCTGCGGGCCAGGAGGTTGTGGAAGTCCAGCACGTCCAGAGGCTCAATGAGGTGGATCCGGGGATCGCCCCCCAGGATCTCCGCCGCCGCCTCCCGGACCACGGGATTCATATGGATGGGGTACACGGCTTTCACGTCCGGGTGGGCGTCGCACACCCGCCGGATGGCCCGGAACATATTCCGCATGGGTTCGCCTAAGTTCTCCCGGCGGTGGGCGGTGATGACGATGAGGCGGCTGTCGGCTGCCCAGTCCAGCTCCGGGTGGCGGTAATTCTCCCGGACCGTGGTTTTCAGGGCGTCGATGGCGGTGTTGCCGGTGACATAGATGTGGGCGGGGTCCCGGCCCTCCCGCAGCAGGTTGTCCCGGGCCCGGGGGGTGGGGGCGAAGTCGTAGCGGCTCACCAGGTCCACCGCCTGACGGTTGAACTCCTCCGGGAAGGGAGAAGTTAAGTTATAGGTACGCAGTCCTGCCTCCACGTGGCCCACGGGGATTTGCAGGTAAAAGGCCGCCAGGGCGGCGGCAAAGCTGGTGGTGGTGTCCCCATGGACCAGCACCACGTCCGGCCGCTCCCGTTCCAGCACCTCCCGGAGGCCCAGCAGGACGGCGGAGGTGATGTCAAAGAGGGTCTGCCGGTCCCGCATGACAGCCAAATCGTAATCCGGCGTCACGCCGAAGGCCTCCAGCACGGGATGGAGCATCTCCCGGTGCTGTCCGGACACGCACACCACGGTCCGGGCGTCTTTCCGGCGTTTCAGCTCATTGACCAGGGGGCACATTTTAATGGCCTCCGGGCGGGTGCCGAAGACCAGGAGAATCGTCCGCATAGCGCATTTCCTTTCGTTCCGGAATCAGTTTCGTCCGTCTATTATAGCAGAACCGGACCGGAAAGCAAGGGTTCCTCCAAATTTCGGCCCGGTCCGTGATTTTTGGGGGGGCTCGGCGAAAAAAACCTTGCAATTCCGGATTTCCCGTGGTATAATTCTTTCCGCTTTGCGGAATCCGTGTCTCTGGTATTTTGCGGGGTAGTCTGGAAATTGAAAGGGGTGAAAGCGCGATGAAGGAAGGAATCCATCCCAAATACGGGCCGGCCACCATTACCTGTGCCTGTGGGAACGTGATTGAGACAGGGTCTACCAAGAAGGACATCCGGGTAGAAGTCTGCTCCAAGTGCCACCCCTTCTTCACCGGTAAGCAGAAGCTGGTGGATACCGGCGGGCGCGTGGCGAAATTCAACAAGCGCTTCGGTCTGCAATAAGAAACTGCGTTCGCAGTCGGGACCTGCCCCAGGGGGCGGGTCCTTTTCTATGTTTCCTATATTACACAGATTCACGCCCGCTTCACGGTTTCTTCACGTTTTGTTTACGATTCCCCTGTTTTTTTCGTGCGCTTTCCATGAAATCCAGCCTTTGGATGCGGAATCCTCTTGTCATTTCGTTCAGGATATGCTACACTGTCCCTGTTGTCCGCGAAGCGCGGGCAGACCACACGGGAAAGGTCAAAAGGGTAAACGCAAATGAAAAAATGGCCGGCCAGGGCGGCCTGTCTGCTTCTGGCCCTCTTTCTGGTACCGTGGGCGGCGGCGTCCTCTGACAGTCCGGATACGCTGGCCCGGGCGGAAAAGCTCACCTCCCTGCATCTTCTCCGGGGCACCGGCACCAATCCGGACGGCACCCCCATTTACAGCTTGGACCAGGCCCCCACCCGTCTCCAAGGGCTGATCATGATGATCCGCTTTCTGGGGGCGGAGGAGCGGGCCCTGGCGGGCAGCGGCGAAAGTCCCTTTCAGGACGTGTCCGGGGAGGGGGCCCAGTACGTGGCCTATGCCTACCGCACAGGCATCACCAACGGCACCTCTCCCACCACTTTCCACCCCTCCGTTCCCCTGACGGTCCAGCAGTACGCCGCCTTCCTGCTGCGGGCCTTGGGATACAGCGAGTCCGCTGGGGATTTCACCTGGGGCGGACAGCTGCGCCTGTGCGCGTCCCTGGGGATTCTCACCCAGGACAGCGCGGCGGTTATGGAGACCATCTCCCTGAACCGGGGGGACATGGTGGACATGGGCTACGCCGCCCTGACCTGCCTTTTGAAGGGGGAGAGCCGCACCTTAGCGGAGAAACTCCGTCAGGAGGGGGTTTTTACCCAGGCGGAGGGAGTGGAGGCAGGCGTATTGGGCAGCGGCGCGGGCTGGACCCTGGACTATACCTCCTATGACAGCTTCACCCTCGCCTACGCCAAGCGGGTGGTGTCCACTTCCGGCGGCACCCTCACCGCCCATGTCTTGACGGTGAACGCCCGGCACCCCCAGGTGGCGGTCCGGGCCTCTCTCACGGACAACACCCTGGGACACACGGCCTCCTTCCCCCAGATTGCGGAGGGGTCCGGGGCGGCGGCGGTGGTGAACGGCAACTTCTTTGAGGCCTCTGCCGCGTTCAAAGTCCCGGAGGGCAATTTGATGGCTGGCGGGGAGTGGTATTACGGGGAGCCGGGGCTTTCCTGCCTTGGCATCCGGTCCGACGGCACGCTGGAGATCGGACGGCCCTCCATTATGGCGGTGCTCACTTCCGGGACGGACCGCTGGACTGCCGACGCCGTCAATACGGACGCCCAGGAGGACTGGAACAGCGTCCTCTACACCCCTGCCTACGGGGACCGGGTTACAATCTCGAACCGGGGCTGGACCCTGATCGCCAAAACCGGCGTGATCCGGGAGTTCTACTCCGTGACAGAGGGGGCCTCCATTGCCATCCCCCAGGAGGGCTATGTGGTCTACATGAGCCAGGGCTGTGTATCGGCGGCGGATTTCCCCATTCCCCAGATTGGCTCCCGGATCTCCCGGACCTACGCTCTGTCCCAGCCAGACCCGGAGGGCTTTACCCTGGACGGCGTGACGGAGGTGATCTCCGGCGGCCCCCGGCTGGTCCGGGACGGGAAGATCGTGACAGACACGGAGCCGGGCTTTACGGAGGAGCGGTTCACCACCCGCAGCACTCCCCGCACGGCGGTGGGCATCAACCGTTCCGGGTATCTGGTGCTGGTGTGCGTCCCCGGCGGGGCGGATATGCGGCAGATGCGGGAACTGATGGCGTTCTTGGACTGTGTGGACGCCTTTAACCTGGACGGCGGCGCGTCCTGCGCCATGTACTATCAGGGGACCTATCTGGCGGCCCCCCTGCGGGAACTGCCGGTGACGCTGCAAATCTTTGTGGAGGAGTGAGGGATGGAGGCCATGGAGAGAATGACGGGAGTGGACCGCCGTCTTTTGCGGACCGTTCTGCTGTCCACGGCGGTTTTTGGCTTTCTGGCCCACGGGTTTCTCTTTTCCAACGAGTTCTTCTCCCATGACTCCATCTCCTATTTCTCCTACGCGGACTGGGGCTTCCCCTTCTATCTGAGCGTAGGCAGGTTTTTGATTCCGGTCTTGGAGTGGTGGAAGGGAGGGGCGGCGTCCCCCTGGCTGGGGGGGATGCTGTTTCTCTTGTGGATGTCCCTGGCCGCCGCCGGGGTCATCCGGATTCTGGGGATCCGGTCCCTTATGGGGCAGGTGTTCACCTGCGGCCTGCTTTGTACGAACCTGTCCCTGACTTTGGCGGGGGCCACCTACGTGTACTGCTTAGATGAGTACGCCCTGGCTCTGCTCCTTGCGGTGCTGGCGGCGGGGTGCATTCTCCGGGGAGGATGGGCGGCTCTGGCGGGACTGGGACTTCTGGTACTGTCCCTGGGAATCTACCAGCCCTATTTCACCGTGGCGGCGTCCCTGTGCCTCATGGGGGTGCTGCGTCAGGCATTGGAAGAATCCCCCATGATGTATACCCTGGGCAAAGGGGTTTACAGCCTCTGCCTTCTGGCGGCGGGCTTTGCGGCGTATACAGTCCTGTGGACGGCTCTGTGCGGCCTCACGGGCACTGTCCGGCGGCGGGAGGGGATGTCCTTTTCCTGGAAAGAGATTCCGGGGCTGGCGGCGGCGGGACTGGGACGCTATGCCCGGTTCCTGTTCACTCCCGCCGGGGTGCTGGGATGGCTCCTTCCGGTGCTGCACGTCGTCTTACTGCTTCTTCTGGCGTGGCGGCTGAGCCGGATCCTTCCGGCCCTGTCTCCCTGCAACCGGGTTTTGGTGATGGTCTGCGTGTGCCTGCTGCCTGTGGCCTTTGGCTCCGCCGGGATCCTGATTCCCGCCGACGCCCACGCCCTGACGGGCTTTGCCCGGGAACTGATCTGGCTCCTTCCTTTTCTGCGGGAGGATCTGTTCCCCTGGCCCCCCAAATTGGCCCGGACGGCCCAGGGGCTGATATGCGCGGCGGTGGTTCTGGTGCTGTGGCACCACGTGGTCTTTGCCAACCAGGCGTACATGAAAAAGGACCTGGAAAAGAACGCCACGCTTACCCTGGCGGCCCGGATTCTGGACCGCGTGGAGAACACGGAGGGCTATGTGCCCGGGGAGACGCCGGTGGCCTTTGCGGGCCGTCTGGACGAGAACCCCTATTACCGCGCCGCTTTCCGGACCGCCTTTTCGGACCTGTACGGACAGACGGGCCTGTTCAGCCCTTACGCCGCCACCTACAACCTGGGCCGCTATCTGACGGACTACCTCCATGAGCCCCTGGTGTGGGATCAGGACTACGACGCGGATGGATCGGCAACGGTGGGGGAGATGCCGCCGTTTCCGGCGGCGGGCAGCGTCCGCCTGACGGACGGCAGAATGGTGGTCCGGCTGTCATAAACGGCTGTCATAAGAATGGATACAAGAGACAAGGCGGGATGGCAAGTGCTGGTTTCTATCATCGTACCCTGTTACAACGAGGCGGCGGTTCTGCCCCTGTTCCTGGACGCGGTCCGGGAAACGGCGGCGGAACTGACCGCCTCTTACGGCTGTACCTGGGAGTATCTCTTTGTAGACGACGGCTCCCGGGACGGCACCCTGGCCTTTCTCCGGGAGGCGGCAAAAGAGGATTCCCAGGTCCGCTATCTGTCCTTCTCCCGGAACTTTGGCAAGGAGGCCGCCATGTACGCGGGGCTTCAGAGGGCCCGGGGGGAGTATGTGGTCCTGATGGACGCGGACTTACAGCACCCTCCGGCCCTGCTGGGGGAGATGTACGCGGCCTTGGAGAGCGGGGAATACGACTGCGCCGCGGCCCGGCGGCAGTCCCGGAAGGGGGAGCCGCCGATTCGCAGTTTCTTTGCCCGGGGGTTTTACCGCCTGATCAACCGCATTTCCGACACGGAGATTGTGGACGGGGCCTGTGATTACCGCATGATGCGGCGGAAGATGGTGGAGGCGGTGCTGTCCCTGAGGGAGGTGAACCGGTTCTCCAAGGGGATTTTCAGCTGGGTGGGGTTCCGCACCAAGTGGATCCCCTATGAGAACGTGGAACGGGCGGCGGGAGAGACGAAATGGTCCTTTTGGGGACTGGTGCTGTACTCCGTCCAGGGCATTGTGGGCTTTTCCACGGTGCCTTTGGCCCTGGCGGCGGTGCTGGGAATCCTGATCTGCGGCGTATCTTTTGTAGTGATCCTCTATATCATCGCCAAGACCCTGCTCTTTGGGGACCCGGTAGGGGGCTGGCCCTCCATGGCCTGTATGGTCATGTTCATGGGAGGCGTCCAGCTGTTTTTCATCGGAATCCTGGGGGAGTATCTGGCCAAGACCTATCTGGAAGTGAAGCGCCGCCCGATTTACGTGCTGGCGGAGGAGGGCGGAGAGCCGGAAGCATCATGACGGCTTCTCCGTCCATGGAAGGGCTTCTGTCCTTACAGGCGCTTCTCCCTCCCAGGGCAGCAGGAACGTGGGTACCCCTTCCGCCGCCGGGGCAAGGGCGTACATGGGGAAGAAAAAGGCGATGCCCTCCGGGGTGAGGTAGTAGCGCTGGGCATGGAAGGCCCGCCGGAGACGTTTCGGCCAGTCCGGATGGTACCGGGCCTCTCCCCGGCGCTCCTGACGGCGGATTTCCGCCTCCGCCGCCGCCAGAAGCCGCTTTTTCCAAGGTGTCCTGGGGGGAAACCAGGCGGACAGGGGCACGGGGTACCCGGTGGAGAGATCCCAGGTGTCCCCCCACCGCCGGACGGCCTCCGGTCCCGGGGGCGCGCTCTCCCGCAGCTGGGTGTACAGGCTCCACAGATTCCCCGCCCGGTAAGTCTCCTGCCAGGTGAGTTCCGCCTGGAAGCAGGGAACAGGGGTGCTGTGAAGCAGGGCTGCTTTTGCCTGGGTATTTGCCCAGGGCAGCAGTTCCCCCTGACAGTACCGGAGAAAGGATCGGCACTGCAAAGCGTAAAACCGCCGGATCCGCCCGTACCCCTCCGCCGGCTGGGGCAGGGATACCCGGGCCTCTAAGACCGGCACCTCCTCCGCCGTCCAGGACCGCTCTTTCTCCAAAGGACGAATGACCAGTTCCTCCATGCCGTCCGCTCCTCTCCCGCGTTTATTTACCCCAGAATATGGCGGCAGAAGGTTCGGGGTGCGCGTTCCCCGCACGGGGAAAGCCCTGCGGCCGGACAGTTTCACACTTTAATTTACAAAAATTCTCCTTTACTTTCTCACTATATTATGGTAAAATCATATTTACAAGGTCTAACCGCAGTGTTTACCCGCTGTTTTGGCAGAGAGGAGCGATACGTATGAGAAAAATCGGCAAGAAAGAGAAGAACGAGGGGCTGTACCGGGCCATCCTGCAATTACGGGACGAGGAGGAGTGCTACGAGTTCTTCCAGGACCTTTGCACCGTAGGGGAACTGCGGTCCATGGAACAGCGCTTTGAGGTGGCGTCGCTGCTGTACGAGGGGCGGAACTACAACGAGATTCTGACCAAGACCGGGGCGTCCAGCGCCACGGTCAGCCGGGTCAGCCGGACGCTGAATTTCGGCACCGGAGCCTATGAGCGCTTCTTTGACCGGATGCGCAGAGGGGGAAATGCGTGAGCGGATACGAAGCCCTGGCGGGCAGTTACGACGCCCTCATGACTGACGGCAGCTATCAGGCCCGGGCGGATTTCCTGGAACGGTGCTTTCAAGGGAGCGCCGTTCCGGTGAAAACCGTCCTGGATTTAGGGTGCGGCACGGGGACCATCGCCTGGATGCTGGCAGAGCGGGGCTATGAGGTCATCGCCACGGACGCCTCTGGGGAGATGCTGACCCAGGCCATGGGCAAGGCGGCGGGGTGTCCCCCGGGATTTCCGCCGCCTCTGTTCGTCTGCCAGCCCATGGAGCGGCTGAACCTGGGCCGCCGCAGGGCGGACGCCGTGGTGTCCACCCTGGACTCCCTGAACTATCTGACCCGGGAGAAGGATCTGCGGGAGACCCTGCGCCGGGTGTGCCGGTATCTGCGCCCCGGGGGACGGCTGGTGTTCGACGTGAACACCCCCTGTAAGTTCCGCCGCATGGACGCCCAGATGTATATGGACGAGGACCCGGGGAACTTCTGCGTGTGGCGGACGTTCTTCTCCGAAAAGACCCGGATCTGCACCTATCAGGTGGACCTGTTCCGCCGCCGGGGGGATGGGGCCTGGGATCGGCGCTTTGAGGAACACCGTCAGCGGGCCTGGGAGTGGGAACAGCTGCGCGGATTTTTAACGGACGCCGGGTTTACCCGGATCCGGCGGTCCGGGGACTTGACCCTGCGTCCCCCGAAAGAGGACGCGGACCGCTGGACGGTACTGGCGGAGAAACCGGAGGGGCCGGAGGAATGAGGGACCGGAGGAATCAGAGCATGGGAGATCAGCTGGTACGGGCCATTTCAGAGGACGGGTTTGTGAAAGCCGCGGCGGTGTCCACCCGGCATTTGACGGAGCGGGCCAGGCAGATCCACCGGACTTTGCCCGTCGTGACCGCCGCTTTAGGCCGGGCCCTGGCGGCAGGGTCTATCATGGGCAGCGCCATGAAGGAGGACGGGGCCAGTCTGACCCTGCAAATCCGGGGGGGCGGGCCGGTGGGCACGGTGCTGGTGGTGTCGGACAACGCCGGGAACGTCCGGGGCAGCGTGGGGAACCCGGCTGTGGACCTGCCCCTGCGCCCCGACGGGAAACTGGACGTCGGCGGAGCCGTAGGCCATGAGGGGACCTTGACCGTCATCCGGGATCTGCACATGAAGGAGCCGTATTTGGGAAGCGTGGCGCTTCTGAGCGGGGAGATCGCGGAGGACTTGGCGGCGTATTTCGCGGAGTCGGAGCAGGTGCCCACAGTGTGCGCTCTGGGGGTCCTGCTGGACCGGGATCAGAGCGTCCTGGCGGCGGGGGGCTATCTCATTCAGCTGCTGCCCGGGGCCCCGGAGGACATCATCACCCGGGTGGAACAGGGGGTATACGCCGCCGGACCGGTGACGGCCTTTCTGTGTAAAAATCCGGACCCGGAGGCACTGCTGCTGGCGGCCCTGCCGGAATTTCGGATGGAGATTTTGGAGCGCAGCCCGGTGGAGTACCGGTGCGACTGCAGCCGCAGGCGCATGGAGGCGGCGCTGATTGCCCTGGGAAAAGAGGAACTGGGCCGGGTACTGCGGGAGCAGGGGGAGGCGGAACTGAGCTGTCAGTTCTGCGGCAGCGTCCAGCGCTTTACGGGGGAGGATCTGACGGCCCTTCTCCGGGACATGGGGGCCTGACGCCCTGTGGAGCGCTGGGAGGAAGTGAAACCCGGAGGCCTCCGCTTTGTCTGGGACGGGGACTTGTTCCGCCCCGGCACGGACACCTTTCTGCTCTCCGCCTTCCCGAAGCTGAAACCGGGACTGCGGGTATGCGATTTGGGCTGCGGCACGGGGCTTTTGGGAATGCTATTGCTTTCGCGGCAGGGGGAGATCACCGTGACGGGCATCGAGAAAAACGCGGACGCGGCGGCGTTGGCGGGGCGGTGCGTACAGGAAAACAGCCTGACAGACCGCGCATTCGTAGTACAGATGGACATCCGGGACGCCAGGGACCGTTTTCCCTCCGGGAGCTTTGACCTCATCGTCTCCAATCCCCCCTATTACGCCCGGGGCCGGGGCAGGGAGGCCCGGGATCCGGTCCGGCGTCTGGCCCGGTCTGAGGGGGCGTGTTCCTGGGAGGACTGGACCGCCGCCGCCGCGTATTTACTGCGCTGGGGTGGGCGGTTCTGCTTCACCTGGAAGCCGGAACGCCTGACAGACGCCCTGTGTACTCTGCGGGAGGGGGGCATGGAGCCCAAACGCCTCCGCCTTGCCTGTACCCGCCCGGGGGATGCCCCTTTCTTAGCCCTGATAGAGGGACGCCGGGGGGGCAGTCCGGGGATGGACGTGGAGCGGCCCCTGTTTCTGCGCCGTGCGGACGGCACGGACGCGGCGGAATTGGACGCCGTATACTTTCGGAAACCCTGATGAAATCCGGCTTCGGCGCTTGGTGGGATTTCATCAGTGTTTCCTTTCGGGAGGAGGCCCAGCCATGACCGGAACCCTCTATCTGGTGGCCACGCCTATCGGCAACCTGGGGGACTTCTCCCCCCGGGCGGTGGAGACCTTGGAGGCGGTGGATTTTATCGCCGCGGAGGACACCCGGGTGTCCGTGAAACTCCTGAACCATTTCGGGCTCAAGAAGCCCTTGGTGAGCTATCACGCCCACAACCACGTCACCGCCGGACGGGCCATTGTCCAGCGGCTTCTGGCGGGGGAATCCTGTGCCCTGGTGACGGACGCCGGTACCCCGGCCATCTCCGACCCCGGGGAGGACCTGGTGGGGCTGTGCGCCCGGGAGGGCATTGCAGTGACAGCCATTCCGGGGTGCTGCGCGGCGGTAAACGCCCTGGCGGTCAGCGGCCTCCCCACAGGGCGGTTTGTGTTTGAGGGCTTTCTCAGCGTCAACCGCAAGTCCCGCCGGGAGCGGCTGGAGGCCTTGCGGCGGGAGGAGCGGACCATGATCTTCCACGAGGCCCCCCACAAGCTCCTGGACACCCTGGGGGATCTGTGCGAGGCTTTCGGTCCGGACCGGCCCATTGCCCTGTGCCGGGAACTGACAAAACTTCACGAGGAGGTTCTGCGCATGACCCTGGGGGAGGCCAGGGCGTACTATGAGGCCCAGGCCCCCCGGGGGGAGTATGTGCTGGTCATAGGAGGCGCGTCGGCGGAGGAACCCCCGGCGGTCGGCATCGACGAGGCGGCGGCGGAGGCGCTGGCCCTGCGGGAGAGCGGAATGCGCCTGAAAGACGCGGCCCGCCAGGTCGCGGAGCGGACCGGACACAGCAAAAACGCCGTCTATGAGGCGGCGGTGCGCATGGACAGCAGAATCCGTGGCGGCGGCTGTCGTTGACAAGGCGGCGGGGCCGTGATATCATCGCAAAAGCATCCGGCATTTGCAAAATTACATTCTGAACGACATAGAGAGGTACGTTTATGATGACCGTAGAACAACTGGTGGCGAAGGCCCGGGCGGACGGGGCGTCGGACATCCATCTCATCTGGGGCCTGCCCCCCAAGTACCGCTTGGACGGGGAAGTGCAGGACATGGACAGCATCCCCCTGTCGGCGGAGGACTGCGTGGATATGGCCCGGTTCCTGGCGGGGACGGAGGAGGCCTATGAGGACTTTGACCGCACGGGGGAACTGGACAGCGCCGCCTCCTATGCCGGAAGCCGGCTGCGGATCCATATCTTCAAACAGCAGGGGGTGCCGTCGGCGGCGCTGCGGCTGCTGCGGGAGGAGATCCCGGACGTGAACAAGCTGGGCCTTCCCCCCGCTGTGCCGGAGCTGACGAACCTGCACAAGGGCATTGTGCTGGTGACGGGAGAGACGGGATCCGGCAAGTCCACTACTCTGGCGGCGCTGATCGACTCCATCAACCACACCCGCCGGGCCCATATCGTGACCCTGGAGGACCCGGTGGAGTACATTTACAAGCCGGACCTGTGCGCCATCAACCAGCGGGAGGTGGGCAAGGACACCAGGAGCTTCTCCGAGGGACTGCGGGCCAGCCTCCGGGAGGACCCCAATGTGATCCTCATCGGCGAAATGCGGGACCGGGACACCATTGAGACGGCTATCACGGCGGCGGAGACGGGGCACCTGGTCTTTGGCACGCTGCACACCGGCAGCGCGTCGGACGCGGTGGACCGGATTGTGCAGGTGTTTCCGGAGGGGGCCCAGCCCCAGATCCGCTTGCAGCTGTCCATGACCTTGCAGGCGGTGCTGACCCAGCAGCTGATCCCCAAGAAGGGGGGCGGGCGGGCCCTGGCCTGTGAGCTGATGATCGTGACGGACGCCATCCGGAACCTGATCCGCACGGGCAACACCCCCCAGATTGCCAACGCCGTAGCCACCTCCGCCGCTATCGGAGGCCAGACCATGGACCAGGCCCTGGTGCGGCTGGTCCGGGAGCGGCAGATCACCCGGGACATGGCGGTGCGCTACGCCCACGCCCCGGAGTTTGTGAAGAAGAACGCGGTATAATCCCGGCGGGATCCCGGTTTGAGGCCGGGATCCCGCAAAAGCGTAAGAATAGAAGTAATAAATAGAAGCAATAGATGGAACAGGAGCGGGGCATGACGGGTTTGATCCGGGAAAATCTGGTTTTGTGGATATACTGCTGCGTTGTGGCGGCGTGTCTGGGGGCAGTCGTGGGCTCCTTTCTGCACTGTGCCGCCTGGCGGATGGTCCGGGGGGAGTCCTTCCTGACGGGCCGGAGCCGCTGTCCCCAGTGCGGGCACGTGCTGGGGCCGGGGGATCTGGTGCCAGTGTTCAGCTGGCTGTTTCTCCGGGGGCGGTGCCGGTACTGCGGGGAGCGGATTCCGGCCCGGTATGCCCTGTCGGAACTGTTCTGCGCCGCCGTCAGCGTGTTGTGTTTTCTGCGCTTCGGGGCCACGGCGGAGTGTCTGCGGAACTGGATTTTCCTCTGCTGCCTGTTTTGCCTGTCTCTGACGGACTTGGACGGCCGGGTGATCCCCGACGGCTGTCTCCTGATCTCCGCCGGTGTCTGGGCGGTGTCCCTGCCCTTTACGGGGATTCAGGAGGCTCTGCCGGGGCTGCTGACGGCCCTGGGTTTTGGAGGCGGCCTGCTGGCCCTGTCCCTGGGAATGGACCGGATCCTGGGAAAAGAGAGCCTGGGAGGCGGGGATATCAAGCTCTTGGCGGCGGCGGGGCTGTACCTGGGGCCGGTGCGGAGCCTGTTCGCCCTGTTGCTGGCCTGCGTACTGGGGCTGGTGCCGGCGGTCCGGGCGGGCCGGGGGAACCCCTTCCCCTTTGGTCCTGCGATTGCGGCCTCCACGGCGGCAATGCTCCTCTATGGAGAGGGCCTGGCGGCTTGGTATCTTGGGCTGATGGGATTTTCTTCCATTTAGAGGACGGCGGGACAAACGGGTCCTCGAAAAAAATCTTAAGAAAATTTGAAATTGGGTGTTGACAAATCCGAAATCCTGTGGTAGAGTATCCCTACGCTCTTGAGAGCGGCAAACACAACAAAAGAAAAGAAGCTGTGAAACGGGCCTGTAGCTCAGCTGGCAAGAGCGTACGACTGATAATCGTAAGGTCGGTGGTTCGAGCCCACTCAGGCCCACCAGGAAGCGAAAAAAGCGGATG